>CBFGUT010000084.1:0-11963 GCA_965652265.1 uncultured Cellvibrionaceae bacterium | reverse complement strand
TCGTATTTTTTGACCAGAAAGCGGTTGCTGTTGGCGCTATCCAGGGGCTTGGTGTCTTGCGAATTGTTGCTCACCAGCAGCGATTGCGGCTCGTTGTTCCAGTCGCGCCAGTCCACCTGTACCTGGACCACATCGGCCACTTCCAGCACGCTGTCCACCTGTATTTGCAGCTGTTCCTGATCAAACCCCCAGAGGCTCTTGGTGATGCTCGCCAGGGTGCTCACACGCACCTGGTCCAGCCGCTGCTCCAGCGAGGAGACATCCTCGTTAAAACTGGCATAGAGCTGCAGGACGATGGCGATCAGGGTAATGAGTGAGCTGCACAGCACAATCAAACCCAGCAGGCGAGTCGCAATGGGGTTATTGCGGGCGTAGCGGGTGAAAGGCAGCATGGTGAGCTTCGTCTCGGTGACCGTTTCTCCAAGTGTAGCAGCCCGACAGGCGGCGGACGCAAAGAAACGCTCAGTAATAAGGAAAAGATAAGTTTAGATGCCAACACTCCGGGTTTTTATAGTCTAGAGTAAATGGTAGTAAGACTTGTATCAGGACAGACTATGGCTGTTGCCGGGCAGACTGATTCTAAATCCCTGGGGCTGTTTTTTCGCTCGCCGTATTTCTGGCTGTTGCTGGGGGGGCTGGCAACTATTGCGGCGCTGATGGCCTACGATTACCTGCCGGAGCGCCGCCTGCAGCTGGTGGACGCCAATACTCAGGGTTATGTCTACGCCGATGAGCGCAATGCGGTTGAGCTTGTGGAGGGCGAAGCGATTAAATGGCGCTGCAAGGTGGCCGAGTCGCATATACAGGCCTTCTGTGGTATCCACCTGGTGCTGGGAAACGATGATTTCCAAGGGCTTGATCTCAGCCAGTTTCATTCCATCCGTCTCAATCTCGACTATCAGGGTGGTTCCCCCTGGCTGCGCTATTATTTTCGCAACCGGGAACCGGAGTTTTCCGAGCAGAGCAACCTGCAGACGCACAAATTTATGCAGGCGCATATCGCCACGCTATTTCTTCCCGAAGTCGTGATTGGCCTCGACGAATTCTATGTGGCCGAATGGTGGCTGGCCGAGTATCGGGTGGCGCGGGAGCTCAGTGGCCCCAATTTTCAACATGTCACCGCTTTTGGGATTGACTTGTCCAACCCGCTGGTGGAAGGCGAGCATGTGGGGCAGCTCCACAGCGCTGAACTGGTGGGGTATTGGATCAGCAAGGAGCAGTGGTATGGCGGTATTATTGTCATCTGGCTGGTGGCCTGGGTGGTGGCGGGTATTGTCGGTTTGGTGCAATTGCGCCGCAGTGTGGTTAAGGAGCGCCGACGCAGCCGCCTCTACCGGGAATTGTCTCGGCACGATCATCTGACCGGCTTGCTCAACCGCCACGGCCTGAACGCGGCGATAGAGCGGCTGTTTTCCCGCGCGGATGCAACCGTGTCTCTGCTAGTGATAGACATCGATCACTTTAAGCCGCTCAATGACACCTACGGTCACGATGTGGGTGATGATGTCCTTGCCCAACTGGGCCCACTGTTGCAGAGCAGCGTGCGACACAGCGACTACGCCGGCCGCTGGGGGGGAGAAGAGTTTATAATACTGCTGCCGCACACTCACTTGCAGGCGGCCCACGGTCTGGCGGAAAAACTGCGCTGTCAGATTGCCCAGCTCAGTTTCGCGCGGCTGCCCAACCAGCCTATTACCGTCAGCATTGGTCTGGCGGAGCGGGTGTCAGGGGAGACTTTTAAAGCACTGTTCAAGCGTGCGGATATGGCGCTTTATATGGCCAAAGCGCGGGGGCGCAATCAGACGGTGACAGGCGAGGCCTCGGAAGACGTTTCATCCCCATAGCACACTCAGTACCATCGCACAGATCATGGCGGCCAATAACATAAAGCTGTAGATCAGGCCGGTGAACAAAAACTTCAGCACCGTCAATGGCCAGCCCTGACGGTAATACACTTTTTGGCTAACCAGCAAATACACGGGAATTGCGCAGAGCATCAGGGTGGTCAGATAGCCCAGCGGCGTCACCAGAAAATGGGAGGGGGAGAGGCTGGTGGCCAACCAACTGAGTAGCGCATGCACGAGCAGCAGTTGCAACACGAAACTGTGGCTGTACAGCGCCAGGATCAAGTGCTCCAGGTAGTAATGCCCACGGCGGATATACAGCAGCTTTAGCAGCAGCGCAAACACTGGCAGCAGCAGAAACATCATCTGTGGTGCCAGGGAGAAAAACTTGTCGATCCCGCGTTGCGGCTCCTGGGTAATCAGTACCACTTTTTCTTCCATTTGCCGATTAAAATCATCACTCATCAAGGGCAGGTCAATGCGGGCCGTATTCAGATCCATGTTGGGCCCCGCCCCTTCGCCCGCGTTATTGGCCATAAATTCCGGTGGCTGGTCCAGCGAGGGTGTGGGCAGCAGCAGGGCAAACGCCAAAAACGCTACAATGGAAGTGAACAGGTAAAGGCGCAGCGGCGGAATATAGGGTGCGCGATGACCCTCGGCGTAACGCCGGCTCAGATACCCGGGCTTGAACCACAGCGGTAACAGGCTGCGCCACAAACGCCCGTCCCAATTGCTGAAATCACCGAGAAATTCCACCAGGATACCGAAGGTATTGCGAAGATAGTGCTTGTTCTCCTGTCCACACACATGGCAAAACGGTCCCTTCAATTGCGTCTCACAGTTCTGGCAATTCAAGGGTAACGGGTTGGGGACGGCAGGCATAGTTTATCCTTAACGCGTATTTGGGGTGGTGCGGCGCTTACCCACATCCTTGGGTGGCGTTGCACTTACCCAAGCTACAGGGTGAATATTTGTTAGGCGTTTTAGCAGCGCAGTTATATCGCATAAGCTCCTAAGCGACAACAATGCTTTTTTTTGGCGTATCATAGCCCTCCCTCAGAAAGCGCGATCGACTATGCAAAGCTACGACTGTGTCATTATTGGCGGGGGCGCCGCCGGACTGATGTGCGCCGCCACAGCGGGTCGTCGCGGACGCCGGGTGGTGGTGCTGGAGCACGCCAACAAGGTGGGCAAGAAAATCCTGATGTCGGGTGGTGGTCGCTGCAATTTCACCAATTACTTAGTAACGCCGGAAAATTACCTGTCCGCCAATCTGCACTTTTGCAAATCCGCTTTGGCCCGCTACACCCCTTACGATTTTATCGCTCTGGTGGATAAACACCGGTTGCAATGGCATGAAAAAACCGCCGGACAACTGTTTTGCGATCACAAGTCCCGCGACATCCTGGACATACTGCTGGCCGAATGTGAACAGGCGGGCGTGGAGATCCATACCCGCTGTCCGGTGGAAAGCGTCGACCGCCTTGCGGATACGGAGGGCTTTAGCCTTGCCACCGGGCTGGGCCTCATCCACTGCCAGTCACTGGTGATCGCCACTGGCGGTCTATCCATTCCCACCATGGGCGCCACCGGGTTCGGCTATGACGTCGCTCGACAGTTTGGTCTTAAGGTCACGGCGCGCGAGGCGGCACTGGTACCCTTTACCTTCAAGGGCGAACTCCTGAGCTTGGTGCAATCGCTGGCGGGCGTGGCCCTGCCGGTGAGTATCGGCTGCCGGTCACAGGCGTTTAGCGAAGCGCTGTTGTTTACCCATAAGGGCATCAGTGGCCCGGCGGTCTTGCAGATATCCAACTACTGGTACCCCGGCGATGCTGTGGCGATCGACTTCCTGCCCGGCAGTGAAATTCGCCGCGAATGTGAGCGCTGGCAGCAGCAGGGTGAGAAAGCCCAACTCAGCAATCTGCTGTCGCGGCTGTTTCCAAGACGGTTTATTACCGCCTGGCTGGCTTTTCACGGATTGCAGGCCGTGCTGGAAAAAACCGTCTTTCACCTGGGCAAACAGGAGCTGGAGCAACTTTATCAGTGTATTCACCAGTGGCAGTGCCAACCCGCCGGCACCGAGGGCTACCGCACCGCCGAAGTGACGCGCGGTGGCGTGGCCACCGAAGAAATCTCCTCCAAAACCTTCGAGGCGCACAAGGTGCCCGGCCTCTACTTTATCGGCGAGGTGCTGGATGTGACCGGTTGGCTGGGTGGGTTTAATTTTCAATGGGCCTGGGCCAGTGGCTACTGTGCCGGTGAGGTTATCTGACTATTGCGGCCCCAAGCCTGAGCCAATGCCCGGTAGGTAAAGTCGGGTCAACAATATTTCCAGTGAACAGAAAACAACCTATACTGTCTACTTATTAAACATACTGGCTTTTATGCCCTTTCTGGCACCTTTGATTAGATTGTCATGATTCTGCCTCTTTCTCCTCTCACTTCCCCGGCGGCCGATATTGCCGGCGACTCGCGGGCGTCCAACCGGCTCGGTGGGGCGGGGCAGGCACCTTCGCGCGGCTGGACCTCTCTGCCGGAAAGAGACCAGGGTGGAGCGGCAGCGGCTCCCGCGAGTTTTAATCTGATTGAGGCGGAGTGGCGTGAAGGGCTGTTCCAGCCGCTGTCGTCCCCCACCCGGCCGGTCCAGGTTTTGCCTCAGAACCGCTCCATGGAGCAAGTGCGGGCCGCGGCCCAGACCTGGGAGCTGCAGGGAGGTCGGCAGCGACGCGAACCCCTACCGGCTGGACCGGCGGCGGTCTATGCGCGCATTGCTGCCGAAGAGACGCCTTCGCTGGGGCTGTCGGTGCGTGCTTAATCCTTCAGCTCGCCCACCCGGTAGGCCTTGAGCATCTCCCAGGCCGCGGGGCTGTGGTCGCGGCCATAGCCTTTGGTGCGCATGCCTTCCGTAGCTTCTTTGCCGCACCAGGGGGTCAGGATCACCGGCGGTGTTGGATGCTTGGGAAGATACTCAGTCAGGTCGTAGACCACGCCTTCAATGGCCATCCAGCAGTCGCTCTCGGTATTGTGCTCGGCCAGTTCTTCCAGCGTAATGGTGCGGGCTTCCCCGTCATCCGCCATTACCGGGGCGGGGCTGAGGGAGTGCACCGCCAGCAGCGTGCCGATGGCGGACCAAAAAGCAATAAAAGCGGCAAAGGCGGTTTGTTTCATCGTGGACTCCTTTTATTTCCCCTGTTTAAGCTCATCATCGTTCTGCGTCCGACCTCAGACATTTTTAACTTACAAAAGCACAAATTCCTCAGTAGTGATATTCGTCTGGCTCACCCCTTCACGCAGCAGCAGAGATTTTGCGTTTTCAATGAGCGGCAGCGGCCCGCAAATATAGGCACGGCGCTGGCGGAAGTCGGCCACCTCGGCGTCTAAAAAAGTGCTGTTCAGCGGACCCTGCTGATAGAAAAAGTGCAGGCTCAAGTGCGCGCCGTCAATCTGCTCCATCAGCTGGCGAATCTCCTGGATAAAAATGGCCCGGGCCTCGTCCTGAACACAATACACCATATGCACATCGGCGCGTTCACCGGTGGCGGCCAGGTGGCGCAGCCGGCCCAAAAAGGGTGTTACGCCGATACCGCCGGCGATCCACAACTCCGGTGCGGCACGGGTCGTACGCGGGAAGAAATCGCCGTAGGGGCCCTCCACGGCCAACTCGCTGCCGGGGGTGATGGTTTGTATGGCCCGACTGGCGTCGCCCAGGTCCTTGATGGCGATACGTAGTGTCGCCTCGCCCGGTGCCGATGACAACGTATAGGGATGTTCCTCGCGGTAACCGTGGGTGAGGCTTTTATCGAAGGGGGTGAGGTAGACGAATTGTCCGGCGATATAATCCAGTGGCTTGCCCAGCGGTGACAACACCAGCTCCACCACATTGTTGGCGATGGTATCCACCCGTTCCAGACGGTAGCGTCGGCGACCCTTAATGCGGGAATAGACACCGCGGTAGCCCAGGGCAAGCAGCGCCAGGAAAAACAGCGCACCCCACACCGCCCAGCCCCAGAGGCCCGGCAGGGTGCGGGTAAGCAGGATGGTGTGCAGCAGCGCCAGCAGCACCGCCGGGCCACTCAGCCGGTGCAGCCATTTCCAGCGCTGGTAATCGGGTGCGCCGAAAAAGGCAAAACTCGGCGCCAGAAAAATCATCATCAGCAACAGCGCCAGCCAGCCGAACCAGAGTGCCACCCCAGGAGAAAACAGGGTGTTGATAGCGGCCGCCAGAGACACTTCCGTGGCGGCAAAGGCGAGCAGCAGCGGGTGCGCGAGCAGGCACAGAAACCCCGCGGCGCCGAGTTGGTGGTGGAGTTGCCACAGCTTGGTGAGCCCACCGAAGGGCAGATCAAAACCGGGCACCCGGCAGCACAGGGCTGTGGCCACCAGCATCAGCGACAGACCGGCAATTCCCGTCAGGCGTCCCAACAGGTTTAGCCAGGCGCCGGGGCTGGCAAAGTCCTCTGGGCCGCTGAACAGCAGCGCCAGCAGTACTGGTAGCGCCGCCAACAGCCATACCCAGAGAGGATGAATTTTGCGTGGCATAAGCTCTCCGTTAAAACCGATAGCGCCAGGCCAGCGTCGTCCAGGTGACATCGTAGCGCGGGCTGCTTTCACCCAGTAACAGCATAATGGCTAGCGTATCCGGGGCGACACCGTCGAGGGCGAAGTCGTGGCGACGATAGTGCTCGTGCTCCAGCCCCAGGCGCAGAGTGCTGCGCGCCGACAGTTGCAGCAAGGCTTCCAGGCTGACGGTATTTAACTCGGTACGCAAGTCGGGCAGGGGCGCAGCAGTGAGAGCGTCCCCGGTGGTCACCGCGATCTCGCCGGTGGCGCGCGAATGGGTGTAGGACAGGTTCAGGGTCAGATCGCCAAGGCTTTGCAGGGCACGCCACTGCTGTTGCACTTGCTCCCACCCCAGGTTGATGCCGAAGGTCTCATAGCGATCCTCGGCGCCCACCTGCCAATCGCGGCTCGGATCCCAGGCGTCGGCGGGCACGGAACCGCGAAAACTGCGCCCGGCCTGGTCATTGTGGTAGCGGTCGAGATTGGCAAAGACGCTCAGGCGCAACTGTTCCGCGGGCGCATAGCCCATATCTACCGTGTAGGAGGTCATAGTCGAGCGCGTGAGGCCAAATACCGCCTCGGGATAAGTGTCGCGGTGGTAGCTGATGGCGGCGCCCAGGTTCACGCGCTGCCAGGCAAACCAGTCGCCGCGCACTCGCCAGAGGTGGCGATCGCGGTCGGTGAGGGTGTACTTGCGCAGCAGCGGGTGATTTTCATAATCCTCCTCGCCCACCGTGCCCGGGACATGGGTGGCCACCAGCGGGCGGTTGCCCACATAGTCGTCGGCGCGGCGCTCCAGGTAGCGGTATTCCGTGCTCAGGGCCACCGCCGTAAAGCGGGTAGTGCGTGCGCCCAGCTTTATACTGGTCTCGCGGGTCTGGTTTACCTCACTGTAGTCGCGGCGGGTGTCGTTATAGCCCAGCCCCGCCTCCAGCCGCAGGTGGCGGCTCACACGCCAGCCGAGGTCGGTGGTGGCGTCGGTAACGCGCAGCGAGTAGGGCCGGTTGATGCGCGCCTCCTCATAACTTTGCTGCGGCACGGCATCGCCACGCACCCGCTGGTAGGCGGCTTGCGGTGTCTTGTTGTCGCGACCCCGGTAGTTGAGGCGGGCCACCAGGTTGAGGGTGCGCGCTGGGCGGCTGGTCAGGCGCAGATTAACCCGCGTGGTATCCACCCGCGCATCCAGCGACTGGCGCGGCAGGGGGGCATTCACTTCCAGGGCCGGGTTGACGGTGTAGGGGAGAAAGTCCTCATCCTGCCTCAAGCGGCCCAAGGCGGCGTCCAGGTGCAGGCGGGTGGTGCCGGTAAAGCGATAGCCGCCGTGCAGACGCAGTTGATGGGCCTGGTTGTCGGGCTCTAGCGCCAGGCGATTGTCCCCCCCCGGATAACCGGTGCCCGGTGCCCACTGGGGGTGGGCCGCATAGGGTGTGGGCCAGGTGAGATGCGTCTGGTGGTTGCTGAATACCGAGGTGTAGTAGCCCAGCCCCCAGTAGTGGTGATCGCCCGCATAGCCCAGCGACAGTTCGCCACTGTAGGTGTCATAGTCGATGGGAGCGGGCAGCAGCAGGGCGCGGTTATTGCCGCCGGTGGCGCCGCTGACCCCGCCTAAAGCGCGCAGACCGTCCACCCGGTCGCGCCGCCAGTCGGCCTTGAGGGTCCAGTTGTCGTCCAGGAAATGGCGGTAATCGAGCTTGAGCGTGCGTCGCTCCTGCCACAGATTGAGGTCGGTCAGGGACTCTTCAAGGCGAGTCATGCCCGCCGTGGTGGCGTCGCTGGCCTGCCAGTTTGCGGGCAGGCTCAGGTGCGGCAGGCCCGCCCCCCGCAGGGGGGTCTGGGCGCTATGGGTGAGGTAGCGGGGCGTCTCGCGGTAATCGAGTCGCAGGCGCTGGCTGCCGTAGTGCCCGGCCGTCAGCCACAGGTGGCGGTTGTCCAGGCCCAAATCCTCGCCGCCGGCCCGCCAGTAGGTGCCGTCGTCAGAGCGACTGCTGAGGTTGAGGTTCACCAGCCCTTCAAAGCCCTGGTCAATCAGCCCAGAGTATTTGCCGTAGCGCCAGGCGCTATCGTCCAGGTAGCCCACGCCCAGTTCGACTTCGCCGCTCACCTCGGCCATCGACGGCAGCGCCGGTGTGGCGATCAGCAGACTTGCAACCACAAACGATGTTTTCATGGCATTGTCTCTCCCCTAACGAGTCAGACCCGATCCCGAGGGATGGTTGGAGCCGTGCACCTGGGTATGGCAATTCATGCAGTCGCGTCCCAGCAGGCTGGCGTTCGCCGCCTCGCCGGGCAAGCCGGTGCCGCTCAGGGCAGTGCTGGGATGGAAGGGTGCCATATGGCACTGCTGGCACAGCCAGGGCGTGCGCGCCTGCAGCAAATCGCGGTGGTTGGAGCCGTGGGGGCTGTGGCAGTCCAGACAGTTTTCCGCCACCGGAGCGTGTTCCCACAAAAACGGCCCGCGTTTTTCCGCGTGGCACTGATAGCACTGCTCGTTAATCGTGTGGGCGATCAGGTCCGCGGGGCCGGGTCCGCCGTGGGGCGCGTGGCACTCGGTGCACTGCATTTGTCCCCGGCGCAGGGGATGGCTGGAGGGGTAGAGCATTTCCGCCTGTTGCCGGGTATGGCAATCCACACAGAGGTCGGTGCCCGCCTCAATGGCCATGGCCTTGTCGGTGGGTGTGTGCAGCGTGTGACAGCTGCTGCAGCTTAACTCGGCGAAATCGTGGGCACTCCCCGCCCAGTGGTGGCCGGTCGCCGCCTGGTGACAGTTGAGGCAGGCGGTGTTCTGAGGTTCGGTGGGGAATGCCTCGCCGAACATTACCGGCGGTGGGGGTCGCACGCCTTCACTGTTCAGGGCCATGTGCGCGCTGGAGGGGCCGTGGCAAGTCTGACAACCTCTGGTCTCTGTCAGGGAGCCGTGAGCACCGTGAAGAATGTCGCCGGGCGAGAGCGGCCCGTCGTCCCGGTGGCACATCAAACACACCGCCGGGTCGTTGGGTAGATACTCGTTCTCAGCGCCCTGGCTCAAGGCGGGCAAAGTCAACAACCAGAGTCCCCAAAACCCCCACGCCCGAAAGCGCTTATTATGCCTGCCGTTCATCCTCCCATTCTCCCTGTAGCATTTCCCGTTCACCGTTCACCGTTCACCGTTCACCGTTCACCGTTCTAATCAAATCCTGAGTATGGACCGATACTCCGCCACATCCACCCGCACATTCAGATGCTCCTGCAAATACACCCGCATATTGTCCGCCGCCTCCGGCTCGCCGTGTACCAGTTTGATGGGCAGGCCGGGCTTGAGGCCGGAGGCTTTGAGCCACTCGGCGATATCCACGCAGTCGCCGTGGCCGGAGAGACCGTCGAGCATGACGATTCGCGCCTTGGCGGGAATATATTCGCCGTGGATTTTGACTGACTCCACCCCCTCCAACAGGTGCGCACCGCGGGTGCCGCCGGCCTGGTAACCGGTCACCAGCAGGGTGGTGCGATGGTTGGCCAGCAGGCGCTTCATGTGGTGCAGTATGCGCCCGCCGGTGATCATGCCGCTGCCGGCGATAATGATGTGCGGGTAATTGATATCCGCCAGCGCCTTGGACTCCTCCACGCTGTGGGTATAGGTAACGGTCCGCATCATGCGTTCGCAGTCGGCATCGCTCAGGCGGTGGTATTCGGCGTGGCGGTGATAGATGGCGGAGACGTCGATGGCCATGGGGCTGTCCAGGTAGATGGGCAGCGTGGGTATGCGCTTGTCTTCCATCATCACCGCCAGCATATGCTGCAGGGCCTGGGCGCGACCCACGGCAAAACTCGGGATCAACAGCACGCCGCCCTTGGCCACGGTGTCGGTGACCACCTCGGCCAACTGGTCCCAGGGGTCGGCCTCGGCGTGGCGGCGATTGCCGTAGGTGGATTCCAGGATCAACAGGTCCAGCTCCTTGGGCAGCGACTGGGGGGGATACATCAGGATATCATCCGGGCGGCCCACATCGCCGGAAAAGCCCACACGCTTGCCCTCGGCCTCGATAATGATACTGGCGGCGCCAAGGATGTGGCCCGCCGGGCGCAGATGAATCTGCAAGTCGCCCACGGCAAAACGTTCGTGGTAGGCCACGCTCTGAAACAGTGCCAGGCAGTCCTCGGCGGTCTGGCGGTCGTAGAGGGGCTCGGGGTTGGCGTGTTTACTGAGTTTGTGACGGGCGTAAAAACGGGCGTCCTCTTCCTGAATATGGCCGCTGTCGGGCAGGAGAATACCGCACAGGTCGCGGGTGGCGGCATGGGTAAACACCGGCCCGCGATAGCCCATTTTATACAGCCGCGGAATATAGCCGGCGTGATCCAGATGGGCGTGGGTGAGCACTATGGCATCGAGGGTATCCACATCCACCGGCGGGGTCTGCCAGTTGCGCTCGCGCAGCCATTTGTAGCCCTGGAACAGCCCGCAGTCCACCAGAATACGGGTGTTGCCACTCTCCACCAGAAATTTTGAGCCGGTGACGGTTTCGGCCCCGCCGAGAAAGACAATATTCATGCGCGACGGCTCCGGTGAGCGGCGGTACGGGTCATCAATTCCATAATCGGCTCCTGTAGCAGTGGTGCAATATCGATGTGGTTGGAGGCATGGGGCAGTGCATTGGTGGTCAGTAACCGGCGAATGCCATGAGTATAGAGCAGCTGGTCCACGCCGTCGGCGAAGATGCCGTGAACGGCGGCGCAATCAACCTGTTTCACTCCCGCTTGCTGCAGACTGTGCAGGGTTTGCAGAATGGTGTGGCCACTGCTGATCACGTCGTCGACAATAACGGCGGTATGCTCGATAAAAGCGGAGAGGTCGGGGAGGGTGACGGTCACATCGCGATCCCCCCGGCGCACCTTGCGGCCAATCACATAGGGTTGATTAATGGTGTTGGCGATGGCGGCCACCCACTGCTCACTTTCGATATCCGGGCCCACCAGCAGCAGTTTTTCCTCTTGAGTCTCGAGATACTGAGCCAGGGCGGGAGCGCCCTGTACCGCCAGGGCGGGAATGGAATAGATTTCATCCAGCCGCCGGTAGCGGTGCAGGTGCGGATCCACAGTCACCAGCCAGTCCACCTCCTCTGACAACCGCCTTGCGAAAAGCTTGGAGGTGACTGCCTCGCCCTCGTGGAACCGGGTATCCTGGCGCATATAGCACAGGTAGGGGGCCACCAGACCCACGGTATGGGCGCCCAGCTCTTTCAGGGTGGCGGCGAGAAACACCAGCGGCAGGTATTGCGCGTCGGGGTTGGTGAAAGAGGCGAGAATGATGCAGTGACGAGCGCTGACCGAAGAGGTAATGCGCAGATAGGTCTCCCTGTCGGGAAACTGGCGCTGCTCGAGGTCGCCGCGCTCGGCTTCCAGAATCCCACACAATGAATCGAACAGCGCGGTGGGACCACCGAGGCTGAAAATAATAGGGGGCATAGGCGCTCTCTTATACGACTGCTAACGCGCTATAACCTTACATTAAATGCGGTTATAAGAATAGCCTGCAGAACGCAGAACGCAGAACGCAGAACGCAGAACGCAGAACGCAGAACGCAG
>CBFGUT010000083.1:0-11976 GCA_965652265.1 uncultured Cellvibrionaceae bacterium | reverse complement strand
GTTGTTGCCTATCAGCTGGCTTTTTTCCCAGTTTGTCGTAGTTCCCATACGTAATCTGCATAGCAAGACGGCGCTCGTGAAGGAGCGGCGTTATCGCGAGGTGAGTCACACGCCCAGTTTTGTCAAGGAAGTCGACGAACTGTCCGGTGCGCTGGTCGCCATGGCGCAATCCATCCAGCAGCACGAGAAAAATCTGCGGCAGTTGATGGAGGATATTATTCGTCTGATTGCCGATGCAATTGACGAAAAATCGCCATACACGGCCGGGCACTGTGCGCGGGTACCGGAATTGGCGCTTATGCTGGTAGCGGCGGCGGAAGAATCCGATGAGGTGGCATTTCGCCACTTCCGCTTTAATAGCGACGACGAGCGCACGGAGTTTCGCATCGGTGCCTGGCTGCACGACTGTGGCAAGATTACCGTGCCCGAACATATTGTCGACAAAGGCGTGAAACTGGAGTGCATATACAACCGTATACACGAAGTGCGCATGCGCTTCGAAGTGCTGTGGCGGGATGCCCATATCCGCTGCCTTGAGAAAACACTGGAAACGCCCGAGCGTGCGGATGAGCATGCGCAGCATCTGCTCAAGGAGCAACAGCAGCTTCAGGAGGATTTTGCCTTTGTGGCTGAGGTGAATATTGGGGGCGAGTACCTGGAAAGAGACAAGGTGGAGCGGCTGCGGCGGTTGGCCTCCATCACATGGTGGCGCTATTTTGATAATCGGCTGGGGCTGTCACCGGTGGAAGAGCAGAGGCTGTCAGCGAATAAGCCCGTATTGCCGGTGGAGGAGCCTCTTCTGGCCGATCGACCGGAACATATTATTCCCCGTGTCAAAACCGCCGATTACTATGACGCCCTGGGTATCCGTATGGATATTCCCGAGCACCTCTACAATCTTGGCGAATTGCACAATTTATCCGTCTCACGCGGTACCCTGACTGCAGAAGACCGTTTTAAAATCAACGAACACATTATCAGCACCATTCGCATGCTCGAGGGCTTGCCTTTTCCCGAGGAGTGGTCGCAGGTGCCGCGCTACGCCTCCACTCACCACGAGACCATGAAGGGCACTGGATATCCACGCAAGCTCAGTGCCGAGGATTTATCCATTCCCGAACGCATCATGGCGGTGGCGGACATTTTTGAGGCGCTGACTGCCGCTGACAGGCCGTACAAAAAGGCCAAAAGTCTCAGTACGTCCATCCGCATCCTTCACCAGATGGCGGTGGAGGAGCATGTGGATATCGAGGTGTTCCGGTTGTTTTTAAGTAGTGGGGTCTACCGGCGCTATGCGGAGAAGTATCTGGACTCCAGCCAGTTAGACGAGGTGGATATTGATCAGTATTTGTAGAAACGCGTCAGACGTCGGACGACAGACGTCTGACGGGTAGGGGGTTAAGCCGGTCTTGAACCACGGTTGTTGCCGCGCCGGCGGCGCTGAGCGTTAGCGGGTTTGCCGGGGTTTTGGCGCTGGCCTTGTGGACGGCTCTGGGGTTTGCCCGCTGGTTTTTTGGGCTTGGGCGCGCGAGGCGCACTCTCGGGCAGGCTGTGCTCCGGTTCGAAGTCGTCCAGCATTTCTCTTTTCAGTTTTCGGCCAATCAGCTTTTCAATATCGGTGAGTAATTTGATTTCATCGGCACTGACCAGTGACACCGCACGACCGCTTGCACCGGCACGGCCGGTACGGCCAATGCGATGGACATAATCTTCGGGCACATTGGGCAGGTCAAAATTAACCACCTGGGGCAGCTGTTCGATATCCAGGCCGCGGGCGGCGATATCGGTGGCCACCAGCACCTGTATTTTCTGCGCCTTGAACTGGGCCAGTGCCTGGGTGCGAGCGTTTTGACTTTTGTTGCCGTGAATAGCCAGCGCCTTGATGTTGGCAGCGTCCAGCTGTTTAACCAGCTTGTTGGCACCGTGTTTGGTTTTGGTAAAAACCAGTACCTGATACCACTGTTTTGTCTGGATTAAGTGGATAAGCAGAGGCGCCTTTTGTTTTTTATCCACGGGGTGGATATGTTGTTGTACGGTTTTGGCCGCTTCGTTACGCGGCGTGACCGAAACCTCTTCCGGCTTGTGCAAAAAGGTGCGGGCCAGGGTGCGGATCTCGTCGGAAAAAGTGGCAGAGAACATCAGACTTTGACGCCGGGCCGGCAACTTGCTAATTATTTTGCGAATGTCGTGGATAAAGCCCATGTCCAGCATGCGGTCGGCTTCGTCCAGAATAAACACTTCCAGCGCGGAAAAATCCACAGCCTTTTGCTGGTGCAGGTCCAACAGGCGGCCGGGGGTGGCCACCAGAATATCCAGGCCCCGAGCCAGCTTGTCGATTTGCGGGTGAATGCCTACGCCACCAAATACCACCGCTGAGCGCAGTGGTAATTTTTGCCCATAGGTGCGCACACTGTCAGCCACCTGGGCCGCCAACTCGCGAGTGGGTGTCAAAATAAGAGCTCTTACCTGACGCGGGCCGGGGCGTGCCCCCTGGCTCAGGCGCTGCAGCAACGGCAGGGTGAAGCCCGCGGTCTTACCGGTACCCGTTTGTGCGGCGGCCATCAGGTCGTGACCCGCCAGAACCAGAGGAATGGCGCTGGCCTGGATGGGTGTGGGTTGGCTGTAGCCCTGTTCGGTCACGGCCGCCAGCAGGGGGGCCGCAAGGCCGAGATCATCAAAAGTCATAATGGGTCCGGATCAGGTCAAAAGCCGCGCATCTTATCCCAGAAAGCAGGGAATCGCTATTTTTTTAGGGAGTTCTTGGCCTGTGGGCCCACAATCGCTATGATGCGCACTGTTTTTTTGACGGGGAAGGGAACCCTTGCCCCAGCCGCGCATCGAAACGGCAAAGAATCACAATAAGCAAAGGTAATCCGGGGTATGAAGCTAGTTGTCGTTGTGGTGCTCATTTATGTGGGCTGCATTGCCTTTGTACGGATGCGCAATCGCGAAACTCTGCCATTGGGACGTCAGCTTTCGGATTTTTCCACCTTTATGGTGCCCTTTAACCTGCCCGCTTACCTGTTGTCCCGGGTGCCCACCACCCCACGATTGAATATTGCACTCTTCCCCGAGCTCCAGGTTATCCAGAATAACTGGCAAGTGATTCGCGACGAGGCTCTGGCGCTCTATGAAGGTGGCTTGATAACCGCCAAGGAAGATCTGCCGGCCAGCAGCTTTTACAAGGATAACCGCTGGACGAGTTTTTACCTCAAGCTCTATGATCACCGCATTCCCTCGGCACATACCCTGGCTCCCAAGACTATGGCTTTATTGGAGCAAGTGCCCAATCTCAACCTGGCTCTGTTCGCGGTGTTGATGCCCGGCAAACAGCTGAATCGTCACCACGATCCATTTGCCTATACCCTGCGTTATTCTTTGGGGCTGAGTACCCCCAACGACGAACGTTGTGGCTTGAAGGTCAATGATGCCCACTACACCTGGCGCGACGGCGATAGTATTATTTTTGACGAAACCTATCTGCACAGCGCCTACAACCACACCGACACGCCCCGTATCATCCTGATGACGGACATTGATCGCCCACTCAAAGTCGGCCTGGTACAGAAGGCCTACTGGGCCTTTGGCCGCTTTTTTAACCGGCTGTTTATGATCGACAACGTGGATGCCAGTCACACGGGTATTGGCAATAAACTGGGTAAAGGCATTCTGGCCTACAGTCGCGTGCTCAAGTCCCTGAAAAAGAAAAACCGCCGCCTCTATTACGGGGTCAAATGGGCTCTGGTATTGACCCTGCTGGGGCTGCTGATTATCTGGGCGTGGTAAAACGGGTGGTCAGGGTATCCATCAGCAGTTTGATCTTGGTCAGGGATTCCTGATACTCAGCCTCGGGGTCCGAGTCGGCGACAATACCGCCGCCGCCATAGCAATGCAGTTTTTGCCCATCACCCACCAGGGTGCGAATAGCGATATTGGTATCCATTCCGCCATCGGCACTCAGGTAACCCACGCTACCGCAATAGGGGCCGCGTCTGTGGGGCTCCAGCGTTTCGATTATCTCCATAGCCCGGATTTTGGGCGCTCCGGTAATGGAACCGCCCGGGAAAGCCGCGCGCAATAGTGACAGAGCGTCCTCACCGGGCTTAAGTACCCCGGTCACCGTACTCACCAGGTGATGCACATTGGCAAAACTTTGCAGCTCGAACAGAGCGGGCGTTTTCACCTCACGGCAGGTGCGGCTGAGATCGTTGCGCAACAGGTCCACAATCATCAGGTTTTCCGCCCGGTCCTTTTCGCTGTTGAGCAGGCGCGCCCGGTGCCGCAGGTCCTCCTCCGCCGTTATGCCCCGCGCAATGGTGCCCTTGATGGGACTGGTGAGGGCCTTGCCATCGCGACAGTCGATAAAGCGCTCGGGGGAATGGCAGAGCAGGACGCCAGTGTCCCATTCCAGGTAGGCGGCAAAGGGAGCGGGGCTGGCGGCTCGAAGTGCCAGATAGGCACTGAACGGGTCACCCTCATAAGTGGTGCTGAAGCGCTGGGCAAAATTGACCTGATAACAGTCGCCCGCACGAATATGGTGCTGAATACGGTCTACTTTCTCAAGGTAATCCTTTTTCTCAAGATTACTTTTAAACTCATTGATAATAAAGGGATTTTCTTGTTCTTCCTGTTCGCGGAGCAAAACGGTTAACAGCTCGGTTGTGTCAACATCCGCCAGTGCCACCAGCCAGCTTTGCTGCCGCTCGTGGTCCACCACCACTGCCCAGGGGTAGACCCCCACCTGCATATCGGGCAGGTGCAGGTCATGATTAGCCTGCTGGGGAAGCTTTTCCAGACGGCGTGCCAGGTCGTAGCCCCAATAGCCCAGCGCGCCGCCACAAAAAGGCAGGTGGCGGTGCTCTGGAGGCAACTGGTGAGGCTCGGGTAAATATCGGCGCAATAGTGCAAAAGGATCTTCGGTCGAGGTGGATTCGCCGCTGGCGCCCACCAGGCGGGTGACCTGGCCGGTGGTGGTCAAGGTTGCCTGTGGCGCCGCACTGAGAATATCGTAGCGTCCCCGGCGGCTGTAGGCACGGCAACTATCCAGCCATACGGGCCGTGGCCAGTGACGGAGGGCTCGAAACCACCGGACGCTATCGGGAAAGTGGGGAAGAGGTATAACCTGCGCGGTCTGCGCCATAGTCTCGCCGTAAATTGCGCGATTTTACCGTGTTAGGGGCTCCCTGGGTAGGGCAACCCCCGCCCGCAGAAGCGGACGGGGGTAGGAATCAGTTGACGACGGCGGTGACAACACCATTACTGTCGAACTCGATGCGCTGGCGATTAAAACGGTTGATCCAGTACATCCACTGGTTGGCTTCCAGGCTGTCGGTGGCGTGCTGGGGCGGCGGTCCCATGGCGAAGAGAATGCCGTCTTTGGTCATGCCTACGGCGGCGGTGCCACTTTGGATGCCATCTTTGTCTTTCTTGCTCAGGCTGTTCATTTTTTGCTTGTCACAGCTTTTGCCAAAAAAGCCAGCCAGGGCGTCCTGAAATTCAATGCCCGCTTTGCGGATATTGCGGTCGTATTCCATCACATAGTCCTGGCCATCGACGGTAAAGTGCATGCGCTTGCGATTGACCTTGGTGACTTTTATATCGGTACAGGCGGGAATCAGATCGCCCGAAAGCTGGTAATTCACCACCGACAGGGTTTTGCGCTCGGGGTCAGGATGCAGGTTGACCAGGGTTTGCAGGCTGTCGCCCTCTGCAATTTCGGCACTGGCAAACTGAACGCCGAGCAGCATCGCCCCGGCCAGCAGAATAGAAAAGATTCGCGGACTCATTGTGTTTTCCTTACGTTTGAGTGATAGGGTGCGCAGAGCCCGAGGGCCTGCTGGCGGCTATTGTGACGCGATTACCCGCTGTTGCCAAGCGTCGGTTATCAGCTTTTGTGGCGCTCGGCACTGATGGCGTTAAACTCATCTTCCAGGTACTTTTGCAGCACTTGGGGTGGCTGCTCCAGCAGACTGTCCAGCAGGCGTTGTGAACAGTCCTGACCGGGATTTTCCGCCTGCCAGCGGGAGGCGGCATGTTCCAGGCAGTGGCTAAAAATCACCGTATCCGGGAAATAGCGCTGGGGATGATGCCGGGTGTAACGGGTAAACCCGTAGAGCGCCTCAATCACCGCACTTTTGTAATAACTGGGGTGTAACAGTTGAACCTGCTGGTCAATCAATTGAGCAAAACTTTCCTCGCCCGGCGTCATGGAACTTCTGATCAAATCGCAGTCGAGCAGGGTATCCTCACTCTGGATGTCGCCGAACACCAACCGAGGGGCATGGGCCAGACTTCTCCAGATGGCCGCGAGGAAGTCATCGTCAAAACGGGGCACCAGACCGCGCAATTGCCGCCATTCAAACCAGTCGGTGTCCACGGCATTCACGCCGGGTAGGACGTCTTCACCCCAGTGCGCGGGTGACTGGTAATCCATACCCTGCTTAAAAACTTTACGCTGGTCGCTGAAGACACGGCGCAGCCGTTGATACAGATACCCCGGTGGCTGGGTGGCGAGCCACTGTATAGGTGTGAGGTTATCATTGGGCTCGTCCAGTTCGGAACATAACAGCATAAAATTATGCAGGGATATGGAACGCAAACCTTCAAACAAGGCCGGCTGAGTGCGTAACAAGGAACCGATGGCAATAATAATTTCCTGGGCCAGTACCCGTTCCAGCGGGTCGTCGAAAACCCCTTCAATGCCCGCGATAATTTCCTGACGGGACAATTCCGAGCTGATGGTAAAATCCCGGTCACCACCGCTACCCATCACGATTACCAGGTGGCGGGCGGCCAGCAAAATCAAACTGTCCGACAAGTCGTGATGGTTTTCATGCAAGTGCATAAAGCACAAGCGCGCCAGAGCCCAGTGGTTGTGTTGGCGGGCGTAGGCGTAAAGTGTTTCCAGGAAGGCTCCCAGGCTTAACTTTCCCTCATGGTCAATAGTGTCACCCTGACGGAATTCTCCCGTCAGGGTCAGCATCAACTTTTGCAGTTCGGCGCAGGAGCTGTTGCGAGTGGTCACCAGCGCCGCAGCGGGAGCGACCAGCGTTTCGGCGGGGAAGGGAAGGTTTTCCATCACCGGGGTGTGCGCCGCCTTCAGGGACAGCACTTCCAGTTCGGGAACCATCAGACGCATCGTGCGCGATGCCCGCAGGGCCAGACTGGCGGAGGCGTTACCGACATGCTCGTGGGTAGTGCGCAGTTGCAACTGCTTGAGCGTGGAAAACAGGGTATCGGCTCCGGGGATTGTCGCCATATCGGCCCTCACCAACAGGGTGAACACGGCGACCTCTTGTTCCACCCAGTGTTTGCGAATATGAGTGATCTCCTCAATCAGCATTTGCGAAAGGAACTCGCCATCGTATAGGCGGTAATCACTGCCTTCGCTTTGCAGCCAAGACAGGCACAAAAACAGATTATTGTTAATGCGGTAGGTGTGCGATGACGTCAGGCTTTGCAGTCGTCGTGGGGGCCGGCCTGTGAGTTCCAGCGCCGCATTGGCGCCCACGTGGGTATAGACTTCCACCAGGTGGGGCGCGGTGAGTACACCGATGGGCTTGATGTCATCCAGTGCCTCGGCAATCACGCCGTGGCTGGATAATTGCTTCTTGACGTCACTGTCCTCGGCCAATACCACCAGGGCAATCTGCGTGCGAGCGAAACGCGTGGAACGCTGGCGCAGCGACAGCGGGTCTAGATCCTGCGGAGCAATATAATCGTGGTCCAGCAACAACCCGGTATAGTATAGGCTCTGCGCCCAGACCAAGGGGATATTCTCGTTGGGTAGGCGGACTTGACTGTGGGGTTGTTTTTTCTCGGCGCTGACATTTTCCTGCGGCAGATAGTAGAGCTCGGGAATCAATCCCAAGCCATTTTTTTTAATCATCAGCGATTCAATTTTTTGCCGGTAGTGTTTGGCCGTGGTTTGCAGCCCATCGAAGAGGGCGTTTAAATACAGGTAGGTATAAAACAGCGGCCACTCGGATTCAATATGTTCAAAGTTGGCCAGTTCGGAATGTTCATAATAGAGTCGCGAACTCTCTTCGATGACCGTTTGATGGCCGTCCCACAAAAAACGTTTGCAGCCGTAATTGCCACCGAGCTTGGATAAAATCGCATCGCGCGTTTTGGTGATAATCTCGCTGCTGCCCACCGCAAACGCCGGGAAGCCGATAATGGACAACAGGGCGCTGTCCACTTCCTTGGACAGGGATTCACGGGGGAGCAGGGCACCGAGGGTATTGCGCGATAGCGAGACGGCATCGGCAATCACATGGATAACACCCCGCTTGGAGGCATTGGCCCCAAACAGATTGAGACCATCCAGCGCCTGCAGGGCCGCCTTGGCCATGCCCACGGAGCTGGCGTTGATCTCGGCTTGGCCGTTATTGATCTTGTTGCCCCGCTCCCAGATACCAAAATCCGGCGTGCGATAGGCACTGGAAATGTAGTACACCAGGTTCTGCACAAAATCCACTTCACTGCTGGTACACACAATGCGCAGCCCGGAAGCGGACATCTGTGCCAGCATCAACAGGTACAGCGAGGTGGCATCGATTTGCAGGTGCCCCCAGGCGTCGTCAGCCACCACCGCCAGGCCGGTGTCGGTGTCATATTTAGCGTGCAGGGCATCGGCCGGATTGAGCGAATGCTTGAAACGCTCCACCTTGCCCGCCTGGCGCATCATAGCCTGTAACAGGCCGCGCATCAGCTTGATGGTAGCCTGTTCCGCATAGTCGGCCCGCTCCTGTTGGCCGGCGCGGCGCAGGGCCATGCCTAGCGACCACACACAGACAATGGAGTAAACATTGTCGCGTACCCAGGCATCGGTATAGTCGCCGTGAGAAGTAATGGCCGTGCTCGCCGGCAGTAACCCGGTAATGGGGTGCTGGCGCAACAGCACCACGCGCTTGATTTCCTGGTATATCCGTTCCAGAGTATCGTAATGCCGTTTCATGAAGCGGGCCCGACGAAAGAAAAAGGTGGTTACATCACTGTCCTTTATAGACACCGACAATTGCTAAAAGCATACAGGGAGTGGTCAATTTTGAATAGTGGTAATAGCGGTTAAGCGCCGAGGGCTGAGATGGGGCGTGGGGTTCAAAATGGTGCAGGTCTTGCGGGTGGACAAACGACAGGCTGGCAGCTTGACGCCAGGCCAGCCTGATGAGCCGTCAATGGCGATCAAGCTGCCATTTGCTGGCACAACTGAGCGCACTCCCGACACTGCTGTGCACAGTTTTGGCAATGCTCATGTTGGTGTTTGCCGCATTCTTCAGCGCAGGCGGTACAGATTTTTTCACACAGCCGACATACCAATATGTGACACTCGCTCTCGCGGGCCATCACCTCCGCCGTTAACCGACACACGGCGGCGCAGTCCATATCCAGGCGAATACACCGCTCCATCTCCTTAACATTGTCCTCGCTCAAGCATGCCACCGAACAGTGGTCGCAAGCATCGGCGCAACGGTAGCAGGCGTCAATACACTCTGAAAAGCGGTTGCTTGTCATAAAGTGACTCCTTCCGACAGAGCTAAAGCTGGGGCAGAGGTAGCCCCAGACGATAAAGCAATTGCTTGGAATTTTTAGGCCGCATGGCGCTCAGTGGTGACTTCCTGCAGGATATGACCGGCAACGTCAGCGCTCAAGTGTTGGGCAATGTCGCCAAGGCTGACGACACCTACCAAGCGCTTTTCGGCATTAACCACTGCCAGGCGGCGCACCTGTTGATCACTCATATTGCGGGCCACTTCTTCCACCGTTTGATCCTCGTGGCAATAGAGTATCTTGCTGGTGAGGATGTCACCAATCGATGTGGTTTCAGTATCTCTACCCTGGCTGACAGCGCGAATCACAATATCCCTGTCTGTGAGAGTGCCTTGCAGTTTGTCATCTTCACCCACCAGTAAAAAACCAATACCTTCCTTGCCCATTTTTTCCGCCGCTTCCTTCAGGCTGATGGATGGATTAGTCAATACCGGTTTGGATGTCATAATATCTTTAATGTTCATCGTCTTTACCTCCTGATTACTTACTTAAATAATTTAGTGACGTATGGTTTGTGTGCCAACTATCAGTGAGCGGGTGAGGCGGGATCGTTGGCGGGAAATGATTCTTTCAAAGATTCGTCGAGAATCTCATCGTTGGTTTGCAAAGACCAACGGGGGGTAATGTGTTGCTGATAGGGTGATAAATCCACCAGTGCAGTTGGCCTTCCGATTTCGTCTACCACGGCAACGTAAGAAGCGCCTTTTTCCGTAGCCTTTAGCATCAGCGCGTCCACATCCCCGTCTTCGGTGCTGCTGACCACGCCGGAGAGATGAAGGTTGCCTACCGTTTGTGGGGAGCTGTTGGTTGCAATCGCGGGCTCAGTCAAATTGGCAATAGCCAGGTCTTTGGCGCTCAGGATGCCCACCAAAGTATTTCCCTGCACTACAGGCAGGGCGGGCATTTCCTGCGCTTTGAGCTTTCGGTGGGCGGAAGCCAGGCTTTCGCCCGACACAACATAGTCACTGATGGGTATGGCAATGGCTCCGATTTTCATAGGGTATTCCTCTGCATATTTCACTTTCGTTACTTAGAGAAGGGCATCAACCATGCCAAACTACAAATTGGCGTGTTTTGTGATACAGCTTTTGCCAGTGAGTGACGCAGGGCACATTAACGCTGGTTCGAGGTCAACTTTCGGATTGATCCCCGGTAAAATTTTCATTGTGCTCCGTAATATTTTCAAAACATTCCATGTAATGTCGATAAATACGCAGCAGAGGTCGCCTTATGCCTTACAGTAAAAACGCCGACTTGCCCGACAGCGTGCGCGATAATGTTCCCTCTGGCGCCCAGGAGATTTATCGCAAAGCGTTTAACGCCGCCTGGGATCAATACAAAGACCCACAAGCCCGACGCGGCAATACTGGCCGCGAGGAAACCGCCCACAAAGTTGCCTGGGCGGCAGTAAAAAAGGAGTATCACAAGGAAGGAGACGATTGGGTAAAGGATTGATATCGCCTAGACGGACTCAGCGCTGGGCGTTTACCTGCCGTTTTATTGCTTTAAGTGTATTGAAGCAGGCAGAGAAGACTTTCTTACGGTAAATTGGAGCTCCGGTGTTGTCACAAGAGATGGCCATCCATTTTTATTTTGGTCTGCCATGGGATTGTTGTTTTTGCTGTCAGTTAGCTGCCTGATAAGTTGAGGGGAAGGCGTCATATGCAACGCTTTCTTAACACTTAATCCGCGGCAGTTCTTCCCAACGGGTGGTGTAGCCGGGTGATCGGTAGCCCTGGCGCATGGCCCATTTCTTTTGCACGCCCTCGGCGGCGGTGTGTACGGTGCCGCGGCCATATTTGCGGTTGATGTCGTCCATGATTTTCATCAATGTGTCGGTGCGGGGTGACTGCGCGGGGGTGAAGAAGTCGGCCTGTGTGTAGGCTTTATCGAGAATATCAATCAGGCCCACGCCCGCCTTTAAAAAGCGGTAACCGGGCTGGAACAAGTGGCGTATGCCGCGCTGGGCCGCGCTGATAATCAGGCGGCTGTCGTCGGTGGGATAGGGCAGTTGTACGGTGCAGCTCTGGGCGTATTGGCGTTCATCAAACGGCGAGGTTTGCAAAAATACATGGAGCGTGCGCGCCAGGTGGTGCTGGCCGCGCAGTTTTTCCGCGGCGCGCGTGGCGTAGAGGGCGGTGGCCTGAAGAATGGGGTCCAGTGTGGTGAGTTTGTCGCCAAAACTGCGGGTGCAGTAAATCTCTTTTTTGGCGGGCGGGCTGTCCTCCAGCGGCAGACAACTGATGCCGTTTAGCTCCTCTATGGTGCGCTCCAGGCACACGGAAAAATGCCGGCGCAGCCACTTGGTGTCCGCTCGCGCCAAATCGAAGGCGGTGTTGATGCCCATGGGCCGCAGCTTTTTGGCAATACGCGAACCCACGCCCCACACATCCTGCACATCGGCCCATCGCAGCAGCCACTCGC
>CBFGUT010000082.1:0-12076 GCA_965652265.1 uncultured Cellvibrionaceae bacterium | reverse complement strand
GCGAAGAATACCAGGAACGCGATGACCAGAATTGGCTCTGCCACTCCATGTATTTCCCTGGCGACAAGCGCGTAGGCAAGCGCGGCGTGAATTTCGCGCCCAAGACCCGGGAAGCTTTTGAACCCAAGGCGCGGACTTATTGAGGGCTTATCCGTTATGTTGAAAGTAGAAGTCTATCGCTATAACCCTGAGACCGACTCGGCGCCCTCCATGAAAACCTATGAAGTGGACACCGAGGGCAAGGACCTGATGGTGCTGGATGTCATGGAACTGCTCAAGGCACAGGATGCCAGCCTCACCTTCCGTCGTTCCTGTCGCGAAGGGGTATGTGGCTCCGATGGCCTCAATATCAATGGTAAAAACGGCCTGGCCTGTATCACGCCGCTGTCCGAGTGTGTGAAAAAGAACAAGCTGGTGTTGCGCCCGCTGCCCGGCCTGCCGGTTATTCGCGATCTGGTGGTGGATATGACCCAGTTCTACGACCAGTACAAAAAAATTGAGCCCTATTTGCAAAATGATACGCCCGCACCGGCCATTGAGCGGCTACAATCTCCTGAGGAGCGCGCCAAGCTCGATGGATTGTATGAGTGTATTTTGTGCGCCTGTTGCTCCACCAGTTGCCCGTCATTCTGGTGGAATCCGGATAAGTTTATCGGTCCCGCCGGTTTGCTGCAGGCCTATCGCTTTTTGGTGGACAGTCGCGACCTGGCCACCGAAGAGCGCTTGAGTCGGCTCGATGATCCTTTCAGCGTTTTCCGCTGTCATGGCATTCAGAATTGTGTGGCGGTGTGCCCCAAGGGTCTCAACCCTACGCGGGCCATTGGCCATATTCGCTCCATGTTGCTGAAAAGCGCAACCTGAGCGAAAACAATAACGGCACTCCGCCGTTTGCGGCGGGTGCCGTGCAATTACGTCGGATACAATGTCCGGCATCAAGCGGCGCTCCCGATCACAAGTTGGGGGCGTTTTGGAAGCTTACGTTAGCAGGGGAGTTTCGGGTTATCACCTGAACCGGCCACTTGCGGGTTGCACACCGCCCGGACCGGACAATCCCCATACAAAGGTGGTTGGAATGCAAGACAGCATAATGGAGAAACTCTGGAGCACCTCTCATCTCAGCGGTGGGAATGCGTCCTATGTGGAAGATCTCTACGACATATACCTGCACGATCCCAACGCAGTGCCCGAGCAGTGGCGCGAATACTTTGACAAGTTGCCGCGCATCGAAGGCGTGGTCACCCAGGACACGCCGCACTCCGTTATCCGTGAACAGTTCCTGCAGCTGGCCAAGAGCCGCAGCCATTCGGCTTCGCCCACCGTGGCATCCTCCGTCTCCCTTGAACACGAGCGCAAACAGGT
The DNA here is from genome assembly GCA_965652265.1 of uncultured Cellvibrionaceae bacterium. Classification (GTDB taxonomy): domain Bacteria; phylum Pseudomonadota; class Gammaproteobacteria; order Pseudomonadales; family Cellvibrionaceae; genus Gilvimarinus. The sequence goes on along the minus strand of CBFGUT010000082.1, from coordinate 10,717 downwards.
CAAGGTGCTGCAGCTGATCAGCTCCTACCGCTTCCGCGGCCACCAGCAGGCCAAGCTCGACCCGCTCGGACTGATGCAGCGCGAGCAGGTGCCGGATCTGGACCTCGCCTTTCACGGGCTGACGGGCGCCGATCTGGACATCGTATTCCAGACGGGCCCGCTGTTTATTGGCCGAGAGGAAGCGAGCCTGCGGGAGATTGTCGAAGCCCTGGAGCAGACCTACTGCGGCCACCTGGGCCCGGAGATCATGCACATCACCAACCTCTCGGAAAAACAGTGGCTGCAACAGCGGCTCGAGAGTGTGCGTTCCAAACCCAAGTTTACCAACGAGCAGCGTCTCGCGGTACTGGAGCGACTTACCGCCGCCGAGGGGCTGGAGCGTCATCTGGACAGTAAATACCCCGGTACCAAGCGCTTTGGCCTGGAGGGTGGCGAAGCCTTTATTCCGCTGGTGGATGCACTGGTCAAGCGCGCTGGCGACTACGGTGTCAAAGAGATCGTGCTGGGCATGGCTCACCGCGGGCGTCTTAACACACTGGTGAACGTTTTCGGTAAAAGTCCGGCGGAATTGTTTGGCGAGTTTGAAGGCAAGCGACTGGTGGATACCTCTGGCGATGTGAAATATCACCAGGGCTTCTCCTCCAACGTAATGACGCCCGGTGGCGAAGTCCACATGGCCATGGCTTTCAACCCATCGCACCTGGAAATCGTCTCGCCAGTGGTGGAGGGCTCGGTACGTGCCCGCCAGGACCGCCGCGATGATGCCAAGGGCGATAAAGTGGTGCCCATTGTCGTGCACGGCGACGCCGCCTTTGCCGGCCAGGGCGTGGTCATGGAAACCTTTCAGATGTCGCAGACACGCGCCTATCACACCGGCGGCACTCTGCACATCGTTATCAATAACCAGGTGGGTTTTACCACCAGCCGCCGCGAAGATGCGCGCTCCACCGAGTACTGTACCGATGTGGCAAAAATGGTGGAGGCACCGATTTTCCATGTCAATGCCGACGATCCGGACGCGGTGCTGTTCGTGGCTCAACTGGCCATGGACTACCGCTACGAATTCAAGAAAGACGTGGTGATCGATCTGGTGTGCTATCGCCGCCGCGGCCACAACGAGGCCGACGATCCTTCCGCGACCCAGCCCTTGATGTATAAAACCATCCGCACCCAAAAAACCACGCGGACACTTTATACCGAGCAGTTAATCGCCGATGGCCTGGTGACTCAGGAAGAGGCCGATGCGATGATGGATAACTACCGCGAGGCACTGGATCGCGGTGAGAGTGTCGCCAGTGGCCTGGTCTCCGAGCCCGATCGCAGCCTGTTCGTGGACTGGTCCCCCTATATTGGCCACGACTGGCAAACACCCGCTGAAACCGGCTTTGATCTCAAAGCGCTGCAACAGGTGGCGCACAAGATGTGCGAAGTGCCGGATGGTGTGGTGCTGCAACGGCAGGTCTCGAAAATATACGACGACCGGCGCAAGATGGCCGGCGGTGCGCTTCCCATCAACTGGGGTTTTGCCGAAACCCTGGCCTATGCCACCTTGCTGGAGCAAGGGTTCTCGGTGCGCATGACCGGTCAGGATGTGGGGCGTGGCACCTTTTCGCATCGCCACGCCGTGTTGCACAGCCAGAAAGATGGCAACACCTACGTGCCGCTGGAGCATATGCTGGAAGACCAGCCGCGTTTTGATCTCTACGATTCCTATCTGTCAGAAGAGGCGGTACTGGCCTTTGAATACGGCTACGCTACCACCACGCCTGGCGGGCTGGTGATCTGGGAGGCGCAGTTCGGCGATTTTGCCAATGGTGCCCAGGTGGTGATCGATCAGTTTATCACCAGCGGCGAGCACAAGTGGGGTCGCCTCTGCGGTCTGACCATGCTGTTGCCGCACGGCTATGAGGGGCAGGGGCCGGAGCACTCCTCGGCGCGCCTTGAACGCTTTATGCAACTGTGTGCTGAGCACAATATTCAGGTGTGCATTCCCACCACACCGGCCCAGGTGTTCCATATGCTGCGCCGCCAGGCTATCCGTCCCATGCGCCGTCCGCTGGTGGTCATGAGCCCCAAGTGGATTTTGCGTCACCCGCTGGCCACCTCCAGCCTGGAAGATTTGGCGGGCGGTTCCTTCCACAATGTCATCGGTGAGGAGCAACTGGATCCTGCCAAGGTTAAGCGTGTGGTCCTCTGCAGTGGCAAGGTGTACTACCATCTGCTGGAAGAGCGCAACAAGCGCGAACAGAAAGACGTGGCTCTCATTCGTCTGGAACAGCTCTATCCGTTCCCCGAAGAGGAACTGAAAGTCGCTCTGGCACCTTTCAGCAAGATCAAGGACATTTTCTGGTGTCAGGAAGAGCCCATGAATCAGGGCGCCTGGTATGCCAGCCAACATCATATGCGCCGGGTGGTGCACGACCTGAACCCGAAACTCTACCTGGGTTACGTGGGACGCGATGCTTCAGCCGCACCCGCCTGCGGTTATGCGTCTGTCCACCTGGAAGAACAAAAGCGCTTTATCAACGAAGCATTGAGTATTTAACCGCGAACACGGCAAGAGAACTAGCGAAGGCTAAGGAACCCTAATGAGCACAGATATTAAAGCCCCCACTTTTCCCGAATCGGTACAGGACGGGACCGTTGCCACTTGGCACAAAAAGCCAGGCGAAGCGGTTTCGCGCGATGAGCTGATTGTGGATATTGAAACTGACAAAGTGGTGTTGGAGGTCGTGGCCCCGGCCGATGGCGCCATTGAGAAAATTCTCAAGGATGAGGGCGACACCGTGGAGAGCAATGAAGTCATTGCCCTTTTCAAGGCTGGCGCCGGTGGCGACACGGGTAAAGAGCAGGGCGACGGTGATAAAGACAGTAAAGGTTCTGGCAAAAAAGATGAGGCGCAGGACAAGGGCGGGGATAAAAAAGCTGAGGAAAAATCCGGTGATGACGCGGACGAAAAAATTCTCAGCCCCGCTGCGCGCAAGATGGCCGAAGAAAACAATCTGAATCCAGCCGATATCAAGGGCACGGGAAAAGACGGTCGGGTGACCAAGGAAGATGTAGTCAACCATTTGGAGCGCGCGGACAGTGCCAAAACCGCGGCTGAAGAAAAGCCCAAGCCGGCGGCCGAGCCTGTGGCGGAAGGTGATCGCGTGGAAAAACGTGTACCCATGACTCGTCTGCGCAAGCGTATTGCCGAGCGTCTGTTGGAGGCCACCCATACCACTGCCATGCTCACCACCTTTAACGAGGTGAACATGGGCCCGATCATGTCGTTGCGCAATCAATACAAAGATCAGTTCGAAAAAGCCCATGATGGCACCCGCCTGGGCTTTATGGGCTTTTTCGTCAAGGCGGCCACTGAAGCGCTCAAGCGCTTCCCGGCGGTCAACGCTTCACTCGATGGCAACGACATCGTCTACCACGGCTATCAGGATATTGGCGTGGCGGTATCCACCGACAAGGGGCTGGTTGTGCCGGTGCTGCGCAACACCGAACAGATGAGTATCGCCGAGGTGGAGTCCACCATCCGCGACTTCGGCACCCGCGCTCGCGATGGCAAGCTGGGTATCGATGAAATGACCGGCGGCACCTTCACCATTACTAACGGCGGCGTTTTTGGCTCACTCCTGTCCACCCCGATATTGAATTTGCCGCAGACGGCGATTCTGGGTATGCACAAGATTCAGGAGCGCCCCATGGCGGTCAACGGCGAGGTGAAAATTCTGCCGATGATGTATCTGGCCCTGTCTTACGATCATCGCCTGATCGACGGCAAGGAAGCGGTACAGTTCCTGGTGGCTATCAAGGACTTACTGGAAGATCCGGCGCGTATTCTGCTGGAAATCTGATAGCGAACTCTTATTCTCCGGGCGGCTTACCGGTTGCCCGGAAAACGATTTGACCGGAACACCAACGCCGGTCTTGTTTTATTTAATGGGAAACAACTATGTCTGATAAGTACGATGTCATCGTTATTGGTTCCGGCCCGGCCGGCTATGTGGCCGCGATTCGCGCCGCGCAACTGGGCTTGAAAACGGCCTGTATTGAAAAGTGGAAAGACAAGCAGGGCAAGGGCATCAATGGCGGTACCTGCCTGAACGTGGGTTGTATTCCCTCCAAGGCACTGTTGGACAGCTCGCACAAATTCTACGAGGCCCAGGGCGCCCTGGGTGAGCACGGTATCAGCACCGGTAAGGTCGCTATCGATGTGCCGGCGATGATCAAGCGCAAGGACCAGGTGGTCAAGAAAATGTCCGGCGGTATTGCCTCGCTGTTTATGGCTAACAAAGTCACTTCTCTCTACGGCACCGGCAAACTGTTGGCGGGTCACAAGGTGGAATACACCGATAACGAGGGCAAGAAAAGTGTCTTGGAAGCGGATAATGTGATTCTGGCCTCCGGCTCCACGCCGGTGAATATTGGCGTGGCCCCTATTGATAATGATGTCATCGTGGATTCCACGGGCGCGCTGGAATTTGATGCCGTACCTGGTCGCCTGGGGGTCATTGGTGCGGGTGTGATTGGCCTGGAACTGGGTTCCGTGTGGAAGCGCCTGGGCTCGGAAGTAGTTCTGCTGGAAGCCATGGAAAATTTCCTGGCAATCATGGATCAGCAGATTGCCAAGGAAACCTACAAGATTCTCTCCGGCCAGGGGCTGGACATTCGCCTCAGCTGCCGGGTGACGGGTACCGAAGTTAAAGGCAAGGGCAAGAAGAAACAAGTGGAAGTTACCTATACCGACAAGGATGGTAAGGAGCAAAAGGAAACCTTTGACAAGCTTATCGTCTGCGTGGGCCGCCGTCCCTATACCGATGGCCTGCTGGCGGAAGACAGTGGTGTCAATCTGGATGAGCGCGGTTTTATATACGTCAACGACCTCTGCTCCACCGACGCGCCGGGCGTTTGGGCCATTGGCGATGTGGTGCGCGGCCCCATGTTGGCGCACAAAGGCTCGGAGGAGGGCGTAATGGTGGCCGAGCGTATAGCCGGGCAGAAGGCAGCGGTTAACTATGACGTGATCCCCAATGTTATCTACACTCACCCGGAAGTGGCTTCCGTGGGTAAAACCGAGGAGCAGCTCAAATCAGAAGGTGAAGACTACCTTGTGGGTACCTTTCCCTTTGCGGCCATCGGTCGCGCCGTGGCGGCGGACGAAGCGGAAGGTTTGGTGAAGGTCATTGCTCACGCCAAAACCGATCGCATTCTGGGTTGCCATATTGTCGGCCCCAGTGCCTCGGATCTGGTGCAACAAATTGCCATTGCCATGGAGTTCGGCTCCAGCGCCGAGGATATCGGTATGACCGTGTTTGGTCACCCGACTTTCTCCGAGGCTGTCAAGGAGGCAGCCTTGGCAGTGCATGGCCATGCCATTCATATGGCCAATCGCAAGCGCAAAAAATAAAACAACAATAACGACAGGGGCGCTGTCGGAGAGAGCAGAAAAACGGTAGCGCCTGAAAGGCAAATGCCATGTGCATTTGCATGGGAAGAACTGGAGCAGGTATTGCCTGCATACATTGTGTTTGAACCTTGTCCTGGTGGGCGTGTTGCCCTCCAGAGCAGATAAACAAACGGATATTAGTCATGAATTTGCATGAATACCAAGGCAAACAATTGTTTGCACAGTACGGCTTGCCGGTGTCCAAGGGTGTCGCCGCGCAAACGCCAGCCGAAGCCGCGGGTGCCGTGGATATCATTGGCGGCAACGAATTTGTGGTCAAGGCTCAGGTTCACGCCGGTGGCCGGGGCAAGGCCGGTGGCGTCAAGCTGCTGAAGACCAAAGCCGAGATCGAAGCCTTCGCCAAGCAGTGGCTGGGCAAGAACCTGGTAACCTACCAGACCGACGAAAAAGGACAGCCCGTCAGCCGCATTCTGGTCGAGGCCTGCACGGATATTGACAAGGAATTGTATTTGGGCGCGGTGGTGGATCGTTCCAGCCGTCGCATTGTCTTCATGGCTTCCACTGAGGGTGGCGTGGAGATTGAGAAGGTTGCCGAGGAAACCCCGGAAAAAATTCTCAAGGCCACCATCGATCCGCTGGTGGGCGCGCAGCCCTACCAGGCACGCGAACTGGCCTTCAAGCTGGGCCTGGAAGGCAAGCAAATCGGGCAGTTCGTCAACATCTTCCTGGGTTTGGCCAAGCTGTTCAAGGAAAAAGATCTGGCCCTGGTGGAAGTCAATCCGCTGGTGATTACACCCGCTGGTGATCTGCACTGCCTGGACGCCAAAATTGGTGTGGATGGCAATGCCCTTTACCGTCATCCCGACCTGCGCGAGATGCACGATCCCTCACAGGAAGATGCCCGCGAAGCGCATGCGGCCAAATGGGAACTCAATTATGTGGCGCTGGATGGTAATATCGGCTGCATGGTTAACGGTGCCGGCCTGGCCATGGGTACCATGGATATTGTCAAACTGCATGGTGGCCGTCCGGCCAACTTCCTCGACGTGGGCGGCGGTGCGACCAAAGAGCGGGTGGTGGAAGCCTTCAAAATTATCCTCTCCGATGAAAACGTCAAAGCAGTATTGATTAATATTTTTGGCGGCATTGTACGCTGCGACCTGATTGCTGAAGGCGTGATTGGCGCCGTGGAAGAGGTGGGCGTGAAGGTGCCGGTGGTGGTGCGTCTGGAGGGCAACAACGCCGACGTAGGCGCCAAGGTACTGGCCGACAGCGGTCTCAATATTATCGCCGCGTCCAGCCTCACCGACGCTGCCGAGCAAGTGGTTAAAGCAGCGGAGGGCAAATAAATGAGTGTACTGATCAATAAAGAAACCAAGGTTATCTGCCAGGGCTTTACTGGATCGCAGGGTACCTTCCACTCCGAACAAGCCATCGCCTATGGCACCAAAATGGTAGGCGGTGTGACTCCCGGTAAGGGCGGACAGACACATTTGGGCCTGCCGGTATTTAATACCGTCGCTGAAGCCGTGGCCGAAACTGGCGCGGAAGCCTCGGTGATTTATGTGCCCGCTCCCTTCTGTAAGGACTCTATCCTGGAAGCGGCCAATGCTGGCATCAAGCTGATTGTCTGTATTACCGAAGGCGTACCCACTCTGGATATGCTCGACTGCAAGGTTAAATGCGATGAACTGGGTGTGCGTCTCATCGGTCCCAACTGCCCCGGCGTGATTACCCCCGGCGAGTGTAAGATCGGTATTATGCCCGGTCACATTCACAAGCCTGGCAAGGTGGGCATTGTCTCACGCTCCGGGACCCTGACCTACGAGGCGGTGAAACAGACCACTGATTACGGCTTTGGCCAGTCCACCTGTGTGGGTATTGGTGGCGATCCGATTCCGGGCTCCAACTTTATCGATATCCTGCAGCTGTTCCAGGATGATCCGGCCACTGAAGCCATTGTCATGATCGGCGAGATTGGCGGCAGCGCCGAGGAAGAGGCGGCAGCCTTTATCAAGGACAATGTCACCAAACCGGTAGTGTCATATATCGCCGGGGTTACTGCCCCTCCCGGCAAACGCATGGGACATGCCGGGGCGATTATCGCCGGTGGCAAGGGCACTGCTGATGAAAAGTTTGCGGCACTGGAAGACGCCGGTGTCAAAACCGTGCGCAGCCTGGCTGATATTGGCACAGCGCTGAAAGAGGTCACCGGCTGGTAAATCCATCGGTTGGCAGGGAAAGGGCGGCTTCGGCCGCCTTTTTCTTTGTGGCAGTAGGGTGCCGAAAGAATCCATGAAACACTGGACGGGGCCGGCCCATTGCCACAAAATGCTTTTCTTTTAACGTGAAATATGGAAAATTGCGCGGTTTTGACCGGCACAGCAGCCATACAGAGAGGGCAGGTGATTGAAAGTATCCGAGACACCCACATGGTCCGCCAAACAGTCCGCCGAGCTTTACGGTATCGATGAGTGGGGCGGTGGCTACTTTGGTGTCAACGCCAAGGGACAGGTGGAAATACGGGCGCCGGGCGGCCAGCAACAGGCGGCGGTGCCCCTGACGGAAATCATTGATGGCCTGCAACAGCGCGGCCTGGAAATGCCGGTGTTGCTGCGTATCGAAAATCTGGTGGACAGCCGTATCAGTATACTCAATGAATCCTTTGCTGAGGCGATCAAAAGTACCGGTTATCAGGGTGAGTATCGCGGCGCATTTCCCATCAAGGTCAATCAGCAAAGCCATATCGTGGAAGAAATCGCCCGCTTTGGCGAGCGCTATAATCACGGTCTGGAAGCCGGCAGTAAAGCCGAGTTGATGATTGCCATTTCCACTCTCACCAATCGCGACAGTCTGATTATCTGCAATGGCTACAAGGATGCGGAATTTATCGACCTGGGTCTGCAGGCACGCAAGCTGGGTTTCAAGTGCTTTTTTGTGCTGGAAACTGTAGCTGAAGTCAATCTGGTTATCGAGCGCAGCCGCGCACTGGGTGTGGACCCCATGATCGGTGTGCGACTTAAATTGTCCACCAAAGTGGAGGGGCACTGGGCAGAGGACAGCGGCGATCGCAGCCTGTTTGGTTTGACCACTCACCAGTTGATTGAAATCGTCGATACCCTGCGCGACGCCGGGTTACTACACTGCCTGCAACTTATCCATTTCCACCTGGGCTCACAAATTCCCAATATCCGCAGTATACGCGCCGGGGTACTGGAAGCTTGTCGCTACTATATTGATCTGGTGGCCGAGGGTGCGCCCTTGTCTTATATCGATCTCGGTGGTGGCCTTGCCATTGACTACGACGGCACCAGCAGTGTCAGCGGTCACAGTCGCAACTATTCAGTACAGGAGTACTGCGTGGACGTGGTGGAGGCGATCCAACAACAATTGAACAGCCACGACTTGCCGCATCCCACCATTGTCACCGAGTCCGGGCGTGCCACGGTAGCGCATACAGCGGTGTTGCTGTTCAATATCCTGGATGTGGGCCACTTTGAGCCCGGCCCGCTGCCCGAGGAGTTGCCGGAGGATTGCCATGTGCAATTGTCGAACCTCTGGTATGCCCTGCAGACCATTTCACTGGACAACCTGCAGGAGAGCTACAACGACGTTATTTACTATCGCGATCAGATACGCGATCTGTTTTTTAGTGGCGATTTGAATCTGCGTGAGCGCGCTTTCGGTGAAAACCTGTGTCTCGCGGGCCTGCAGCAAATCTGTGCCCTGATCCCGCAAATGAAACGCGTCCCGGCGGAGTTGGAACAGCTGCCTGAACAGTTGGCGGATATCTACTACGGTAATTTCAGTGTCTTTCAGTCGCTGCCGGATTCCTGGGCTATTAATCAGGTGTTCCCGGTCATGCCGATTCATCGGCTGGAAGAGGAGCCCACGCGCCAGGCAACCATCGCCGATCTAACCTGCGACTGCGATGGCAAGCTCGACCGCTTTGCCGGCCCCGAGGGCGAGGCCAACACATTGCCGCTGCACGCCATGCGCAACGGCGAGGAATACTATCTGGGTGTATTTTTGGTGGGTGCCTATCAGGAAACCCTGGGCGACTTGCACAATCTGTTTGGCGATACCAATGTCGCCAGTGTGCGCGTCAACCAGGATGGCAGTCTGGATTTTGTGCACGAGCTGCACGGCGACAGTATTGCCGATGTGTTAAGTTATGTGGAATACGATCCGCAATTGATGTTTCGCCAGTTTCGCAAAAATGCCGAACAGGCCGTGCGCGATGGACGTATTACCGTGTCAGAACGGCAATCGATGCTCAGTGCTTTCACCGAGAGCCTGCGCGGTTACACCTATTTTGAACGATAGTGGGCAAGGGTCCACGGGTTATTCCGGGAGGAAGTGTTATGGCAAAAGTCCTGATAATCGGTGCCGGTGGTGTCGGTGGCGTAGTGGTACACAAATGCGCGCAGCTACCGGAGGTGTTCTCCGACATCGTGCTGGCCAGTCGTACCGAGGCGCGCTGCAAGGCGATTGCCGAGCAGTTGGATCGCCCCATTAAAACCGCACGCCTGGATGCCGACAATGTGGCTGAAACCGTGGCATTGATCCAGCGGGAAAAACCCGATCTGGTCATCAATGTTGCTTTACCCTATCAGGATCTGGCGATTATGGACGCCTGCCTGGAGGCCGGTGTGGATTATCTGGACACCGCCAATTACGAACCGCCGGATGAGGCCAAGTTCGAGTACAAGTGGCAGTGGGCCTATCAGGATAAATTTGTACAAGCCGGCCGCATGGCGCTGCTGGGTTCCGGTTTCGATCCCGGGGTGACCAATGTCTACACAGCCTATCTGAAAAAGCACTATCTGGATGAAATCCACTATCTGGATATTATCGACTGCAATGCCGGCGATCACGGTATGCCCTTCGCCACCAATTTTAACCCGGAAATCAATATTCGCGAGGTGACCGCCAACGGCCGCTACTGGCAGGACGGTGACTGGCGCGAAACCGGACCGTTGGAAGAGAAGCGCAGTTTTGATTTCCCCGGGGGTATTGGCCCCAAGAATATTTACCTGATGTATCACGAGGAACTGGAGTCCCTCACCAAACATCTGCCGGAGATAAAACGCGCCCGCTTCTGGATGACTTTCTCCGACAATTATCTCAAGCATCTCGAAGTCTTGGGTAATGTAGGCATGACCTCCATCGAACCGGTGATGTTCGAGGGACGGGAAATTATTCCGCTGCAGTTTCTCAAGGCACTGCTGCCCGACCCGGCGAGCTTGGGGCCCTTGACCAAGGGTAAGACCTGCATTGGCTGTCTGGCCCGGGGCGTCAAGGATGGGGTAG
>CBFGUT010000081.1:0-12087 GCA_965652265.1 uncultured Cellvibrionaceae bacterium | reverse complement strand
CAGTGGGTGTGCAGGCCTTTTTTAATGGCTCTTAATGGGACAGCAGTGATAAAATCCATAACCACAAGTATGGTGAGAGGCGATCGCATTCTGACAAAGTTTATGTTGAGTATAAGGACTCGAATTCAGATGATTCGATACACCAAGATCTTCACTTTAAAGTCGACTTGCTGAAAAGAGAATATCTGCAAGATTTCGAAAGAACCTCTTGTATTCCATGGGCATCAGTTAGGGACACGACGGCTCCTTATATCACTTATAAAGTTTTATCTAGAGTTAAGGAATTGGTTAAGGGCACCGATAGCCGAAATTTAATTGTATGTAGCCATAGCGGTTGGAACTATTACCCAATCATTATCTATCCACGAGATAACCCTGAATCGGGGCTACAAGTCAATGTATTTAAACATAATAATGAAGCATATTATTCATATAAAGAAGGAGATATCTGTAGCCGTTACCTTATGTGCTCATCCTTGAATTCGATTAATTTTGGAACGCCAGCGTTTAATGAAAGAGAGGCCATTAGAATTCCTGAGCTTGACTCGGTCAATTGGGCGAAAAATTAATTTAAAAAAATATTGGAAGGTGGTTTCCCTATTGGGGAGTAGGGGGCTCACTATCCCGATTTCTAGGTAATATCCCAACTCACTTGCTGAAATCCATCCGGAAGGCAATTGAAAATGGCTAAGCAACTTGATTGGGATGAGGTGTACAAGGAGATTTTTTGAGCAGGCGGAGATCTTTAAAGCCAAGAAAGCGCTGTCCGGTTTTTAGTCAACCCAGTTTTCAATACGAAGCCCCGGAACGCGCGCAAATTCTTTTTCGTTGTTGCTCACCAGAATCAGCCCTCTGGATCGGGCATGACCTGCGATCATCTGGTCGTAGGGGCCAATTGGGGTACCCGCTTTGTCCAGCTGCGCTCGAAGCTCGCCAGAGTGCGCCGCCGCTTCGCTATCGTAGTCAAGCACGTCGAGGCGGGAGGCAAAGCCTTCGACGTCTCTCAGATTTCTGTCAGGCGCGGCTGATTTTTCGGCGCCGTTTATCAGCTCCATCAGCGTGACAGTGGAAATACACATTTGCCCGTAGTGAGCCACAAAGCTTCGCTTTACCACTTGAGGGCGGTTTTTTATGGTGTAAATGACAATGTTGGTGTCCAGCATGTACTTCAGCATCAGAGCGACTCCCGCTCCTGGTCTTTGGGCTGCTCCCGGTCGGCCATGAAATCGTCGCTGACGCCTTCATCGGCAAACCAGCTATCCCAGATCTCTCCAGCAGGGGCTATGATCCGGGTACGGCCCACAACCGCGATGTCTACCTGTTTTACGGAGTCCGGCAGGGCCACGGCCTTCGGAAGCCTGAGCGCCTGGCTTTTGTTGCTTTTGAATAGCGTTGATCGCTCCATAGCGTTACCTCAAGTGCGTTTAGTGCCAATGGCTATGGTAGGGAGCGAAACAGGGATATGTCAATGGGATATACCATCCTATCGTTCATACTTATTTAACATAATATACATTATGCGCACATGTGTTAATATGGCGCTTTAACTTGAAGGGCTGGTTTTTTGAGGGTTTTCAATGATTTGCAACTTTCTTGTCTACGCTTTTTTGGACAAATACCGGTGGAAGCGTTTTCCAGCCAACTCCTGAGGTCGTCCTGGTATTGGTTGTTGACTCTCACCTATCAGCTGATAGCCTTTCTGAACATAACCCCCAAGGACTATGGCTGTATGAATATAAGATATTTCCTGTCCGGATTGTTACTGTTTTCTTCTTTGCTGGCCAGCACGGCTTTCGCTCAAAAGGTCACTGTGGCACACGACCCTGAGCATCCGCAGGCTGCCTACGCGGCGCGTAAATTGGGCGAGGCACTGAAGGAACGAGGTTATTCCCTGCATGACCGAGGCACCGGCTACGACTATTTGATCAGCCTGGCGACACACCCAGAGCGACTGAAGGCCGAGGCCTTTCAGATTCTGCCCGAAGAAAAAGTCATTTCAGTCTATGGCGGCGATGATCGTGGCATGATCTACGGTGCCCTGGCGCTGGCGGAAAGCCTGCGCAATGGCATCCGCCTGGAACAGCTGCAAGCACGGGAAGAGGCACCGGACCAGGCGTTTCGAGGTATCAAGTACAACCTACCATGGGAGACTTACCGGCCCAGTTCTGCACTCGATCAGCACTATAAAACGGCACGGGATCTGGAGTATTGGGAAGCTTTTCTGGATATGATGGTGGAGAACCGCTTCAATGTGATCAGTTTCTGGAATACCCACCCCTACACCTTTATGATCCGGCCCAAAAATTTCCCTGAGGCCAGCCCCTGGTCGGAGAAAGAGCAGCGGGAATGGCGTGAGTTCTACCAGCAGTTGTTCGCCATGGCTAAAGAGCGTGGACTGGACACCTATATTGTGCACTGGAGTATTTTTGTCAGCGAGGCCTTTGCCAAGGCCCACGATATGGCCGAGGAGAATTTCTATCCGCATTACTATGTGGAAGGTGAAACGTCCGAGCTGGTGCGTCGTTATCTGCGCGAAAGCGTCAAACAGGTACTGGAGGAGTACCCGAACCTGGATGGTGTGGGCATTTCCCACGGCGAAGGCATGGCGGGCATGACGCCGCTGGAACGTCAGCAGTGGATGGATGATGTGCTAATAGCCGGCATGTTGGAGGCGGATCGGCCGGTGAAGTTAATACACCGAGTGCCCTTCTCTTCCGGAACTTCGTCCGACCCCGGTGTCAGTGGCGATGTGGAAACGGTGACCCGTGCGGCCATGGAGAAGCTGGAGGATCGTTTTGAGGGTCCCATTTGGGTTGAAATGAAATTTAACTGGTCACATGCCCACTCCACGCCCAAGCTGGTGAAGGTTCACGGCGGCAAACTGGGCGACACCTATTTCGATCCCTTGCCGGAAAATTACAAGATCACCTGGCAGGCGCGCAATGAGGATTTCTTTGCGCTGCGCTGGGGTGTGCCCTCTTTTGTTCGCGAGCATATTGCCATTAACGGCAAGGCCAGTTATGTGGGCGGTTATTTTATCGGGTCGGAAACCTATATACCGGCGCTCGACTATTTCACCGCAGTGGACGAGCCGGTGGATTGGGATTATGCCTTTGAGCGGCAGTGGCTCTGGTACAAACTCTGGGGGCGTTTGCTGTACGATCCGGAGACCCCGGATTCAGTCTTTCAGGAAGCCTTCAATCGCCGCTACGGCAAGCGGGCGGATAATTTGCTGAACGCCTATTCGCTCGCGTCTTCCACCCAATTGCGCCTGGCTTCCCTGTACGATTCGCGCTGGGATTTCACACTCTACAGCGAGGGCTTCCTGGCTCTCCAGGGTGACTACACCCGTTATATTTCTGTGGATAAACTGATCGACCACCCCACCATGGACCCGGACTATGTCTCGGTGGCGGACTATGTAAAAACCCGTCGGGCCGGTGGCTCGTTCGGCGTTGATCGGGTAACACCGCCGATTCTGAGCAGTCGCCTGGAGCGCGATAATCGCGAGGCGCTGCGCCTGGTGGAGAATATTGATGTTTCGGGTAACGCCTCACTGATGTACGAGGTGGCCGACGTAAAAACCTGGGCCAATCTGGACCTGCATTTGGCGGAGAAGCTCAAAGGCGCGGTGGCCCTGCAACACTATCGCTTGAGCGGTGATGCGAGCTACCAGCAAGCGGCCATCGGACATCTACAGCAGGCGCTGGCCTATTGGGATGAGGTGATTAATATTACCCGGCCCATCTATAAAGATATGCCGCTGACGCACTATAACCACAATTTCTTTACGGCCAATGACGACAACCTCTTTCACTGGGCACTGATTCGGGACCAGGTTGCCGAAGATATTGAAATAGCCCGACGCGCCAGCCCTTAATATCTTGGGATTGCCTAGCAGGGGCTTGATGTTCTTTCCGGGACCGCTGAGGCGTAGGTTGGGTAAGTGCAACGCCACCCAACACCCGAATCCTTGGGTGGCGCGGAGCTTACCCAAGCTACAAACTGAACGTTTTTAAGGCTCAAAAGTAGAGGGATAAGGCGATAACAATATTTTGCCCTCCCCCTTACCCTATGAAGATTGGATGCTAATGAAACAGGCTCAAGTCAACCGACTCGGCCATCATTTCATATCCTCTTTCAGAGGGATGCAAACCATCACCGCTGTCAGCTTCAAGAAGCAAGTGCCCCGGTCTGTCGGGGTCTTCCAAGGCGCTGGCAAAGTCGATCACGGCATCGAACTGACCGCTATTGTGGAACGGTTCGATACCATTGACAGTATTCAATGGGAACGGCTGACCTTTGACAACCATCGCCACAATATTCGCCCCATGGTGGTCTCGGGAGATGGCTATAAAGCTGTACTATGGTCCCGCGGCCGGTATAACAGTTACACGGACTATTATCTGGATACGGTAGGTTTAGTGCAGTAATACTTCTAACGGCGTTTCTTACGTTGTCTTTCGTTGCCAATGTTTGAGAAACAAAACAGCCGCTGCCGGGAAATGGGCAATACCAAAGCCAAAGAGAAACAAGGCCAGTTGATCACTGCCGCTGGCCGCTGGAAAGTACCTAAAGCTGGTGGCCCAGCCCACGCCCCCGCCGAGGGCGACCAGGAATACCCCCGTCGCCCACAGCGCCCAGCGAGGCCGGGTGTGTGCCGGCAATCGGTAGTAGGCGTAGGCCGCCAATGCGAGTGCCGGAATAACGATTATCCACAACATGGCTGTCTCGCTAACATCATTAGCTTATTAGCGCCGTCTGGCGCTTGAGGCAACAAAATACCCCAAGGCAAAAGTTGCCGCGCCGATCAAGATGCCCGTGGTGAGTGTTGAGGCCGGCGGGCGGTGTTCCAGGGTATCGTTGGCGCGGGCCTTGAGCCACTGCCAGTCCAGCCGTGTGGGCTGCTCCAGATACCAGGTGGGACGTTCCTCCACCACGTCTTTCAAGTAGGATACCGGTGTTTTCCAGGTGAAAATGGCATCCTCCTCGCTGGCCGAGTCGTCCAGGCGCAATTCAGGCTTCTCGGCATCAAAATGCAGGGTAAAAGCCGCCTGAGTATTGGTCGGGTTGTCCTCGTAAACCAGTGTGCGGAAATTTTTGCCGTCAACGGCCTTGCTGATCTTGTGGGCCTGCTGGTACCAGAATTGGTCCTTACTTTTGGCCATGGCGTGGTTGCAAATGGCCACATACTCGCGCATAAGGGGCTCGAGATTTCTCTGCTGCGGTGGCTGAATAGATGTATTCATGTTCGGCCTCCTTTATCTGCATGAAATGACGGTACTGAAGGATTCAGTATCACCTTGGGTCAAGTGATCCTGTATTTCAAGGGGATGTCGCAGAAGTAAGCCATTAAGGTCAATATTTGTGGGTGGGGTTAGGTTTTAACCGTCGCTTAATGAGAATGAGAGATGCTTGATTATCGTTTATTGGCATATCGTCTCTAATTTAAAAGAGGTGCAGAATATGCGGTAACACAGATATTCCCCAATTAACACCTACGCGAACCAACTTCAGTTCATGTGGCTATTTCAGTAATTCCGCCAGATACTTGCCCGTTTGCGAGCGTGTGCGTTTAATGATGGTGGCGGGTGTTCCCTGTGCCACTACCCTGCCCCCACCAGCGCCGCCTTCAGGACCCATATCGATAATCCAGTCGGCTTCGGCGATAACATCAAGGTTGTGTTCGATCACCAATACCGAATTGCCGGCATCCACCAAACGGTGCAGTACATGGAGAAGTTTATCCACGTCGGCCATATGCAGGCCCACGGTGGGCTCATCGAGCACATAGAGGTTGTGTTGTGAGCGTCGGCCTTTATTGTCTTCAGGTGTCATGTTGGCTTTGCTGAGTTCCGCCACCAGTTTGATGCGCTGGGCTTCACCGCCGCTCAATGTCGGACTTTGCTGACCGAGAGTGAGGTAACCCAGCCCCACGTCCTGCAATAGGCAAAGAGCATGATGCACTTTACTGATGGGCTGGAAAAACTCCACCGCCTCGTCGATATTCATGGCCAGCACTTCGCCAATATGTTTGTCCTTGTAGCGCACAGACAGGGTTTCATCGTTAAAGCGCCAGCCGTGACAGACGTCGCAGGGCACCCGGACATCGGGCAGAAAGTTCATTTCGATTTTTTGCATACCCTGGCCGCCGCAGGCATCGCAGCGGCCATCGCCGGCGTTAAAAGAAAAGCGCGCCGGGCTATAGCCGCGCAGACGCGCGTCCACAGTGCCGGCAAAAAGTTTGCGAATACTGTCCCAGATACCAATGTAAGTGGCGGGACAGGAGCGCGGGGTCTTGCCGATGGGCGTCTGGTCCACTTCCAGGATGCGGTCAATGCTCTCCCATCCACTGATGCTGTCCACACCCTGCCAGGTGTGCTTTTTCTTGCGCTTGTGAGCAATCGCCCCTTTCAGGTTGGGATAAATCACGCCACGTACCAGTGTACTTTTACCGCTGCCGCTGACACCGGTGATGGCTACCAACTGACGCAATGGAACTTTGACACTCAGGTTGTTCAGGTTATTCTGAGATGCGCCCTGGATTGCGAGTTGGTCGTTACTCCATAGATTGCGCATCTCGGCATTGCGCAAGCCGGGCATGGGGTGGCGCAGGGGTTTGGCCAGCATTTTACCGGTCAGCGAGCGCTTGTTGCGCATCAGCTTTTGGATACTGCCCTCGGCGACAATTTCACCCCCGTTTATGCCGGCGCGGGGACCAATATCGATTAAATGATCCGCCTCGCGCATGGTGTCTTCATCGTGCTCCACCACTAACACGGTGTTCCCCTGCTGCTGTAGTTCGCGCAGAGTTTGCAACAGTTTACGATTATCTCGCGTATGCAAACCGATAGTGGGTTCGTCCAGTACATAGCAAACGCCCTGCAGGCTGGACCCCAGCTGCGCCGCAAGGCGAATACGCTGGGCCTCGCCCCCGCTCAGGGTTGGCGCGGCGCGATCCAGCGACAAATAGTTGAGCCCTACCTTCTGTAAAAACCGCAGTCGGCTGTGCATTTCACTGAGCAGGTCGCGCGCAATGGCCTGCTCGGCGGGCTTCAGGCGCAGTTTGCCAAACCATTTTTCGGCCTCGTCCACTGGCAAGGCCGCCAGCTCGGCAATGGAGCGCTGGCGAAAACGCACCGCCAGCGCGGTGGAGTTGAGGCGCTGACCATGGCACTGGGGGCAAACTTTATCTGTCTGTTCTTCTTCGGGTTGCCAGGCGGACTCTTCGCCGGTTTGCTCTTCGTCAAACCCCTTGAGCTTGAGCCCCGTACCATAGCAGCCGGGGCACCAGCCGTGTTTGGAGTTGTAGGAAAACAGGCGTGGGTCGAGTTCGGGGAAGCCACAGCCGCAGCCCGGACAGGCGCGTTGGGTGGAAAACAGGCGTTCCTGTGCTCTCCCCTGTGGCGCGGCAATGACAATACCGTTACCCAAGCTCAGGGTCTGCTGCAGGGCATCAAACAATGCCCCGTGATTTTCCGGCTGTACTTTCACAGTGGCCAGCGGCAGTTCAATATCGTGCTCTTTATAGCGGTCCAGGCTCGGCCACTGATCGGTGGGCTGGTAAACTCCATCCACACGTAACTGCCGATAACCGCGATCCAGTGCCCACTGAGCGAGTTCGCGATAAATCCCCTTGCGCGCCACCACCATGGGTGCCAGCAGAGTGACTTCCTTGCCGCGGTAATCTTTCTGCAGCCGCGCCAAAATGGAGTCGGCTGTTTGCGGTTCAATGGGCAGCTCGCAACTGGGACAATGCTGGGTGCCGAGCTTGACAAATAACAGGCGCAGGTAGTGATAGATTTCCGTGAGTGTGGCCACGGTACTCTTGCGTCCGCCACGACTGGTGCGCTGTTCGATGGCCACCGCCGGTGGAATGCCGTAGATAGCATCCACATCAGGGCGCGAAGCCGGTTGCACAAATTGGCGGGCATAGGCGTTGAGTGACTCCAGATAACGGCGCTGACCTTCACCAAAAATCAAATCGAAGGCGAGCGTACTTTTACCACTGCCGCTCACGCCGGTGATGACGGTCAACTTGTCTCGAGGCACTTTGACATCAATATTTTTCAGGTTATGTTCGCGCGCATGGTGAACACTGATGGCATTGTCGATCTTTGGGCGTGCGGATTGTTGACGGTCCGCCACTTTTAGAACTGCCCCCCGCGCAAAGCTATGGACATAGGCTTTGAGAGCGTTTGCGGTATAACCCTTGCCACTTTTTATCAGCGCCTGGGGTGTGTCTGCAGCGATCAGTTGACCTCCGTCATCGCCGCCTTCCGGGCCAATATCGATGACCCAGTCCGCCGCACGAATCACGTCCAGGTTGTGCTCAATGACCAGTAACGAGTGACCGGCGTGTTGCAACTGGCGGAAGGCACGCATCAGTGTGGCGATATCCGCAAAGTGCAACCCGGTGGTGGGCTCGTCAAAGAGGAATAGAATATGTTCTGGCGCCTCCCCGGCCGTTCCCGCCGGTGCTCGCGTTTTCAGCGAGTTGACCAAATGTCCCGCCAGTTTTAATCGCTGAGCTTCACCACCACTCAGGGTGGGTACGGCCTGGCCCAGCTGCACATATTCCAGGCCCACATCCTTCAGGGGTTGCAGGCTGCGAATCACGTCCGGTTCGGCGACAAAAAAATCCAGGGCTTCGTTGACAGTCATCGCCAGTACATCAGCGATGGAGACAGCGTGACCTTTACGCAATAGCTTGATTTCCAGAATCTCATCCCGAAAGCGTTTGCCGTCACAGTCCGGGCAGCGCAAATAGACGTCGCTCAAAAACTGCATTTCCACATGTTCAAAGCCATTGCCCTGGCAGGTGGGACAGCGGCCATTGCCGGCGTTAAAGCTGAACACACCGGGTTTGTAGCCACGCTCCCTGGCCTGGGGTGTGGCCACAAAGCATTGGCGAATGGCATCGTAGGCACCCACGTAGGTCGCCGGGGTGGATCGCGTGGTCTTGCCGATAGGACTCTGGTCCACCATAACCACCTTGTCCACCTGCTCCATACCGGTGATGGACTGGTGACGACCCGGTGCCTCGGTTTGTTCTCCCCGGTGTTTCAGTAATGCCGGGTAGAGTATCTGACGCATCAATGTGGACTTGCCTGAGCCACTGACACCCGTGAGACAGACCAGTTTGCCCAGCGGAATGGTGATGTCGATATTTTTTAAATTATTTTCGGCGGCACCCTTGATATGCAGTGCCTGGGACTGCAGCTTTTGCAATGCCGGTAAATACTGCGGCGCTAGTTCGGCAATCTCTTCACCCGCATTGACGGCCACCTGTTCGCTTCCCTGCAGATACCGCGCAGTGATATTGCGTTTGCGCTTTAACAGGGCCTTGGGTGTGCCAAAAAATTCAATATTGCCACCGTTGCGACCCGGCCCTGGCCCGATATCGAGAATGCGGTCGGCAGCCAGAATGACTTGCGGATCGTGTTCCACCACCAGCAGCGAGTTGCCCGCGTCGCGTAATCGATGCAATACCTTTACCAAGCGGTCAATATCGCGCGGGTGCAAGCCGGTACTGGGCTCATCCAGGACAAACAGGGTATTGACCAGCGAGGTGCCCAGAGCCGTGGTCAGGTTAATGCGCTGTACCTCGCCGCCACTAAGGGTGCGGGATTGTCGGTCCAGGGTGAGATAGTCCAAGCCCACTTCGCACAAATAACCCAGTCGTGAACGGATTTCGGTCAGCAGTAATTCGGTGGCTTCATCGATGGCACTTTTATCGTTAGTTTTAGTCTGCCGGCCGGTTTTTGTGGCCACTTCATTAAAAAAGTCCTGCGCCCGGGACAGGGGCAGACGCATCATATCGGCGATATTGAGACCGGGTAGCTGGTTGAAAACCTTATCCGCCAGGCTGGCACCCACGGGTTTAAAGCGGGCCTGGCCGGAGAGCGTTTCTCGGGCGGTCTCCAGGGAGCCAATACGCCACCAGAGCGACTCCGCTTTCAAACGGGCGCCATCACAAGCCTGGCAGGGAGTATAAGCCCGGTATTTGGAAAGCAGCACACGAATATGCATTTTGTAAGCTTTGCTTTCCAGCCAATCAAAGAATTCGCGTACGCCGTACCACACGCCTTGATTCCAACTGCCCTCGCCTTCGATGACCCATTCGCGCTCTTTTTTATTCAGTTCCGACCAGGGTTTGGTGATGGGTATGCCACGCTTTTTGGCAAACTTAATCAGATCCCGCTGCACTTCGGCGTAACTCGGTGTCTGTATGGGCTTGATGGCGCCCTCTTTCAGGCTTTTGCGGTCATCAGGGATCACCAAGCCCCAGTCAACGCCAATGACTCGTCCAAACCCCCGGCAGGTGTCGCAGGCACCGATGGGGGAATTAAAGGAGAAATGGCTGGGTGTGGGCTGAGGATAACTGATATCGCACGCGGGACAGTGGTGGTGGCTGGAAAAGCGTGCGGGTTCGCCGGCTTCGCGGTTGGCATCGAGCGGATAGACCCGCACATGTCCTTTGCCGTAGTGCATGGCAGCTTCGAGCGCTTCAGTCAGACGACCGCGATTGTTCTCCGTCAGTGCCAGGCGGTCCTGAACCACTTCCACCCGGTGACCGCTGCGCTGGTGCACGCGGGTGTAACCCTGCTGATTGAGCAACTGGAGGACTTCGCTGTCCGTGAGTTTTTCGGGGACGGTAATGGGCAGGCACACCATCAACCGCTGTTCCCTCGGCCAGTTTTCGTATAAAAATTGTACGACGGACTGTGGAGAATCGGTGACGACTTTTTGTCCACAGCCAGAACAATACAGGTCTGCGAGACGCGCAAACAACAGTTTCAAATAGTCGTTGAGCTCCGTCATGGTGCCCACCGTGGAGCGGGACGTGCGCACGGTATTGCTCTGCTCGATGGCAATGGCCGGCGGGATGCCCTCGATACTCTCCACCGCCGGCTTGTCCATGCGATCCAGGAACTGGCGGGCGTAGGCAGAGAAGGTTTCCACATAGCGACGCTGCCCCTCGGCATAGAGGGTGTCGAAAGCCAGGGTGGATTTGCCCGAGCCACTGACACCCGTCACCACCACCATTTCGCCAAGGGGAATGTCCAGGTCCAGGTTTTTCAGGTTGTTTTGGCGGGCACCACGGATTTTAATGGCATCAAAACTCATGGGGTACAGCATCCAGGTCGGCAAAAAGACTGTTTAAATATACAGAAGTATGCTGGCGATTCCAAGCCGCCCTGGGGTATACGCAGGATTAATCCATACCGTTCACTGAAGGCTACAGATGACTGGACGATCGCCGGTTCGTGGATTCATGGATACGGGAGGTCTCGAGCCTGGCCAAGAGCGCAGGCATGCCCTGGGGTACAATGCCGGATTCCGTTTCCAGTTCCAGGGCAATACCCTGGGGCTCACGTCGGAGAATGCACCCCCGAAATTGGTGGTTGGTGATGCGCCCCGCTCGCTTAACGATAATATCCACGTCCACCCGTTGATAGAGAGAGAAAACTCCGCTATCGGTGGCGATGTAGAAACCCTGGGTGCTGAAGTTAAGCAACCTGCCCACCGCGTGAATATCACCGGCGCTGACAGTCACCGTGAGGTTGCTGGGGCGGCGTTCGCTGTATCGATGTTCCATTGTTCTCATCTCCCGCTAATGTCAGTGAAAAGGAATAGCCTTGCCAAGGCGATCATAATTGACGAGCTCCCGATGGATACGCTCAGGTAAATCCGAAGGGATTTCGCTCCAATCAAAACGCCACTGCCAGTTGCCGCTGGCAGTCCCGGGGGTGTTCATGCGAGCTTCAGCATCCAGCCCCAGCCAGTCCTGCAGGGGCACGATGGCCATACGCGCCACCGAGGCCAGCGCCAGCTTGATCAGTTTCCAGTAGTGCAAATGTTCCGTTGCCATGTATTCGGCGAGTTGATGTTTGATATCTGGCTCCAGGGTATCCAGCCAGTGGGCTATGGGCAGATTGTCGTGAGTGCCGGTGTAAACCAGGTTGTGCGGTTCGTGATGGTGAGGCAAGTTGATATTGTTTGCATTGCCATCAAAGGCGAATTGCAACACATACATACCTGGCAACTGAAAGGCGTGACGCAATTGCTCCACTTCGGCGGTTA
>CBFGUT010000080.1:0-12162 GCA_965652265.1 uncultured Cellvibrionaceae bacterium | reverse complement strand
GATTATTTAGGAAAAGAATCCTCTCATCAATCTATTCGTAAAATTGCAATTCGATCCGGGCACCGGGAAACTTTCTGGAAAGGAAATTGCGTAGCAGTTGGAATGTCCGCAGGGTTTCTTGAGCCTCTTGAGGCGTCCGCTATTGTTATGGTTGAGTTGTCAGCAAAATTAATCGCCGAACAGTTGCCAGTCTGTCGTGAGGTTATGGACATTGTTGCGGCCAGGTTCAATTCGACGACGTTATACCGCTGGGGAAGAATCATAGATTTCCTCAAGCTACATTATGTATTAACCAAGCGTCAGGATACTGATTTTTGGCGAGACAATCTATCGCCAGAGTCAATTCCAGATAGATTGCAAAATTTATTGTTGCTTTGGAGTTACCAGTCTCCGTGGTTTCACGATGAGTTTAATCAGGTCGAAGAAGTCTTTCCGGCCGCTAGTTATCAGTATGTGCTTTATGGCATGCAATTCAAAACAATGATTGAAAATGATGCATTGGAGCCGCATATGGCAAAGGCCAATCGACTATTTCAGGAAAATCGAACTATCACCCAAAAACTGCATGCAAGCCTGCCCTACCACCGGGATTTAATTCAAAAAATAGTCCGTCATGGCATGCAACCAGTGTAGACCAGGTTAATCCATTATCGTAAGAGGTAAATGTAGTGACGAATGTGGAGCTGTTAAATTCAAACCGGCATAGTCAGCTTCGATTGATGGAGGTTGATCAAGAGATTCCTCAATTTGTACCCATTGTAACTAGTGAGTTTTCTAATGCCTCACAGTCTTGTCCGATTCTTTTCGCCAAGGATCCTCAAACAGGTGGGTTTATTGTTGGAGCGGTATTTAGCCTTAAGTCAGATGAGCCACCATTGAAAACAAGTTCTGAACGTGGTGGATTTATTCCACTTTCCTATCTATGTCGAGGCTTTTATATTTCTGGGGATAGTATCGTTATTGATCGAGATGATCAACGCTTTTGTGAGGCCGATGGGGATTTGATGTTTACTGATACACAACAGCCTGCTGATTGCCTCCGTAAGATACAAAACGCACTTGGAGAATTGCACGCTTTCGAGGGGAAAACCAATGAGTTTGTCAAGACGATGATGGACCACAAGTTAATCGAACCTATAGATTTATCCTTTGAGTTTGATAGTGGCGAACGGCTTTCTTTGCGGGGGCTCTATACTCTAAGTTTAGACTCACTGGGCCAGCTGGATGATAGCACTCTGGTTGGATTGGTCCGCTCCGGGCATATGGAACTTATATACACCATGTCGATTTCATTAAAGCAGTTTAATTCTCTGGCATACGTTCGCAACAAAAAGGCCGGGTTCAACCCTTCTATGTAATTCTCTTCCGCTTTTTCATCATTGGCAGGAATTGCCGCCAACAGGTGGAGAGGGACTCCACATGGCCCGCTGGCCTTCGGCGTAGAGGATGCCAAACGCCAGTGATGACTTGCCTGACCCCGGCAAACCGGTAATCACCACCAATTTGTCGCGCGGGAATGTCCAGATCCATGTCCTTGAGGTTATGCGTACATGTCTCGCGAGAGTAGATGGTATCCATGTGCTTCCAGTTGCCGAAAACCAGAGCCAATCAATATACGCAAAACCCGTCGTGTTGACCCTGAAGTCTCGGCAGGTGGCAGTGCAGCCCATATGGTTAAGCAAATGCTTGACTATTATTGCGGTCAGGCCCATACTTAAGCATGTACTTAACTACTGGAGGCTGCCATGACGCAATCCACACAACCGCCGCTATCGGCTGTCACTCATAGCACTTTTGTTATCGAGCGCGACTATCCCGCCTCACCCGATAGGGTATTTGATGCCTTTGCCGATCCGGCCAAAAAGCGCCGTTGGTTTGCCGAGGGTGAAGGCTTTATTGTCGACGATTACGGGCTGGACTTTCGCGAGGGAGGGAGGGAATTTGGTCATTTCCGTATGGCCGAGAATACTCCCTTGCCGGGTACAGCTATCAATAACGAAACCCGTTATCAGAGTATCGTGCCCAACCAGCGGATCGTGTTTGTCTATACCATGTCCTTTGGTACCATGTGCTTCTCGGCCTCGCAAACCACGGTGGAGTTATTTCCCACCGGCCAGGGAACCCATTTGGTGTATACGGAACAGGCTGCCTTTTTCGAAAATGCCGATGGTCCTGCCATGCGCGAAGCCGGTTGTCGATCGTTATTGGAGCAGCTGGCGAGGGAGTTCGACCATGAGCAACCTTAACATTGATGCTATCTTTCACGCTCTCGCGGACGGCAACCGCCGGACAATACTGGAACAGCTCAGCGAGTCGCCACGTTCCGCCTCGCGCCTGGCGGCTCCCCTGGGTATTAGCCTGGCCGCTGTGGTCCAACATCTGAGCATCCTGGAATCCAGCGGCCTGGTAAAAACGGAGAAGCTGGGCCGGGTACGTACCTGCCGGGTTGAGCCGCGGGCTCTATCGCTGGCGGAACAATGGCTTCACGATCGCCGCTCGCTCTGGGAAAGGCGGCTGGACCGGCTGGGGGATTTGCTGAACGATCAGCCCCCAAGCTGACGGTGTTGGGATTGTGGTTGAGAATGTTGCTGACGTGGAGCAACCAGGGGCGGAGTGGGCGAGGCCGGCAAATGCGAGTACGCTACTGAAAGGGCTGAAGCAATGACTGCAATCCACTTTACACTTCTGGTTCGGTGTATGCCCTCAGAGGCTGTTCGGGTTTGTCAGCGCTAAATCCACACATGATGGGTCTTCCCTGTCAGCAAAGAGCAGATAAGCCGAGTGATCCTGACCACAACAGGAACCCGGCATTGGTGACATGCTGCTAGATTTTATCTGTTTAATCTGTTTCAGATAAGAAAAGAGATGCTTCTCCCAAGTAAAAATGCTTTATTTGGGCGCTTTAGTATGGCAACCTGTACCCGTTTGCACTTGTGGGCAAAACATAATTATAGCGAATTGTCCGACTACTGCCCCTCCTCGGGCAGTGGGGCCTGAGGCCCCCAGACAGAAAAGTTGAAATAAAGGACAATATTGACAGTATCGGGAAAACATCAACATGCAATTATTCCGGTAATTTCGATAATAAAGTTGCACTAACAGATGAGGACGTTGTTATGAAATATCTCACAGGTCTAGCAGCCAGTATTTTCTTGCTCTCCGGCTGCGCTACTACCGATAAACAGAGCGCACTGGATTGTAATCTGGGCGACTGGAATGCTTTTGGTAAAGCGGCAGCCGAGTCCGGTCGCGAAGTACGCATTATTGACAAGTACAAGAATGGTTGTGAGAACTTTGATGAGAGTGCTCTGGATGATTATCTGGACGGATACTCGCGAGGCTTGATTACCTTCTGTACCTACGATCAGGGATATGAGCATGGATTGAACAGCGTACCTCCTTCAGAGATATGTCCCTATGAGATTCAGGAGCACTATGTGCGAGGATATAATGATGGTCATCGTATATATGAAGATCGTATCGAGGAAATAGACAGACTTCGCAGGGAGTCAGAATACAAGAGTGATCATCAACCTCAAAACCCTTCAGGATCCGGGAGCAACCCCGAAAATCCTACTGATGCCTACGACGGTTCATTCTAAACACTTATTGTAGGCTGCTTACTCAAGCTCCTTTAGTGTAAAGCAATAGAGCGGCAGCATTAAATTAAAGCTGCCGCTCTATTTCATTGAATAAATGATTTTCTTCGATATTGACGATACTTTGCTGGATTATAAGGCCTCCGAAGATTCGGCCGCCCGCGATTTTGCGCAGCAGTACGTCCATTTTATTATCGATGTCGAAACCTTTCCCGTCCGCTGGCAGGCTATTACCGCACGATTTATGTCACGATATCTTGCTGGTGAGCTGTCCTTCCGGGAGCAACGCCGCCACCGGGTTCAAGAGGCTTTGAATCTGAAGCTTACCGCGTCTGAGGCCGACCGGATATTCGACGATTATTATCAAATTTACGAGGCGTCTTGGTGTCTGTTTCCAGAAGTTAAAGAGACCCTTTCCAGCTTGAAGCGTTATCCTCTCGGTATTATCACCAACGGCGACAAAGAACATCAATGTTATAAACTGGAAAAGCTGGGCATTCTTGCCTGTTTTGATCACATTATTACACCCACCTGCGCCGGCGCTCCCAAGCCGGATTTGGCGATTTTTGAATATGCCGCCGCTCAAGCGGGAAAGCCTGTGGGGGAGTGCTGGTATATCGGTGACGACTATAAAGTGGACTATTGTGGCGCCAGAAATGCCGGATTTAACGCGATTTGGCTTAATCGTTCCCGCGATGTGAAAGTGACAGCCTGGGGCAATAATTACTGCAAGGGTCTGGGTGAAATACTTTCCATTATTCAAGCAAGTTAGGTAGTTTGGCGGCTCCCTGAGCCGCCAAACTGAAACTTCATGCATTATTAGTTTATAAACACATTCTCTCCGAGGGCCTCTCTGTGCTCTTCCAAATTGGAGCTATACTGCTTGATTTCGTAATCTCGGGGGGTATTGTCAAAAGGTCCTAAGCCCAATTTTATACGTTGCGATTCAATTTCTTCGTAGATTTCCGAGGCTTGATTGTGAATTTTATCCTTGTCCTCAGGTGATAATGATACAGGTCCATAGACACTTTCGTGAATAAATATTGATTTTTCAATTTCTCCAAGCATTGCTAATTTATTTCCACGGATGCCAACAAAAATGTCGTAGGATAGCTTGAGCAGTAACTCATCTTTTGGGGATAAATCATGTGACTTAAATTCTTTTATGAATGCATCTTTTGCGAAGGTTAATATTTCTTTATCGCCATGATACACGGCCATTTTTTCATAGTCCTCAGCTTCTTTATATAAGCCAATGGCTTCTTCGTTTTTTTTAAGTTCCTCGGTCATTGGTAAGTTTATGTTGTCTGAAAGCATGGCGTGTATGAAATTTGCTTCTTCAGTCAAGCGAACGCTTAACTCTTTCATGGCAATAGTATCTCCGCTTTCGGCTAGGGATCGAAGGGTATCCTTGTCGTAGTGAATATAGGGGTGAGAGTCTCTATGCATGAGGAAATCAGCGTTGCGATCCTGAATTACCTCTGCAATATCTTGTTGTGTAAAAGTCGGATTGATCTCCAGCTCTTTCTTATCAATTTGCGAGTAGGTTCTGATTGAATTTATCTTTGGTGAACTGCTTGTATTATTATACTCACTTTGAGTTGTTTTGATGTGAGCCGAAGAGTTGTCAGAAAAACTGGTTTCATCGTTAATGCTAGCGTTGGAGAAAATCGAATAAGCCACAATTATGCCTACTACAATCCCGATTGTGCTATATAAATACTTCATTTCTCAATCCCATATTTTTCCAGTGCCTGAGCATGCTCTTTTATTATCTTGAATTTCCGAATTTCTCCTTGATTCGCATTTTTCTAGTGACAAATTTTCTTGCCTTTCTAGAGTGTCAGTGCATACCGTGTAATAATCTGTATCTTGGCTGAAAGTTACTGAAATGTCGAAAATTTCTCTGATGACGATTCCTCCTGAAGCGTTCCAAGTCACTGAGTTTAAGCTATTGCAGACGTGTTGAGCAGCTACCGAATCAGAAAAAGTTGCATTTCTGCAGGCATAGTAGACTCCTTCGATCTTACCCTCCAAGCGTTGACATCCTTGAGTGCGCTTTTTTTCAATATAAGCCTCTCCATTTATCGTTGGTGAAGAGGGTCTATACATGATTGCAATGGCTTCAGGAGAGTAATCGTTGGCAATCATCCAAAAATAATGAGTCGTTGGGACTTTTACGCCCCGAACATATATCTCTTCTATATCACTGCATAAGACAGAGGCTGGAGGGAAAAGGAAAATCAGGAAGAGGTATTTTATGTGTTTCATCTTAAAGTCCTTTTTATGATTTCGATTGTTTTGCCATAAACAGGTAAAACTAGGGCCAGATCCAGTGCCACGATTTAAACCCTAGCACAAAAATTCCGGCTTGAAACAAGGCTGGCAAGTTTTTATGTGAACTGTGTCGCATATTATTGACGCCAAGTCATGCAGTTCAACATCCTCGGCGCTATGGTTACTGAGAAACACCTCTGGAAATACAATGGAATAAGGGGAAATATGCTGAGCTGCGCTATTTTCTTGAGATATTGCTTGGGTATTTTCTTGCTGGTCCTGTTGGTACCTCAGACGCTGGCGCTTAATGCTACCACGAGAGCTGAGCTGATAGCGGCCGGAGAGCGTTTGCCGCGCCTGCATACTGTGCTGGTGGCGCATGGGGGCGAGCTGGTGTTTGAACACACCTTTGCCGGGCCGGGTCCGCAGGTGCCGGTAAATATCAAATCGCTGTCCAAAACCGTGATGGCGGCACTGGTGGGTGCGGCGATTGAGCGCGATTTTCTAACCGGGGTGGGTCAACCTATCGTGGAGTTATTGGGTGAGCGCGTGCCCGACAATGCCACGGCGGGGGTGGAGAAAATTACTGTCAGCCACTTGCTGTCGCTGCAGGCCGGGCTGGAGCGCACCTCGGGACCCTATTATGGCGCCTGGGTGAACAGCGATAACTGGGTGGACTATATTCTCACCCGCCCCTTTGTGGATAAGCCCGGCGGCGCCATGCTCTATTCAACCGGCAGTACCCACTTGCTGTCTGCGGCGCTGACCGAGGCAGCGGATACAAGCACCCTGTCGCTGGCGCGGGAGTGGCTGGGCGAACCGCTGGGCATTGAAATTCCCGCCTGGGATCGCGACCCACAGGGGATCTATCTGGGTGGGAACAACATGCGGCTATCACCTCGCGCGCTCTTACATTTAGGCGAGCTCTACCGCAATGACGGGGTTTACAATGGCCAGCGACTATTGCCGGAGAATTGGGTGGAGACTTCCTGGCATGGTCGGGGCCGCTCCGCCTACACCGACGATCCCTACGGCTACGGCTGGTTTATGGACACTCTGGCGGGCGAGCGGGTGTACTACGGGCGGGGCTTCGGCGGGCAGATGCTCTATGTGCTGCCCGGGCTGGGTATCACAGTGGTGATGACCTCGGATATTTCCCCGCCATCGCCGGGTTCTCGCTACTTGCGACAACAACACGCGCTGCTGGTGGACCATGTCATTCCCGCCTTGCGGGAGGCGGGTGAATAGTCATACTGTGCTTAGGATGCTTTAAAGGCCAATGCCGACGCTATGTTTTTCGATTCCCACTGTCATTTTGACTTTGCCGCCTTTGACGAGGATCGCGAGGCGCTGTGGCGCCATTGTCAGGACCTGGGGGTGTGCTCGCTGCTGGTCCCCGGTGTCTCCCCCCCCCAATGGGAGGCGGCGGCCCGCCTGTGTCGCGATTACCGCGGGATGATTTACGGGGCCGGTGTGCACCCCTGGTGGGTGGGCGATCTCTATGCTGAGGGCTTTGACGACGCCGGGCTGCGGACAATCATGGTTGAGGAACTGGAAAAGCCTGGGTGCAAAGCCGTGGGCGAGTGTGGTCTGGACGCCCTGTGTAAGAGTCCGATGGATTTACAGCAGCAGGTGCTGGAGGCGCAGCTGGCGGTGGCCGCTGAGCGTGATTTGCCGGTGATTTTACACTGTGTCAAGGCGCACAATGAGTTGTTGCAGGCGCTGGATGCCAGCGGCGTCAAGCGCGGCGTCGTACACGCCTTTAGCGGCAGCCCGGAGCTGGCACAGCAGTATTGGCGACGGGGATTCTATCTGGGCATTGGCGGTACTATCACCTATGAGCGCGCCCGTAAAACCCGCGCTGCGGTGCAACAACTGCCGCTGACAGCACTCTTGCTGGAAACCGACGCCCCCGACATGCCTCTGGCCGGCCGGCAGGGCGAGCGTAACAGCCCGGCATACCTGCCCGAAGTGGCCAGAGTGCTGGCGCAGTTGCGCGGAGAATCGATGGCGAGTATCGCCGAGGTGACAACGGCTAATGCACGGGCTTTGTTTCAGGTCGACGAGCCGGTGAGTCGGTGAAGGAGCGAAATACGGAGAACGGAAAACGATGAACGGTGAACGGAAAACGATGAACGGTGAACGGAAAACGAAGAACGATATGCCGGTCAGAGGGGGTGTATTTCCCAGCCTGTAAAAGTGCTTAAGGTTGATCTTCGGTGAGTAAGAATTTGTATCGTTTCCCGTTTTCCGTTTCCCTTAGGCCATCCTTGGCCTTCGCTCTTCGGGCAGCTACCCTGTGCAAATCGGCAGTCCTGCCGATTTGTCCCGTTATCCGTTCACCGTCCCTCGTTCCTCATTTTCTCCAAATACCGCTCCACCGCTCGGGTGGCGGCCATAAAGCCGAAACTGCCGGTCACCATCACCGACGAGCCAAAACCGCCGCTGCAGTCGAGCTTGACCCCCGAGTCCAGGGATTGTTTGCTATGACAAACGCTGCCATCGGGCTTGGGGTAGACCATCTGCTCCGTGGAATAGACGGCATCCATGCGGAACTTGCGCTTCTTATCGCGGCTGAAATTATGGTGCCGGTAGAGCAGCTCGCGTACCTTGCCCAGCAGTGGGTCGGCGGCGGTGCGCCCGAGGTCGCCTACGCAGATCTTTCCGGGATCGCGCTTGCCACCGGAGGAACCCACAGTGATCAGGCGCACCTTGATGGCACTGCAGTAGGCCGCCAGGTTGGCCTTGATATGGGCGGCGTCGGTGGCGTCAATCACCACCTGGTGCTGGGGACCAATCAGGGTAGCGGTATTGCTGCGGGTCAGAAAGTCCTCCACCGTGTGCAGGCGCAGCTCGGGGTTGATGTCTTGCAGTCGTTCACTTATCACGCGGTTCTTGCTCTGGCCCACGCGACTGGCCAGGGCGTGTAACTGGCGGTTGGTGTTGCTCACGCAGACTTCGTCCAGCTCTATCAGTGTCAGCTCTCCCACGCCGCTGCGTGCCAGTGCCTCGGCCGCCCAACTGCCCACGCCACCCAGGCCCACCACTGCGAAGTGGGCGTGTGCCAGCTGAGTGAGTGCCGTCTCGCCATAGAGGCGGGCGATACCGCTGAAACGCTGTAGCCAAGTGTCGCTCACGGGGGTCATAGGGTTCTCCTTTCACGCCGCTTATTATCCCACAGGTCGCAAGCGCAGCGCTTGGCTGTGATAGAATTCGCGGCTGTTTTCACCAGTACCGGGAGTCCTGTTTGTCTCGCCCTTCTCTGCCAGCGTTCGAGCGCCGTACGGTCATGGCACTGGCCTCGCTGTATGTGTTTCGCATGCTGGGGCTGTTTATGGTGCTGCCGGTACTGATGCTCTATGGCAGCGACTACCGTGGCAGTACGCCGCTATTGCTGGGTGTAGCACTGGGTGCCTACGGCTTTAGTCAGGCGCTGTTACAGATACCCTTTGGCATTCTCTCGGATCGGTTGGGGCGCAAGCCGGTGATTGCCGCGGGATTATTAATTTTCGCCGCCGGCAGCATACTGGCGGCCGTGTCCGAGAGCGTTTACGGTCTCATTGCCGGGCGTGTTCTCCAGGGGGCGGGGGCTATTGCCGCCGCAGTGATGGCACTGGTGACCGATCTCACCGCCGACGAAAATCGCACCAAGGCTATGGCCACCATCGGTGCCTCTATCGGGGTCTCCTTTGCCTTGGCGTTGGTACTGGGACCACTGCTGGCCGGGATCGGCGGCCTGTCACTGATCTTCTGGGTCACGGCGGTGTTGGCATTGGTGGGGTTGGGTGTGCTCTTCTGGCGTGTACCGAGGGTGGCACATACGCCCGCACGGCGCGAGGCCCAGGCGGTGCCGGCGCTGTTGTGGCGTACCGTCAGAAACGCCGAGTTGGCGCGCCTGAACCTCGGTATTTTTACCCTGCATCTGGTACTCATGGCGAGCTTCGTGGTGTTGCCCGGGCTTTTGGAGAATACAGGTATCGCCCGCGAGCGCCACTGGTGGCTATATCTGCCGCTGTTGGCGGGATCCTTTGTGGCTATGTTGCCGCTAATGATTGTGGCGGAGAAACGCCGGCAGGTGAAGCCGGTGTTTATAGCGGCGGTATTACTGTTGGGGCTGGCGCTGCTATGGCTGGCCCTGACTCCAAGGGGCCTATACTGGCTGTTGCCGGGATTATTTGGCTTTTTTATGGCTTTTAATCTGCTGGAGGCCATGCTGCCGTCGCTGGTGAGCCGACAGGCGCCGGTGGGCGCGAAGGGTACCGCCACCGGTGTCTACTCCTCCAGCCAGTTTCTCGGCGCCTTTGCCGGCGGCGCCGCCGGTGGCGCACTGTTACAGTGGCAAGGTGCCGCAGCGGTGTGGCTGCTGGCGGTGCTCCTGGTACTGCTGTGGTTTGCCCTGGCACTGCCCATGCGCCAACCGCGTACCCTGGTGAGTATGATGTTGCCACTGCCGGCCGGCTCCGGCGATTTGCGCGCTCGTCTGCTGGAGGAGGAAGGCGTCGAGGAGGTCTTGGTGGTGGAGAGCGAGCAAATGATATACCTGAAGCTGGACCCGGCGCGTGTGGAGCGCGGGCGGGTAAGGGAATTGGTGCAGCAGGGCGGCTAGTTACAGTACACTAGCCCGTTCATCCGATACGAAGAACCGGATTGTAGTTCGCAATCCGACTGACAATACAAGCGCAGACAGGCAGACAGGAGAGGACTATGGCATCGCGAGGCGTGAACAAGGTAATACTGGTGGGCAACCTGGGGCAGGACCCGGAAACCCGTTTTATGCCTTCCGGTGGCGCTGTGACCAATATCAGCGTGGCCACCTCCGACCAGTGGAAGGACAAAAACACGGGCCAGCCGCAGGAGCGCACCGAGTGGCACCGGGTGGTGTTCTTTAACCGGTTGGCGGAGATTGCCGGTGAGTACTTGAAAAAAGGCTCCAAGGTTTACATTGAGGGCTCATTGCGCACCCGTAAGTGGCAGGGGCAGGATGGCCAGGACCGTTATACCACTGAGATTGTCGCCAGTGAAATGCAGATGCTCGACAGCCGTGGTGCGGGTGACGGTGGCAACTACAATCAGGACAACAACTACCCGGACAACTACGGTAATCAGCCTCAGGGTGGTCAGCAGTCGGCCCCATCACAGCCCCAGGGCGGCGGCCAGCAAGCGCCCGCCGGCGGTGGATTTGACAGTTTTGACGACGATATTCCCTTCTGAATCGGGAGCGTTCACGCGCGGCAGTGAGGCACGCTTTTGAAGTTGCTGTTAACCGATAGTACCCGTTTGTTGGGTCGGGCGCTTGAACACGAACTGGAGCGCGAACCCCTGCGTTTGCTGCAGCCCACCCAGGGCGAGCTGGACTGGAGCGACTCCCAGGCCGTGGCCGACTATGTGCGCCGCCTCCGCCCCGATATGGTCATCAACACCCTGGGTTGGTCTGATGCTCCCGAGGAGATGGACGAAAAGCTGTTGCCACTGGCGGCCGGTCATGTGGCGGCGGCCTGTGCGCCGCGCCAGATTCCCCTGATACAGATGTCCAGCTACCGGGTCTTCGGCAGCGATAATAAGAGTGTCCACCACGAAGATGATCCACCGGCACCCATCAGCACCGCCGGTGAGGCTTTCTGGGCGGCGGAGCAGGCGGTGGCGGCTGCGCATGCCCGGTATATCAATCTGCGGGTAAGCTGGGTGATTGCCAGTCAGGGGCGAAACCTGTTGACGGGGCTGTTGCAGTCGCTGGCGGCGGGCGAGCCATGGGTAGTCAATCGCCGCCTGCGTGGGGCTCCCACGGCGCTGTCGGATGTCTGCAGGGTCATAGTGGCGCTGGTCAAGCAAATCGGCTGCGGGGCGGACAACTGGGGGGTGATGCAGTACTGCAGTGCCGATGCGGTGACGGAGCAGGAATTTGCCCAGCAGTTGGCGGAAACTCTGAGCCAGCAGTCCTATAGCGGCCCCGAGCCGGTGATCGAAGTGGCCGATACGCTACCGGAGCAGGTGCCTGTGAGCGCCGTGCTGTCCAGCCACCGCATTCGCGAGGACTTCGGTATTCAGGCGCGCTCCTGGCGTACCAGTCTGGTGCCCATGGTTAAACAGTGGCTGCATTCCAGCCGGGAAGGTTAAAGGCGCAGGTCGAGTCCCGAGTCACTTGGCCGGCAGATCAATGACTCGGGGATCGACGCTTGGTCAGTTCTGGTAGCGCTGAAAGACCAAGGAGGCGTTGGTGCCGCCAAAGCCGAAGCTCTTAGAGAGCACCCGGTTGAGTGTGACCTGGTCACGGCGCTCGCGCACGATG
>CBFGUT010000079.1:0-12175 GCA_965652265.1 uncultured Cellvibrionaceae bacterium | reverse complement strand
GAACCTACACACATAACCGATCTCGAGCGTTATCAGGCCGAGAGGTTGGGTAGCTATACACGCATTGATATTCGCCTCATGAAACGAATGATATTAAGTGAAGGCAGGTCTTTCCAGTATTACTTCGAGATTTACAATCTGTTGGGTACGGATAATCCATTGAATGCCGAGGGGGATAGCCGGTTGCCACGTATGCCATCGTTTGGAATACGCTTGGTGTTCTGATTATCAGCCCCTGGCTCCGCACAGGTAGCGACACTTCGCATCCATACTGGGTGTTTGGCTCGCGACTCATCAGTCACCTCCACCCTGTCCGGTATTGCTAAATACTGGAAAAAAATCCATTCTTGGCGCCTTTGTGACCCAATGGCCGACTGTCGTCCCGCAGGAGAAAGGTAATGAACGCCATCGAACTCAGTGTTTTTGCCAGCCGAATGGCGGCCATTTGTGATGAGATGGGCGCGGTGCTCAAGCATTCGGCTTTCTCACCCAATATCAAGGATCGTCTGGATTTTTCCTGCGCACTGTTTGACGTGGAGGGCGGTCTCTTAGCGCAGGCCGCGCATATCCCCGTTCACCTGGGCAGCATGGCCTACGCCATGGCGGATATTGTGGGTGGTCAGGCGTGGCGGGCTGGCGATATGGTGGTGGTCAATGACCCCTATCTGGGTGGAACTCACCTGCCGGATGTCACTGTGATCGCGCCGGTATTTGTGGGAGACAGGCTCTGCGGCTTTGCCGCCAATCGTGCCCATCACGCCAATATTGGCGCCGCCAGTCCGGGCTCTATGCCCATCTCCACCCGTCTTGAGGAAGAGGGTATCGTCATCGCTCCCACCCGGCTGGTGGAACAAGGTCAACCGGTGGCCGCGGTGATGGATCGGTTAGTGGTCGCGGAGGCGGGCTCCCGGGCGGGGATACAGGCGCGGGGGGACTTCGCCGCCCAGATCGGCGCCAGCCAGTTGGGAGCCGAACGGTTACAGGCCGTGGTGACAGCCATGGGATGGGCAGGTTTTGTCCAGGCCTGCGACGCCCTCAACCACTATGCCTGCCAACTGGCTACACGCGCCCTTGGTGAAATTCCGGATGGCGATTACGCCTTTACCGATGTTATGGATGACGATGGTCTCGGCCATGTAGATCTGCCCATTGCCCTGACACTCAGCGCTCGCGCTGGTTGCATTAGCGTGGACTTTACCGGCACGGCGGCGCAGGTGGCGGGCAATATCAATTGTCCGCTATCGGTGACGGCGGCCAGTGTTTTTTATGTGTTGCGCTGCCTTATGCCGCCGCAGACCCCGGCGTGTGCCGGCAGTTTCCGTCCCGTGAGCTTGAGCGCGCCCGAGGGTTGTCTGGTTAACGCCCGCCGGCCGGCGGCTGTGGCCGCAGGTAATGTGGAGACCTCCATGCGCATGGTGGATGTGCTATTGGGGGCGCTGGCCCAGGCGCTGCCCGATCGCATTCCTGCCGCCAGTAGTGGTTCCATGAACAATGTGGCCATGGGAGCGCTGGCCAGCGCCAATCATGAACGCTGGGACTACTATGAAACCAATGGCGGTGGCATGGGGGCTGGCCCCCGGGGACCGGGACTGTCGGGAGTGCAGACGCATATGACCAACACCCTCAACACACCCATAGAGAGCCTGGAAAAACATTTCCCACTGCGCATCGTCCGCTATGCCTTGCGCCGGGGGTCGGGTGGCCGCGGACGCCACTTCGGTGGTGAGGGGCTGATCCGCGAGTATGAGTTTCTCGCCCCGGCCCAGGTGACCCTGCTCACCGAGCGGCGCCGCACGCAACCCTGGGGGTTAGCGGGAGGTGAGGCAGGTGAGTGTGGGGAAAATCGCCTCAATGGCAGGCCATTGCCGGCTAAGGTAGCCCTCGATGTAAATACTGGCGACCGGTTGACCTTGCTCACCGCCGGCGGTGGTGGCTGGGGCGAGCCCCGCTAAATGTCTCCGTCGATTTCCCTGCCTATCGATGTCCTGGAGTCGGACTTCCGCCGCGCCCTGACGCTTGGCAGTGTACTGGTGGAGGCTGAGCCAGGGGCGGGAAAATCAACGCGGGTGCCTCTCTGGGCGCTGGAAACTGCCGGCGAGAGCGAGGTCTGGTTGATACAGCCGCGGGTTTTGCCCACCCGTGCCCTGGCACAGCATTTGGCAGAAGCGCTGGGAGAATCGCCGGGACAGCGGGTGGGTTTCCAGGTGCCTTTTGAACGCCGGTTGTCTTCGCAGACACGACTGGTGGTGATGACACCAGGGATTTTGCTGCAGCGCCTGCTGGCCGATCCCGAGTTGCGCGGGACACGGGTTGTGATTATTGATGAGATTCACGAGCGCGCCGTCACCCAGGACCTCGCCTGGGCGCTGCTGCAGGAGGCCGCGATTTTGCGCGAGGACTTGCGGCTGGTACTGATGTCTGCCACACCGGAGAAACGCTTGCGAGCCCAGGTGGATACACATTTATTCGCGTCCGGCCGCTGCTTTCCCGTCGCTGTCGATTATCTGCCTGCCATGGAAACCCGGGGCCGGTCCGAGCCCCTGGGGGAACATTTGCTGCGCGCGCTGGGGAACCTGCCAACGTGGCAGTCGCAGACGTTGCTGGTGTTTCTGCCCGGCTGGCGCGAGATTGAGGAGTGCCAGAAAGCGCTGCTAAACACTTGGCCGGCACAATCGGTGTGCTGTCTGCACAGCCGCGTGTCGCCCGCGGAACAGGCACAGGCACTGGACCCCGGCCGAGGACCACGGGTGATACTGGCCACCAATATTGCCGAAACCTCCCTGACCATTGCCGATGTCACCCTGGTGATCGACTCGGGGCTGGAACGCACGCCCACCTTTGAGCAGGGTACCGGGGTGAGCCGCTTGCATACGCGGCGAATCAGCCTTGCCAGCGCCGATCAGCGTCGTGGTCGTGCCGGTCGGGTTCAGGCGGGACACTGTCTGCGCCTCTGGTCCGAGTCCGAAGTGCTGGCGCCCGCGCAGCTGCCGGAAATTCGTCGCAGCGATTACCTGCCGCTGGCGCTCTGGGTGGCGCACTGGGGATCACCATGGCGTGACTTGCCGTGGCTGGAGATGCCCGGAGAGCAGGGGATGGAACAGGCTTTGCGTCAGTTGGAGCGCTGGCAGCTGACGACTGCCGAAGGGCAGGTTACCGAGCAGGGTCGGCAGGTGGCGGCCCTGGGCACCCATCCGCGCCTGGCCGCTCTGTTATTGCATAGTCGGGAGATGCTGGTGGATAACCCCTGGTTGCTGATGGCGGCACTGGCCCTGCACTTTGACTGGCAGGATCAGTTGCAGGCGGGGGTCGCCGCCTGGCTCGACAGCGCTCTCGGCCAGTATCGGCGGGACAGGACATGGCGACAGTTATGTGAGCGTTGGACACGCGTATTGGCACTCTCACTAGAGCCGGCGTCCAGTTTGCCGAGCCGGGTCTCGCCAGCATTATTGGAGAGGGTTGCCGGAGTGATGCCCGAGCGTCTTGCGCACCGTCAGGACTCGGGCCGCTATCGGCTCAACACAGGCATCAGTGTGACGGCGGCGGACCGGGGCGAGTGGCTGTTACTGCTTCAGGTTTTTGGTCAGGGCGACGAACATCGCGGGGTGGGTGTGCCGGTGGATTTGCCGCCCGCTGTGCTGGAGACGCTGGCAGAGGCCCGGCGCGAGGTGCACTGGTATCGGGGCAAGTGGGTATCGACGACGGGCTTTTACCTGGGTGGGCGCTGTGTGCGTGAGCGGCGCGAGGCGTTGCCACCCGGGCAAGTGGCCGATGCCGTGATCGCCATTATTCGGCAACAGGGTCTTGCCCAGATTCACTGGCCGGCGGAGGCGATTACCTTGTTGGGGCGCTTGCGGCTGGCGGTCGACAATCACCTATTACCATTAGCTGAGTGTTCGCTGGAATCTTTGGAGCAGTCGCTGTCGGAGTGGTTACAGCCTTTTATCGATGTCAATACTGCCCCCGACCAGCTGCCCCTGTTGCAGGGTCTCAAAGCCCATGTGGGCTACCAGGCGCTGGCCGATCTGGATAGACTGCTCCCCGAGCAAGTGACCCTGCCCAGTGGTCGTCGCGTCCACGTCCATTACGGCGATTCGCTACAGGTGGTGTTCGCCGAGGAGCCATCTGTCCCCCGAATAGCGGGCAAGTTGCAGGAATTTTTGGGGACCGAGACTTTCCGGCTGCCCGCCGACGTTGTTCCCATAAGACTGGAATTGCTGTCCCCCGCCGGTCGCCCCCTGGCGGTAACCCGCGATCTGGCCTATTTCTGGCGCGAGGTCTATCCCCAGGTACGGCGGGAAAACCGCGGCCGTTATGCCAAGCACCCCTGGCCGGAGGATCCCCTGGCGCACCCACCCACCGCTTATACCAAAAAGCGTTTGTCCCAGTGAGACATCGTTAATCCCCACCCGGTGGTGCACGGGTTCTTTCATATGTCAGAATGCGCATCCTTTCTCTATCAACAGGGCATGTGCCGAGCCCCCTCATACCTCCGGGCGGTCTCGCTAGAATCCCTGTGGACAGAGAACCGTATTGATTATGTACACCCTGGGAGTTGTGATGGGTTATCGAGTGGCACTGATGGTCGCCTGTCTGTGGATGGCGCCGGCCATGGCGAATGAGCCGGAAGAAATATATGTGACCACCACCGTGGGGGAGCGCCAGCCCTGGAGTCTGTCCACGGGCGCGGCCGATGTGGTGGCCGTGGAAGAGCAGTTGCCGGGGCTGCGATTTGATGTGGCGGAAATTTTTGCCGAGCTGCCCGGTGTCCAGGCCGACAGCCGCTCCAATTTTGCTCAGGATACACGCCTGACCCTGCGCGGCTTTGGCGCCCGGTCAGCGTTTGGCGTGCGCGGTATCGATATCCGTCTCGATGGTATACCTCTGGCCATGCCGGATGGCCAGAGCCAGACCTCGGTACTGATGACCGATACGCTGGGTGCCGTGGAAGTGCTTCGAGGCCCCATGGCGGTCCTCTATGGCAATGGAGCCGGTGGGGTGATCGCTCTGCACCCCGCCATACCCCAGGAGACTGCCGTGACCCTGGGGCTGGGCGGCGGCCCCGACGGGCAACGCCGCTATCGCCTGCGTGGGGAGTTGGTCACCGGGGAGCACGCCGCGCGCCTGCAGGTGTCGCAATTCGAGGCTGACGGCTTTCGCGATCACGCCTCCGCCAGTCGCGAGCAATTGGGAATGGAGTGGTTCTATCGGCCGGCCGATTGGGACATTCGCACCCGACTCGATATCAGCCGCGACCCGGACAGCGCCGACCCCCAGGGGTTAACGCCCGAACAGTGGCGCGAGGACCCCACCCAGACGCACCCGGCGGCAGAGCGTTTCGATACCCGCAAGACAGTAGATCATCGACAATTGTCGGTGCGCGCCCGACGGCTGCTGGAGGCCGGTCACTGGCAGCTTGCGGCCTGGGCCGGGCGGCGGGATATTCAGCAAAAGTTGGCTTTCCCGGGCGGTGATATCACCTCTGGCGGGGGGATTATCGTGCTGGACAAAACCTTTGCCGGTACCCAGGCGCAGATGACCCGCGAGTTCGGGCCAGTGGCACTGACGCTGGGTGTGGAATTGGAGCAGATGCGCGATGAGCGCGAGGGCTATGTCAATGACTTTGGTCAACGGGGCGAACAGCGCCGCGATGAGACAGGCCGGGTGGACAGTCTCGACACCTTTGCGGGAGTGCTGTGGTCACTTAATGAGCGCTGGCAACTACAGGCCGGCGCGCGCTACAACCGCCTGCAGATGGAAGTGGATGACGCTTTTGTGGTGCCGGGCAACCCCGATGACTCGGGGGAGCTGTCCTACAGTGAGCCCACCTATGCCCTGGGGTTGAACTACGGGCAGGGCCCCTGGCACTGGTTTGCCAGCGTGGGACGGGGGTTTGAAACCCCGACACTGACGGAATTGGCCTATCGCCCCGAGGGCACGGGCCTCAACCCCCTGGAGGCGGCCGATAACCGCCAGGTGGAGACCGGCTGGCGCTGGCAGAGTGAAAAGCTAACCGCAAGCCTGGCGCTCTATGCCATCGAGACCCGCAATGAACTGGTAGTGAATACCTCTGAGGGCGGGCGCACCACATACCGCAATGCCGCTGAGACCCAGCGCCAGGGCGCCGAGTGGATGAGCCTGTGGCAGCCGCTGGATAAGTGGCGCTGGCGCCTCGGCGGCAACCTGCTGGATGCCCGCTACAGCGCCGGTCCCTATGACGGCAAGCGCCTGCCGGGGGTAGCCAAAACCTCTCTCTACAGTCAGTGGGAGTGGCTGCCACTGGCCAGCGAGCGGTTACAGGTGCAGCTGGCCGCCCACTATCGCAGCCGCATGGCTACCGGTGATGACAACAGCGATTTCGCTCCAGCCGCCACCTTGTGGAGTCTGGCGGTGAGCAGCGAACAACAGTGGGGCAGTTCGCACCTTCACCTGTGGGCGCGGCTCGCCAACCTGACTGACCGTCGGGCTGTGGGAGCGGTTATCGTGAATCAGGCCGGTGGTCGCACCTTCGAGCCTCTGCCTGGACGGGAGTTGCATTTGGGTCTGGACTGGCAGTATCCCTGGTAGCGCTGTCAATTGAAAATTGCCAATCTGGTGAGGAAGTTAAGCTTTTTTTGCGTAAAAAAGCGCAAAATGTGGGAAAGACACCCGGTTTCCAGTCCCCTTTTTGCGCCCGATGGGGTATTATAGGCATTCGCTGTCATAGAGAGACGGTGCTGGTCGGCAGTGCTGATGTTGACAAAATGCGATACCATGGAGAGGTAAAAGCGGACATTACAGACCGCTTGTGTTTTCTCCGGGCGCGAGGCCCTTCTCAAGACCAGAGGTAAGTCAGCTTCTATGGATGTGATTGAAACCATCAAGCAACAAATTGCCGACAACAATGTTCTTCTGTATATGAAAGGGTCGCCTAACGCGCCCCAGTGTGGTTTTTCCCAGCGCACGGCCCAGGCGGTCATGAGCTGTGGCCAGCGGTTTGCGTATGTGGACGTGTTGGCCAATCCGGAAATTCGCGCCAATTTGCCACAGTATGCCAACTGGCCCACTTTTCCCCAGTTGTGGGTAAAAGGTGAATTAATCGGCGGTTGCGATATCGTCACGGAAATGTTTGAAAAAGGTGAGCTTCAGCCTTTAATTGAAGCCGCTGTTGCCAGCGATTCTTCTGTTTGATTCATGCTCCTGTTGGGGCAGCTCCCGGTGACGGGCGCTGCCCATTTCTTTTGGAGCGGCACAAAGTTCTCCTGCTTCCTCCCGTTTTATAGCGTTTTGAATGCGTAGAAACCCAGCGCTATGCCGGCAATGACACTGAAAATGATCAATGCCAATCCCAGGTTGCGGTAGGGAGCCTCGCGAATCTCGATACTTTCTCCCTGACGCAGATCGTGAGCCCGGCGCACCAGTCCGCGGGATTTGATCAGCCGCTGCTGCAGTAATTGGAGTTCCCGCAGTTGATCCTGTAATTCGCCTGTGCGTTCGCCCTCACTCGCCCTTATTTGCTTTTCAAGGGTGGCTATTCGCGTTTGCAGCAATTGCTGCTGCTCGTCCAGGCGTTGGTCGAGAGCGGTGAATTCACGGTTATCGGTCATAGTGTGGTTCCTCTGTGGCTACCATAACAGATTCTGGCCGTGAACAGGCTCTGGTGCTTTGCGATATAATGCGCGCTTTTTGATGAGTGCAGGTGGATGCATGGCCACAGGACGTACAAATCGCTCCCGCCACTTTCGCGGCCAGGGCTTCGCACACCCACGTTATTGGGGTACCTGGTGTATGCTCGGGTTTTTCTGGCTGGTGGCGCAAATCCCCATGCGCTGGACCTTGCCGGTGGGCAAGCGGTTGGGGCGGCTGTTGTATCGGGTGGCGCGTTCACGCCGCCGGGTAGCGGCCACCAATGTGGCCCTGTGCTTTCCGGCGCTGGATGAGATCGCCCGCGCTCAGCTGGTGCGGGACATTTTCGACAATGTGGGCATGGGGTTTGTGGAGACCACGGTGGCGCTGTGGGGACCGGACTG
This sequence comes from uncultured Cellvibrionaceae bacterium, assembly GCA_965652265.1. Classification (GTDB taxonomy): domain Bacteria; phylum Pseudomonadota; class Gammaproteobacteria; order Pseudomonadales; family Cellvibrionaceae; genus Gilvimarinus. Next base: position 4,169 of record CBFGUT010000079.1, on the reverse strand, counting down.
GCAATTCACCGATCGCTATACCCTGGTCGGCATCGACATCTTGCACCAACTGGACGCTGAGGGTCATGGTGTATTGTTGCTAGGTGGTCACTATACCACCCTGGACTTCGCCGGCCGTATCATGGGGCTTAACATCGAGTGCGACATGATTTACCGGGTGGACCACAACCCGCTGCTGGCGGTGGCCATGGCACGGGCTCGCGAGCGTTATTCGGGCCAGTGTATCGCCCGCGATGACCTGCGTTTGCTGGTGAAAAATCTGCGTCGGGGCCACCGTATCTGGTACGCCCCGGATCAGGATTATGGTATGGGTCAGAGTGTCTTCGCCCCCTTTTTCAATATCCCCGCCGCCACCGTAATTGCCACGGCCAAGCTTGCGGCCATGGGCCGGGCGCGGGTGGTGCCCTTCGAGCACTGGCGTGATAAGAAAGGCCACTACCATGTGCAGATCAAACCGCCGCTGGAGGAGTATCCCTCGGGCGATGATGTGGCCGACGCCGCGCGTACCAATGCTGTTGTGGAGTCAGTGGTACAGCGCTATCCGGCTCAGTATCTGTGGGTACACCGGCGCTTTAAAACCCGCCCGCCGGGAGAGCCCTCGCTCTATACGCGCGGCGGTAAAAGTGGTGCCTAGTATGGCTGAATCTGCTAACATCCCGGCCTTTTGCCAGACCATTTCAGGGTAAAAACATGACCTCCGCGCATCAGGTGCTTGCTGTCAACGACGACCTTCCCATACGCCGCCGGGCACCCGTGCACAGCGGTAAGGTGCGGTCAGTGTATTGGCTGACGGAAGCCGATAGCCGCCGGCTGATTGCCGATAAGGGTTACAATGTGGCCCCGGATGCGCCGCTGGCGGTCATGGTGATTTCCGATCGTATCTCCGCCTTCGATTGTATCTGGCATGGCGAGGGCGGTCTGCAGGGAGTGCCCGGCAAAGGGGCGGCGTTAAATGCCATAGCTAATCACTGGTTTGAATTATTCCGCACACAGGGCCTGGCGGACAGCCATATTCTGGATATCCCACACCCACTGGTGTGGATTGTGCAGAAGGCCCGACCGGTAAAAATAGAGGCCATTTGTCGCCAGTATATTACCGGCTCCATGTGGCGGGCTTACAGCCGCGGCGAGCGAGAGTTTTGTGGTATCGCCTTACCTGATGGTTTGCAAAGGGATCAAAAATTGCCCGAACTCCTGGTTACTCCTTCGACGAAGGGTATTTTGCGCGGTATTCCCGGTGTGCCCGAGGCGGACGATGTCAATGTGACGCGCGCTGATATTCTCGCGCACTATGACGCATTTGGCTTTCGTGCCCGCGAAGATGTGGATCACTATGAGCGATTGCTGAAAGAGGGCTTTGCGGTAATCAGCGAAGCGCTGGCGGCGGCGGATCAGATTTTTGTCGATACCAAGTTCGAGTTTGGCTATGTTACCGACAATCGGGGTCAGGAAAAGCTGATATATATGGACGAGGTGGGAACGCCGGATTCCTCGCGCATCTGGGACGGCGCACTCTACCGTGAGGGGCAGGTAGTGGAGAAATCCAAGGAGGCGTTTCGCCAGACACTGCTGGATTATTTCCCCGACCCGGATATCTTGCTAAACAAGGATCGTATGACCGAGCGTGTCGCACTGGCGCGTGATAACGCCCTGCCGGAGGCGGTGTTGTTGGAGGTTTCGCGCACCTATCTGGATATCGCCGCGACTGTCACCGGCCGACCAGTGGCGCCGCCTGAACAACCGCGCCAGGAAATCATTGAGGTGTTGCAAGCCGGTTATGATCTGATTGATTGATCCGTGGATCAACTTTCATCCCATTCCCAGCGCAGAGGTTGGCCGAAGTCGTCGTAGATGATTTTTTTGCGAGGCCGCTTGTGTTTGGTCGGGAGGCGTTTATCGGCTGGGGGTTTGCGGCGCTGCTCGATGGCGGCCACTACAGCATCCATCGGGGTGCGGGTTTGGGCGGTGTTTTGTTTATCGAAAACATGGGGCAGGGCGCGATTGTGGTCCTCTCGTCCGGAGACGCCTGGAGGCACCTGTTTCACCTGGCCGCCCTGACGCAAGTAATCGCGCAGGGCTTGCTCCAGTTCCCGGCGCTGTTCCTCTTTGGTCTTTGGAGGATGCATAAGCGAAACCCTGGCCACAAAGCCCCTTAGAATAGCACAGTTTTTACCGCCGTTCGGCGACTAACATAGCGTGATTTATGACGGACCCGAGTGTAAAAATTACCGAGATTTTTTACTCGCTGCAGGGCGAGGCCAATACGGTGGGTACGCCTACCGTGTTTGTGCGTTTGACGGGCTGTCCACTGCGCTGTCAATACTGCGACAGTGAATACGCTTTCCATGGCGGTGAGCGCATGGCGCTGTCCCAGGTGCTGTCGCGAGTGGCGGACTACCGACCGCGCTATGTTTGTGTCACTGGTGGGGAGCCACTGGCACAGAGAGACTGCTTGCCCCTGCTGCAACAGCTGTGCGATGCCGGTTACCAGGTGTCGCTGGAAACCAGTGGTGCCATGGCATTGGACGAGGTGGATAATCGCGTGGTTAAGGTCATGGATATCAAAACACCCGGGTCGGGCGAAGTGACACGCAATCTGTGGCGCAATGTCGATAGGTTGTCGATGCACGATCAGGTAAAATTTGTGCTCTGTTCGCGCGAGGATTATCAATGGGCGAAAATGAAACTGGACGAGTATCGTCTCTCCGAGCGGGTGGCTGATGTCCTCTTTTCGCCCAGTTACGGCCAACTGTCACCGCGTGATTTGGCCGATTGGATAGTGGCCGACAATCTGCCGGTACGTTTCCAGCTGCAACTGCATAAGCTGCTGTGGGATGACGTGCCGGGGCATTAGAAAGGTAGTGTGATGACAAATAAAAAAGCCGTGGTGCTGGTTTCCGGAGGGCTGGATTCCACCACTGCTCTGGCGATTGCCCACAGCGAAGGGTTTGACTGTTATAGCATCAGTTTCGATTACGGCCAGCGCATGCGCGCCGAGCTAGTGGCCGCCGAGCGGGCCTCCAGGGCCCATGGCAGCCTTGAGCACAAGGTTATCAAGCTCGATCTGGGCGCTATCGGCGGTTCGGCGTTGACGGATATGCGTATCGACGTGCCGGAGGAGGCCAGTGAAGGCGTACCTGTCACCTATGTACCGGCGCGCAATACCATTTTCCTGTCCATTGCCCTGGGCTGGGCGGAGGTCCTCGGTGCCACGGATATCTTTATCGGTGTCAATGCCGTGGATTACTCGGGCTATCCCGATTGCCGCCCCGAGTACATTCATGCCTATGAGGCTATGGCTAACCTTGCCACCCGTGCCGGTACCGAAGGTAAACAACTGAGCATTCGCACACCCTTGATTCACCTCTCCAAGGCGGAAATTATTCGTACCGGGCTGGCGCTGGGGGTGGATTACAGCCTCTCGGTGTCCTGCTATCAGGCCGATGATCAGGGGCGTGCCTGTGGCCGCTGTGACAGTTGTCGTCTGCGCCGCCAGGGCTTTGCGGCGCTGGGAGTGGCAGACCCCACCCGCTACCGCTGAATTTGCCGGTTTTTTGCACTAAGCCCTTGTTTGGGCGATCATTTCTAGCCGTCAACGTGTAAAAACCGCTTGTTTTTTCCGTTCAAATCATTATCATGTGCGCCTCTTTCGCCACCCCTCGGCGGGGCGAATACGGGTCGTTAGCTCAGCTGGTAGAGCAGTTGGCTTTTAACCAATGAGTCCGACTCGTCCCTGAGCCGGATCGCTGCGCGACTGGCGCTGCAAATTTGCTCCCGGCAAATTTGTGGTCACTGGTTCAGAAGGAAGTCCTCCCGAAGGGGCGGACAGGCAGGTACTTGCAGAAAAGTTTATGGGTCGTTAGCTCAGCTGGTAGAGCAGTTGGCTTTTAACCAATTGGTCACTGGTTCGAATCCAGTACGACCCACCATATACAGAAGCCCGCACAACGGAAGTTGTGCATTGTTGGTCGCTGGTTCGACCAATCGCCGGGAGCGATTGGGACCGCCGCAGGCGGGCGCGCAGCGCCCGAACACAGGGAAGTGTGAGGTCTATCCAGTAGGACCCACCATATTGCAGAGAAAGGCAGCGCGTAGGTTGGGTAAGCTCAGCGCCACCCAACAAAACAGTCGAGGCCAATTTACAGTGGAATATGAGCGCGGTTATACGC
>CBFGUT010000078.1:0-12241 GCA_965652265.1 uncultured Cellvibrionaceae bacterium | reverse complement strand
GGTAGCAGCGTCTTGACTTCCATATCACTGTTAAATTTCACCAGAATTAACAGTCCCCACAACCCCTGCTGTACCATGTCCCACAGCAGTTGAAAACGCTTTTGACCGGGCAGGCCATAGAGCCCCAGGGCTATATTTTCGTCCAGCGTCAGCCGCCCGTAGTCAATGCCGACGGTGGTGTACTCCTTGCCGATATCCACGGACGATTTGGCCTCGGTAGCAAAGGGAGAAATTTCACTGATCGTATTGATCAGTTGTGTTTTGCCGGAACCCACTTCTCCCACCACGGCGAGCTTTTTATAGATCATCGTCATTGTGAGCCGAACCCTTTTTCTCTCTGGCCTTGAATAAAATGCTTCAGCGCCTGACTGAAGCGGCGTTCCCGAGCTGGCTGTGCATCGGATAATGTGGCGCTGGTCTTGTTGGGGGTCAGGGATTCCACGTTGTTGTTGCCCCCGACCTTGAACACTTCGAGAGCATTGGCGCGGTACAACGCCCTGAGCTGTTCGTTCATCTCGGCTTCGCTCTCAAAAAGCTTGAGGGCTACCAGCCGTTGATAGGGCAGCGTATGGCCAATAAGGATTTGACAAAGCCGCATTAGCGGGGCGTTGAGGCGCAGGCGAGTGGGCCGGGGCCAGGCAGTCATGGCCAGGGTGTGGTTGTGAAAGTCCGGCTCATCGTCGGTCGAGGTCGCTTCTGTCAGGACATTATTGTCGGCAAGGTTAGTGGCGCCAAACAGTGCCTGAAAGCGTGTGTGATCCTGCGCCGATTGCAGGGCGGCATGGGGCGCAAGCAAACACTTGAGGCGGGTCATATAATCGTTATGAGCATCGCGCTCGCCCTTGATCATTTTAATCGACCAGCGGGAAAAGGCGGGTGACTCGTAGGAGTGATTGAGAATGATACTGACATCCTGCACACGCGGGTCGCGATTGACCTGATAGAGGGCTTTGGCAATGCTGTTGGAGTCGCCTTCGAGCACTTGCAGCAAGACCGCACCGTGCACCACGAACACACCCACAATACCGTGTTCCTTGTTAAACACACGCGCCGTGTCGTAAATGCCGAATACCTGCTCGGCGTATGTCTGGCTGCCTTCAGATGGCTTTATCGTGCAGAAGCAGGCAATTCGTTTAATCAAGCCCACTTACTCCCTTGTTACTCTGAGGCTCTGGCGAGCCGTTGATTTCCATGGACATGATTTGAGATTAGGTTTGCCCGGCGAATATTGCAAAGTTGTTATTATGCGATTAATTAATGAAAAAAATGCATTCTCAAACCGTTGATAAAAAGGCGTTGATAATTACGACAAAAAAGATGAGGTGGTCACCGAAAGCACATACCGGCGACGCATAAATACAAAAAATATTTTTTGACGACATTCAAAAATGCACTAACCATTTATGCCGTTCCCCGTTCCCCGTTCCCCGTTCCCCGTTCCCCGTTCCCCGCTACCCGCTCATTGTCATATCCCCGTCACACACTCACAGTAACCTGCCCGCATAGCTATAAAGGTTTGCCTATGCTGACTGTTCCTGTCCGCGCTCTCGCCTCCGTGTTGCCGCCAGTGGATGTCGCCCTCTGGCTGCGCTTTGCCGCCACCGGCGTGACCCTGAGCTGTGCCGATCTGGCCCTGTTTTTCAGCCTGCTCACCCTCGGTGTCAGTCTGGAGTGGTCCAATCTGGCGGGGCTGGCGCTGGCTTTCTGCTGGGGGTGGTGCTGCATCACGGCCTCACCTTTCGCTGTCGGTCTTCTCTCTCCCTGCAGCATTTGCTGCGTTATCTGCCGGTGTTTGTGTTCAGTCTCAGCCTGGGTGCCGGGGTGCTGAGCAGTGTGTTAGCGCTCTCGGCCATGCCTCTGCTGGCCAAGGCCTCGGCCATGATGACCGTGGGTTTCAGCAATTTTATGCTGGGACGCCGATTTGTCTTTGCTTGAGCGCAATGATTACCACCCTCGACAGTCAATTAAGGTAAATATGACTATAACCTGGGCAATGTCTCCCCGCCGATGCTTGTGGGGCGGGAGCTGAGTGTTTATGATCGGACTGTAATCAGACGTGGCGCCGCAACCTCGGCCGGCGCTTCCGACAATATCAATAACAGGAATGGCTTATGAATGCGTCTACCGGCCCGGCCCAGGGCAGTACCGGCTTTATTATCCTGATCAGCTGCATTGCCACCATTGGTGGTTTTTTGTTCGGCTTTGACAGTGGGGTGATCAACGGCACCGTTGATGGCCTGCAGCTGGCCTTTGACTCGGATGCGGCAGGTACAGGTTTCAGTGTCTCTTCCATGTTGCTTGGTTGTGCCGCTGGTGCCCTGTTCGCCGGCCGTCTGGCTGATTTTTTCGGCCGGCGATCGCTGCTGATAGTGGCTGCACTATTTTTCATCGTCTCCGCCTGGGGGTCGGGAGTTGCCGGCAACACGCTGGAGTTTGTCATCTACCGGGTACTGGGCGGCATGGCGGTGGGTGCCGCCAGTGTGATGGCGCCGGCCTATATCAGCGAGGTGGCCCACGCGCGCTATCGGGGCATGCTCACCTCGGTACAGCAAATCGCCATTATTACCGGCTTGACGGCGGCCTTTGTCAGTAACTACTTCCTGGCCGAGTTCGCCGGTGGCTCCACCCAGGAGTTCTGGATGGGCTTTGAAACCTGGCGCTGGATGTTCTGGATGGAGCTGATTCCGGCGGGTATCTTTTTCTTTGCCCTGCTGTTGATTCCCGAGAGCCCCCGCTATCTGGTTGCCTCCGGCAAGATTGCCAAAGCCGAGGATGTGCTCAAGCGCCTCTACGGCGAGGCCGCCGGCGGCGCCAAGCTCACGGAAATTTCCGAATCTCTGGCCGCCGACCACCGCCCGCGCTTTCGCGATCTCTACGATAAGGTGGCCGGTCGCATTCGCCCCATTGTCTGGATCGGTGTGGGGCTGGCGGTGTTCCAGCAGTTTGTGGGCATCAACGTGGTCTTCTACTATGGCGCTGTGCTCTGGCAGGCGGCCGGTTTTACCGAGAGCCAGGCGCTGTTGACCAATGTGATTTCCGGCAGTATCAGTATCGCCGCCTGCTTTATCACCTTCTTCCTGGTGGACAAAATCGGCCGCAAGCCCTTTTTGTGGTTCGGGTCGCTGGGCATGGCCATCAGTCTGGGGCTGGTGGCTTACGCCTTTTCCGGCGCGCCGGTGGACGATAACGGAAACCTGGTGCTCAGCGAAGGAGCGGGTATTACCGCTTTTATCGCCGCTAATGTCTATGTGTTCTTCTTTAATTTCTCCTGGGGCCCGGTGATGTGGATTATGCTGGGCGAGATGTTCCCCAACCAGATTCGCGGCTCGGGCCTGGCCATTGCCGGGCTGGCCCAGTGGCTGGCGAACTTCCTGGTGACCTGGAGCTTTCCCATCATGCTGGCGGGTATTGGTTTGTCCATGGCCTACAGTATCTATGCCTTCTTCGCCCTGCTGTCGGTGTTCTTCGTGATCGTGATGGTGCGCGAGACGCGCGGCAAGGAGCTGGAGGAAATGGAGGGTTAGACCTGCTTTCGCTTATTCACGTCGCAAAAAACCACCTGCGGGTGGTTTTTTGCGTTGTGGCCGGTGCATCCAAATCGGGAAAATGGGACGTCTTATAGGCAGAGTGACCGTTTTCTGACTGTTTACATTGAGGAACCTGCTATGGAGCACATCGTTGCTATCGTTGCGATTATTATGACCTTCGCAACCCCCGTGCTGTGCCTGGCACTTGTGACCTATAACCTGCAAAAGCGCCGGCAAATGCAGATGGAAGTGATCGACAAGCTGCTGGCCAGTGGCCAACCGATACCCGAATCGCTGTTTCAGGCGGCCACGCCCAGCAATGACCCGGATGTACTGCATCGGCGTGGCCTCTACCTGCTGGCCGGCGGTATCGCCAGTTTTGTCGCCCTGGTTTTACTGGTGGGCATCGATATCGCCGGGCTGGCGCTGATACCCATCGCTGTGGGAGCGGTGAAATACAAGCTCTGGCAGGATAGCGTCAACCGCCGACAACAGGCGCGGACACCAACCCCCTCGCAAGAATCCTGAGCCATACGTCAATAACCCATGGATATCGGCGACAAAGAGCTGATCGGTCGGGTGGTCGCCACGGGCGACCACCATGCCTATGCGCAACTGGTGCGGCGCTATCAGTCGCGCCTGCGTCAGTCCCTGCGCAGCCTCTGTCAGGAGGATCACGCCCTGGCCGATGATATGGCGCAGGAGGCCTTTATCAAGGCCTATAAGGCGCTCCCCGGCTTCAAACAGCAGTCGCAGTTTTTCACCTGGCTCTACCAGATCGCGCGCAACCAGCTAATGAGCCACTATCGCAAGAAACATCCCGATCTGCTGGAAGATGAGCCCGCCTCCGCGCTACCGGCCGAGGCGGGGGAAACCGAAGATTATGCCGCCGGGCGCGATATCAAGCGGGCCATGGCCCAGCTCAGCGGCGCCCAGCGCGAAGTCATTTACCTGACCTACCAATTGGGCCACAGTAATGAAGAGGCGGCGGCGCTTATGCAGTTGCCGCTGGGTACCGTAAAATCGCACTTATTGCGCGGCAAGGCTAAACTCAAGGCCCTGCTGCAAGACTGGCAAGGGGAATACACTCATGAACCCGGATAAATTCGATACCTGGCTGCAACAGACATTGCATGAAAGCGATGACTACCTCCCCGATAACGGTTTTACCGAAGGGGTGATGGCGGCCCTGCCCGCACCCCCGGCAGTGAGCGAACGGCGGGAGCGGTTACTGACCTGGGCTGTGGGCGCAGCGGCCGCCACCGTGGCGGCCTTGCCCCTTCCCTGGGGAAATATAATGGCGGCGGTGCAAACCACCGACACGCAAACCTGGATGTTGGTGGCCGCCGTACCCGGCTTGTTGATCAGCCTGGGCACCATGGCCTGGGGTGTTGCCAGCTTCCGGCAACCGGCCTGAGCGTTTTCTCTTCGAAGCCTGTTGCCATCCGTCCACAGCGCCGGCAACAGGCACTGCTTAACTACCATCAAAGCCTGTCGTGTCGAATAGGCATTAATCCTGCAAGACCTTTCTTTGTGTCGTTAACCTCGGTCTGAGCCGCATTATCGCTGGCCAGGTGGCGGCAATCTTTGCAAAAATCATTGTAATTAGTGCATGGCCGCTGGCCCGGATTTTTGCAATACAGGAGACAAGGTTTGAGCACCACCACACTCAAAATATTGACACTGAATACCCACAAGGGTTTTACCACCTTTAATCGGCGGTTTATGCTGCACGAGCTGCGCGATGCCGTGCGCCTGCTATCGGCTGACCTGGTGTTCCTGCAGGAGGTGCTGGGTGAACACCAGACTCTGTCGGAAAAGCACAGCCACACCTGGCCGGCGGCGGCGCAGTACGAATTCCTGGCGGACAGTATCTGGCAGGACTTCGCCTACGGTCGCAATGCGGTGTATACCGAAGGCCACCACGGTAACGCCCTGTTGAGCAAATACCCCATCATTGAATGGGAAAATCGCGATATTTCCCTGAATGGCATTGAGCGGCGCGGGCTGCTGCACAGCAAACTGGAAATTCCGGGGCGCACAGTACCGCTTCATGCCATCTGTGTGCACTTGAGCCTGCGTGAGCGTCATCGGCAAATTCAGCTCAAGCGATTGGCGGATCTCGTCAATGAAATTCCACCCGAGGAGCCGGTGGTAGTCGCGGGCGACTTTAATGACTGGCTGCAAAAATCCCAACCGCTGTTAGCGGAACGAGCCGGTATGCAGGAAGTGTTTTGCGAAGCCTATGGCGTGCCGCCACGGACCTTTCCGGCGTTTTTCCCAGTGTTGCGGTTGGACAGAATTTATGTGCGCTCGGCCAAGTCGCATATGCCATTGGTGCTTTCCAATCGACCCTGGTCAAAGCTTTCCGACCATGCTCCCCTATTGGCGGAAATTGAAATTTAACCTCCGAGGAGACTGCCGTGCTAGGTATCAGACGCTTTAAGGGTAATTTTCACAAGGGCAACCGGATAGATCTTTTTGTCAACGGTGAAGAGTTCTTCCCGCAACTGCAGCAGCGGATTGAAGAAGCCGAGCACGAAATATTTATCGAGACCTTCATTCTCGCCAGGGATAAAGTGGGTGAGTCGCTGAAAGAAGCCTTGATAAATGCTGCGAAGCGTGGCGTCTGGGTGAGTGTCACGGCAGACAGTTGGGGCAGTTACTACCTGGACGAAGATTATATTCTTGAGCTGACCGATGCCGGTGTCGTATTTCAGATTTATGATCCCCAGCCTTCCTGGTATCGCGGTCGACCCAAACTGTTTCGGCGGCTGCACAGAAAACTTGCCATTATCGATGGTCGCTACGGTTTTATCGGCGGGATCAATCTATGTCACGACCATATGATGGATTTCGGCCCCGGTGGCAAGCAGGACTATGCCGTGGAAATTCAGGGGCCAGTGGTCAAGGATATGCGGCAATTGTGCAAAAGTTATGTGCGCGACGCCGACGACAAACATTTGGGCGCCGCCGCTAAATATCTCGATGCGCCGCCAGTCAGTGGTCCTTGTGAAGTGGCATTTGTGTCGCGCGATAACCGCCGTCATCGCAGCAATATTGAAAAGGCTTATATCGACGCTGTACGCGAGGCGAAGGATCGTGTGTGGCTGGCCAATGCCTATTTCTTTCCCGGCTATCGTCTGCTCAGTGCCCTGCGCAAGGCGAGCCGTCGCGGTGTGGATGTGAGAATTATCTTGCAGGGCGATCCGGATATTCCCTTCTCACTGATGGTCGCCCGCACGGTCTACGAGAAAATGATCCGCGCCAAGATCCAGATTTACGAATTCCGCGATCGTCCCCTGCACGCCAAAATTGCGGTTATTGATGATGAGTGGTCAACCATTGGTTCGAGTAACCTGGATCCATTGAGCCTGGCTTTTAATTTGGAGGCCAATGTGATTGTCAGGGACGCTCGATTTAACTCTGAATTGGCCGGCAAAATTGAAGAGCTGAAAAGCCGAAGTACTTTAATCGAAAAAGACTGGCTTAAACGCCGCCGCTGGTGGCTATTGGTCAAGGACTTTTTTATGTATCACCTGTTGCGGCACTACCCCACGTTTGGCGGTTTGTTCCCCGCACACTTTCCCAAAATCCGGGAATTGAAATCGCGCTTTGAAACAGATAAGGGTCGCACCAAAGAGGAAGACCTGCGCGAGAAATTTCCCGAATCTCGCCACGCCCGAAAAGTGTTGGCGGCAGAGGATTATGACGAAGCAGACGAGGTGGAAAAGGCCGGATGACGACCACAAGTGCGATACAAAAAACCCGGGGCTGGTTTTCCGAAAAGCTATCCTGGCCACTGATTAAAAAAATTCTGACGTATGGATTCTTTCTGCTGGTTGCCTACTTGCTGGTAAAGCAGGCGTTAACTATCGAGTGGTCAAAGGTCTTTCAGACCTTTCGGGAAACGAAAACTTCCACTCTGCTTATCGGTTTTGGGATTGGCTTTGTCTGCTATCTGTTTTATAGCAGTTACGATTTGCTGGGCCGTTATCTTATGCGGGTTAAAACCGGCATTGCGCAGAACTGGTTTATAGCCTGGATCAGCTATGCCTTTAATCTCAATCTGGGTGCCATGGTGGGCGGGATTGCTTTTCGCTACCGGCTCTATTCAAAAATCGGGGTCAGCAGCAACCAGGCCACCCGGATCATTGGCCTGAGTATCATGACCAACTGGCTGGGATATATCCTGTTGGCGGGGGTGTTGTTTATCTCCGGCCAAATTGAGCCTCCCTCAAGCTGGGTTGTGGGGCAGCTGGGTTTGCAATGTCTGGGGGCTGTGTTTGTGGTCGTTGTGGCGGTATATCTATGGGCCTGTGCCTTTGCTAAAAAGCGGCAGTATTCCGTGCGTAATACCACGGTCACCCTGCCGGGTTGGCGTATGGCGCTGCTACAGTTGGCAATTTCCTCTTCGCACTGGACACTGATGGCACTGGCCATCTATCAATTCATGCCGGACAGTATCGGTTTTGCCAGTGTGTTTGCGGTGTTGCTGGTCAGTGCCGTAGCGGGAGCTGCCACGCATATTCCCGGTGGCTTGGGCGTGCTGGAAGCGGTCTTTGTCATGCTGTTGGCGGGCGAGGTCAGCAAAGCGGCGATTATTGCAGCGCTCTTTGCCTATCGTTGTGTGTTCTATCTGGCGCCTCTGGCAATGGCGGTTGCGGCTTATCTGTTATTCGAGTTCTTTATTGCCAAAAAACGCTGAGGGCGTTTCTCACTCCAATCCGGGAGCCCTTTATAAATGAAGAAGGTTCCCAAAAAAGTAAAAACTGTGCATCCACTCTCCCTCCTGGCGGCGTCATAGGGTTATTAATCCGCATGGAGGAAAGACAATGAAATCCTATGGTCTATTGCTGGGCCTGTTGTTTTTGGCGACGAGTGTTCGGGCGACTGAGCCACTGACGTTTGACGCGGTGGAACACCTTTCTCTTGGCGATGCAGTGATCGTGACCCTGGAGGAAGCGGAGGTGACCCGGATAGAGGTAAGTGGCTCCGACGAGGCTATGGAAAAACTGGAGGCGAAGTCTCAGGGCGGGGAACTGGTTCTGAAAAACACCCGGAAATTCTGGCACTTCTTCTCATCCGATAAAGCTCGGGAGTACAGTGTCAAAGTCCCCCGGGGGATTTTGCGGCGTCTGTCGCTGAGCGGCAGTACCCAACTGGAGGCGGCACAATTGACATCCACGGCACTGCGGTTGGATGTCTCCGGGGCGGGCAATCTCCAGCTGGATACCCTGATGATCGATTCGCTGGAGTTGTTCTTGACCGGCTCCGCCAAACTGACTATCGAACGTCTGGCTGACCCCATCACTGACCTGCAGGCCGAGGTGAGCGGGGCCAGTCGTCTGCAACTGCCGGCTATCGACGCTACCGACATTCGGGTGCAGGCGAGCGGTTCCAGCCATGTGTCGATCACGGCTGTCAGTGCGGAAGTGTTTGATGTTCACTTAAGCGGCGCCACCAAACTGGGAGTCAAGGAGCCGGGTCAGGTTCATCGCCAAAGGCTGGAGCTTTCCGGCGCAAGTGATTACCGCGCCGACGAGCTGTTGGTGCAACAGGTACAGGTCTCGGCTTCAGGGGGCTCTAATATCCGCCTGCATGCTACCGAGACACTCAATGCCAACTTGTCGGGGGGATCGACCATGCGCTATGCCGGTAAGCCCCGGGCACATATCAACAGCTCCGGAGGCAGCCATGCAGAAGCGCTGTAACTCGCAATGATGGCGCCGCGTAAGGCGCGCTTCTGGGACCGTATTGCCGCGCGCTATGCGCGGCGACCCATTGGTAATGAAGCGGCCTACCAGCACAAGCTGGCGAAGACCCGCGAATACTTCCACTCCGATTCACAGGTGTTGGAGCTGGGCTGCGGCACGGGTTCCACGGCCATCGCCCATGCCCACCATGTGGCTCGGGTAGTCGCCACGGATATCTCCGCCAATATGCTCGCCATCGCCCGCGACAAGATCCGGGCGGCCGGTATCGGCAATATTTCCCTGGAGTGCGCGGAGGTGGGCCAGCTTGATTTTGCCGAGGCGCAGTTCGATGTGGTGCTGGCCCTCAGCCTCTTGCACTTGCTGGAGGATCGCCAGGCCGTCATCGCCCAGGCCTACCGCTGGCTGCAGCCCGGTGGGGTGCTGGTCACCAGTACGCCCTGCCTGGCTGATCACCTGGGTTTTCTCAAGTGGATTCTGACACCGGGAGCCTGGCTGGGGCTGGTGCCCAAGGTGGGCTTCTTTACCCGTGAAACGCTGGCGTCGGAGCTCACTGGGGCGGGGTTTGAGTTGGAGTACCAGTGGCAGCCGGGCAAAAACGAAGCGCTATTTATCATTGCCCGCAAGCCCGCTGCAGTGCGCTGAGAGCGTTACCCAACCTCAATGCCAGGGTCCGGTGTCCACGCAGCTGCAATAATCGGGCGGCGGTTTCACTGGTACACAGGCCCTGCTGGCGCTGGTTGCGTCTCAGGCGGTAAATGGAATGACCCTCGGGCAGCGACAGGCGCGGCAGGTGGAATAGATAGGGGCTCTGGTTGAGTATCTTCTGCGCCTGCTGCCAGGTGGCGTCGATGATAATACAGTGTTCGGGTATGGCCGGCGGTGCTGTCATTGTGTCGCTGGCGGTCGGATAGACCAGTGCGCTGCGAAAACGCTGGAGCTGTTGTAGCAGGAGGCTGTCGGCCCGCCGACGCTGCCAGATTACTCGCCGAGCCTGCGGCATATTGGTGCCGATTAATCCGCCGAGGGTTTCCATTACCAGCCCGCCTGTGTTGGTGGTTTTCTCCAATTCCCGTGCGTGGGTAAGCAGTGTTATCAACATGGGTTCAGGAGGGCTGAGCCCCGCTGGCTTTGATATCCTGGCCCGGACTGCGGCCAAACATCTGCCGGTAGGCGGCGATAAAGTTGGCGCTGTGGCGATAGCCGGCCTGGAAGGCCGCCTCGCCGATACTGAGATGACCCGCCAACAGCAGCTCCCGCGAACGGTGCAGCCGCCGGGTGCGACAGTAATCCTGCACACTGGTGCCGGTTTGATCGCGAAAGTGGCGCTGCAGGGTGCTGGGGCTCATACCGAACTGCCGCGCCAGTGTGGCCAGGTTCAAGGGCTGTGTCGCCGGCTGTTGCAAGTACTGGTCGAGGTAACCCAGCAGCGGCTCAAGACGCTGTTGGCGCGGCAGGCGCTCGCCCCGATAGCCGTACCATTGCTGCAGGCGCTCCAGGCCCTCGTCCAGAATCATCAGTGCCCGGCTCTCCAGCCGGAGTTGATCCAACTCCCGATTGCCCTGCACCGCCAGAATGGTTTCCGCCGCTTCGGTCATGCGGTGCGAGGCCAGCCACTCGGGGAGTGGGCCGCCGTGCTCCAGCCCGCGATGACATAATTGCTGGCTCAACCCCGGGTAGTGGTCGCGCAGCCACGGGCCGGAGACGGACACATGCACTTTGCGCACTCTGGCACCCGCCCGCATATGTCTTTGCATGGCCAGCGGCTCTTCATTCAACAGGGCTGCGCACCGGGGCTGCTGAGGTTGCCCCTCGAGATGGTATTGCTGCCCCTGCAGGCTGAAATCCACTTTTCCCTGCAAAATCACCGCGAAGCTGAGCCGCTCCGACAGCGTCACCGCACTGGTGAGGTTGGCCAGTTCCCGCCCGTCGGTGTAGTGCAAACTCAGACCGCGGGGCAAATCGATACAGGCAAAGCGACCACTGAATACCGCCTCGGTAGAGGTGACGGCGGGGAGCCAGCGGGGGAAGCCCGCAGCCGGAGCGACCTGCCGGGAAAGCTCTTGACCGGTCAATGTGGCGACCATCGGGTTCCTCCAGTGGGGCACCGTGTAATCAATTGTCAGGCTGAGGTATCCGTTTACGCACAAGTTGACGTCTTTCCAGTGTCTTTTGCCGCATTTCCATAATCCCGGCGGCTGTCAGTGTGTGACGACTCGGATAAAATGGCATAGTAAATCATTATCATTTAGATTAATAGCTGCATCGGTGTTTCTTGACTGCTGCGGCCACAGGAGCATCCCATGTCCCCCACCAATGTTCGTTCTCTGCGTTGGCCCCTTACCAGCGCCGCACTCTCGGTTTTGTTGATTGCATCCAACGCCCTCGCTCAACAGGCGGAAAGCACTGACGGCGATGATGGTTCCGCAGCACTGGAAGAGACTCGAGTTTGGGGGACGCGTGTGGTGGCCTCGTCACTCAACCTGGATCAACAGGCCATCGAGCTCAAGCAGGCGGACCATATCAGCGACCTGCTGCGACCCATTCCGGGGGTGGATGTGGGCGGGGCCCACTCGCTGAACCAGCGTATCACCATTCGTAGCATGGACGACAAGGATCTGCGTATCAGCATCGACGGCGCCAACCAGAATACCTATATGTACCACCATATGGGCAACCTGCAGATTCACGCTGATATTCTCAAGTCGGTGGAGATTGACGTGGGCACCAACTCGGTGGTTAACGGCGGCCTGGGCGGCGCGGTGCGCTTTGAGACCAAGGAGGCCAAAGACTTGCTGACACCTGGACGCCAAGTGGGCGCGCGACTGGAGGCCACGGGCAGCAGCAACAGCGGCCATAACCTCTCCGGCGCTGCTTATGCGCAACTGGGCGACGTGGTGGATGTGCTGGCGTACTACAACCATGTGCAGCGCGATAACTATGAAGTGGGCGGTGGACGCATTCTCGGTGCCGATGGCGGGGAATTGCCAAATACCGATG
>CBFGUT010000077.1:0-12297 GCA_965652265.1 uncultured Cellvibrionaceae bacterium | reverse complement strand
TTTGTAAAAGGATAGGCTATTTTCTCATAAATTGGGTTTTTCAACAGCCTGCTAGGTGCGTCGTCGATTAGAGTGCTAATTGTCGAAGACAACCGCGATATTTGCGGGAATATAGCCACCTATTTGGAAAACCATAGCCATGTTCTGGATTTTGCCTACGACGGTATAAGCGCAATGCACTTGGCTTTATCAAATACCTACGACGTTATTGTTTTAGATCTTATGCTTCCAAGGATGGATGGCCTGAATTTCTGCCAAAAGCTTCGGGCTGAAGCTGACATAGATACACCGGTACTTATGCTTACAGCGAGAGACACACTCGAGGACAAACTTAAGGGGTTCAAGGCAGGAGCCGACGACTATTTAGTCAAGCCATTCGCTTTACAAGAGCTCCATGCGCGACTGCAAGCTCTGCACAAACGTAACCACAAAAATTCCGATAAGATATTAACGGTTGCTGATCTCACTATGAATAGGTCCACACGGCAAGTACTTCGTGCAGGCAAACGCATCGATATCACCCCTGCCGGCATGAGGCTGCTTCAACGGTTAATGGAAGAATCACCGTCTGTTGTGGCTCGCGATGATCTCGAAAATCTGCTATGGGCTGATGAACGCCCTGATGGCGATGCACTGCGCTCGCACATGTACAAGCTGCGACAGGCTATCGATAGGCCCTTTGATCGCCCATTAATTCATACGGTGCATCGCATTGGGTACCGGATTTCAGAGCCCAGTATCGAAGAGGACAATCATTAATGTATCGGTACAGCTTACGAAAACGTGTTGCCATTGCATTTGCCCTAAGTGTTGCTGTACTCAGTATAGCCTGGGGATTCGCCTTCTTCACTGCCATCCGATTAAGTGAAGACCGTGTACTGGTGCAGCAACTACAGCGTGCCGCCGAAAACTATCCCTATGTGACGACAAACCTGCGCGGATACAACGAGGTGGATAGCTTACCGGAGGCACTTAGAGAATGGGCGAAAACAAAGCCCGATGAGGGACTGTACGAATTTCAATCTGATGAGTTGCATGTCGCGGTACTATCTACGGACAACGAACAGCGACAAGCGTTTGTGGTTTTCGACGTGGCCGGAATCGAGGCTGCCTCGTCAGAGGACTGGTGGTGGCTGCTTGGCATTGCCTGTATCGTGGGCATGCTTGGAACTCTTGGTTTCGGGTTGGGAATTGTAGTGATGCGCAGGGCGGTTGCCCCTGTCGCGCAACTTGCCAAAGCGGTTGAGAAGATCGATGTAGAACGACTTTCAACCGAAGATCATAAACGCATAGAATCCAGCCGGTTCGGTGATGATGAGGTGGGCCTGCTCGCCAGAACCATAGAGAAAACTCTTGAGCGTATCAGCGCATTTGTTGATAGGGAGCGATATTTTACCGGCTCGGCCAGCCATGAACTGCGGACCCCGATCACGGTGATAACAGGTGCGCTTGAGCTGCTGGAGCAAAGCGATCTGTCCCCGACCGATATTAAGGCAATAGATCGAGTGAGGCGGGCGACGCGCGACATGAAAGCCACGATTGAAATGTTCCTGTGTCTCGCTCGCGAAACCGATGGTGGATTATATGACGAAAATTTCTTAGTGATGCCGCTGGTAAGCCAGGCGATAGATCAACAGCGCTACCTGCTTAACGGCAAGTGCGTCGATATTGAGTTTGAGGATATCGCCAGCCCCAGAGTATGCGGACATCCGCAGGCTTTTTCTATCGCGGTCAATAATCTGGTGCGTAATGCTTTCGAACACACTCTCGACGGCCAGGGGCCAATCACGATTCGCATCAAAGAGCACGAGTTATTCATCACCAATCAGCTGAGCAGTGACGCTAATGAGCAACACCCCTCGACTGAGTGGTCTCAGGGATATGGCCTGGGCCTGGGCATTGTGCAACGCCTGTGTGAACGTAATGGCTGGGGGTTTTCCCTTCACACCGATGAGACACATGTAGCCACCCGTCTTATATGGTGACGATTGCAGAGAACAGCGACTAGAGGAAGAATAAACACCTCCCCCGCCGATCAACAGCGAAGGAGGCTCAAATCCCTCAATGATGCTTACGCTTCATGCGCTTGTGCATCTTATCCAGTTGCTGGCGCTGCTCCTTCGTGAGCAGTTGATGGATCTGGTGCTGCAGCTTTAGCTGCGCCAGCCGCTGCTCAGATTTGGCATCGATAAGCTCGCGAGCGGCGTCTTCGTCGAATTCGGGGGCATCCAAGAGTGCCTGATAGGCCGCCTTATCGTCCTTGTGGGAGGCATATTCAGCGCGGTGTTCCTCTACCAGTTGGCGGATGGATTCACGCTGGGCCTCGCTCAGATCAAGCTTTTCGGCCACTCGCTCATGGAGCAGATAGTGTCCGCCTGATTGGTGGTGTTCGCGGAATTCGCCCGGAGGTTGTGCCCAGACAGCGCCCGTGGCGAGCAGGGAGGTAAAAACGAGTGTTGCTAGAGGTTTTTTCATGATTGACTCCTGGTTGAAACTTCCCCCTCAGCTTAGCGCTGGCAACGAAAACCACTGTCGCCGCCGTGTAAATTTACGAAAAACCACCCTATTATCCCGCGTCAACCAATCCGGGCGCGCGCCGGGCGTGATTTTGCTATCCTATAGAGGTACCCTTACAAACAACAACCCTCGCTCAGGGAACGAAAGATGAAAAGTATCGTCCTCCCCCTTGTATTCACACTCGCTCTGGCGGGATGCTCCAGCCTTAGCAAGCAGGAGTGCCAGCAAGCGGATTGGTATTTAATTGGCCTGGAAGACGGTGCCCGCGGCTATGACATCCAACGTATTGGCCAGCACCGGGAGGCCTGTGCCAAGGTTAGTGTGGTGCCCGATCTGGAGCGTTATCGCGCCGGGCTGCACGAAGGGCACGAGCGTTACTGCACCCGCGACCGGGGCTATACCGTGGGCAAGAGCGGACAAAACAATCCCCACGTATGTCGTGGAGAAGCCGCCGATACTTTCAATCAAGCCTATGGGCTGGGTCGCGAGCACCACCGCTTGCAACAGGCGGTGTCTGACCTGGACAGGCAATTAGCCGATCATCAGGAAGAACTGGCTGAGCTGGCGGAAGATGCCAGTTATCACGAGGAGCAGCTGCTGCACTATGCCCAGGATGCCGCCGAGCGACGCGAACACTTGCAAAGCATCAAGGCGATTGAACGGGAGATTGACACCATCCACGAGGCCATGACCTATCTGGATCGCGAACGCACCGTTGCACTGGAAGATCTACACGAGCTGAGCGCCGAGCACCGCCGCCTGGGTTTTACGCCCTGAACCGGCTGTTGAAAGGCGAGCCTCTGGAATCAGAACCAACACGGTAAAACGGTCGCAGGTCGCGTCATACAGCCTCGACGCGGTTGCGACCCTCTTCTTTAGCGCGGTAGAGTGCCTGATCTGTCCGGCTGAACAACCCCTCCAGGGATTCTCCCTCATGGATTTGCGCCACGCCGATACTCACCGTCACTTCCAGGCCATCGACAAATCGCTCTGCGGCAATCAGCCGACGCAATTTTTCCGCCATCTCCTGTGCTCGATGGCGCCGGGTATTGGCACTGACAATGATGAACTCTTCTCCACCCCAGCGGGCGAAGTAATCATCACTGCGAATATTGCGCGCCACTAAGGCCGACAGCTCCTGTAATACCCGGTCACCCACGGCGTGGCCGTACTGATCGTTGATATTTTTAAAGTGGTCCACATCCAGCAGCAATACCGACAGGGGTTTGCGGTGTTTTTTCCACTCCAGAAAGCCACTGGCCAGCGACTCCTCCACCCCCGCGCGATTATAGGCGCCGGTGAGCGGATCGAGCTTGACCCGTTCTTCCAGAGTGCGGCTGCGCATATCCAGTAGAGCATTGATTTCGCGCAGCTCCTCCTGCTTCTGGTTACCCTGCTGCAGCGCCTGCGACAACAGCCGGATGCGCACCGCCAGATACAGCAGAATGGCCAGTATCCACACCAGAATAATCCCCAGGTAGAGGTGTTCCACGCTGATACGCAGCCCCACCAGCTCCAGCTTTTTCAGGGTCATGCGGTGCGTGCCGCCGGTGAGGCCGGTTCCCGTTTGAATTTCAATAAGCCCGACATTGGAGAATTCCGCCCGCGTAAGGCTGAAGTCCAGCTCGTAAAGCTGTAGCCACCAATCGGCGGTGCGGAAATATTTCAGCAGGATATCCTCGTAGACAGGCCCCTTGCGTACATCCAACTCCACCATATTGAACTTGGTGGAGCGGATTTCATTGGGTTTGGTATAGGCCGGGTTACTATTGCGCAAAAACAGACGCACACTCTGCGCACTGCCTTCATAGAGCAGGTGCAAATTCAGATGGGTGTAGTGGCTGAGGTCCATGCCCTCAAGATAGGAATCGGAAAAATACATCTGCATGCCACAAAAGGGATAGGGGTAGGCATCACCCAACTCGCACTCCCATTGCAGATGTTCGCGATCCACCCAGCGGGTGGTGGTATTGCCACCATCCTGGACGTCGGAGTCCAATTCCAGGCGCACCAGGTCTGTCGCTCCCGGCTCGATCACCAGACGCGTCTCCAGCAGCGGGACCCGAAACAGGAGAATAACCAGCGTGGCGACCACCAACAGCAACAGCAATCTCTCGGGCACATAGCGAAATGACATCAGCGGACAAAATCCCTGCAAGAAATGAAGGACATAGGGTCATTATAGCTGCTAATGCAGAATAATGCGCCAATGTGGTGGGCCCCACGGTTAACTTTTGCAAGTGTAGACTCTAGGTTGTGATTTATGTTTTGCCTTTATATTTAAATGATTGGAATACTCGGTTTTATATAAGCGTCCGCAAAGATTAGAAAGTACGATTGGCCTTTATCAACAGCTGGTAGTCGTCTATGCCCTCGCGCTCCAGCAGCGGCATGGCGATATCCACATGCACGATATTGCCCACGCGTACCTTGCTGGAGCTGAGACGCAGCCCAAAACCGATATTGGCGAGCATAGGGCTGGTATGGGTGGTGGGCCCATCCCAGGCCTGCCCCACTTCCACAAAGGCCACAGCCCCCACTCTCACCAGGTTAAACCAGTGCCAGTCAGAGTAATAACGGCGCTCCAGGGTCGCTATGACGCGCTTGTTACCGCGCTGATAATCCGTCGGATAGCCGCGCATGCCGTTATTACCCCCCACCGTCAGCTCCTCGTACTGCGCCAGATCCTGTCCCGCCGCGTAGCTGAGGCTGGTATACCAGCGATGCTGGTAATTGATCATATAGTTATAGGCCAGACTGCTCGACCATATAGCACTGTCATTATTGCTGGAATCGCTGTGATCGCGCCCGTTCACATTCACATTAAAAGTCAGTAAATGTTCGTCTTCAAAGTTGAAGATATGCTGGTAGCTGCCGCGATAACGAATCACGTCACCGTGATAGGCCGGCTCCGCTTTGCCATAACCCAGGCGGAAGCGAAAAGTGATGCCCAGGGGCACATCCTCGGTGCGCTGGATCTGGTTCAGGTTGCGATAAGTGGCGTAACGATCCTCCAGATACTGGTACTCCACCCATGGGTAACGAGCCGCGCGGTTATCGGGAAACCCCAACAGGGTATTTTCATTGGCGAAGAATTGATCCTCTTCCTCGGTGTAGCCTACCAACAGGCGTTGAGTGGCACGCTTGCCCCGGTCAATCGCTCGTCCGTAGTAAATTTCTGTCAGAATATCCTCATGGCGGAATTCATTGATGATCTCATCCGCCGCGCGAATAATCTTGGTTTCAGTAACATCGCTGTAATGGACACCCGCCGCCCAGGGCGTCAGCCGCGAATAGAATGACTGGGCAACGTCCACAATCACATTGCGACCATCAGAGGTGTCCGCATAGGAGAGATAAGTGGCGATGCGGGTATTGAGCAGGTGCTGGGTACGAAAGGAATAGCGAATGCCGTGGCGATCGGCGTCCTGCTCATAGCCCACTGCCAACTCAATACCGGAACCGAGGATATTGTCATCGCTGAGGCCAAAGCCGGTGGAGTTTTCCCCGCCGCTGCGGCTGAAGGAGGCCTCCACGTCAAATGACCAGCTATCGCGGGTCACCACCACCAGGCCCACCTGCTCATCGCAGACATAGTCGGGCACGATAAACGCCATGGTCAGGTAACCGCGCGAGCGCAACAGACGCTCAGTCTCACTGATCACCCGCGGCTTTAGCGGCTCACCCTCGGCAAACAGCAACTGGCTGGTCACCACATAGTCCTTGGTATTGATATGAAGCTTGTTGAGCAGGCGGTAGAGGCTGTTGTTCTCGTCGGGGTTTGTTTCGTCGAATACATCCACCTGTATGGAGCGAATCAGGGCAATCGCCTTGCCCTCCAGTACCTCAATATCGGAGCTCTCGATACGGCTGCCCTGAAAACGCTGAAGAATCGTGGTGCGGATATCCAGCCGGCGACAACTGGGATCTTCGGCAAAAACAGCGGGTACCGGGGCGGCCTCGGCGTTCTTTTTCAGCTGCAGGCTTTGCGCCTGGGCCTTCTGCTCGGCGGGTTCCTCCACGTCAGCCTGGTTGGGTGTCTCCAGCCCCGCGTCGGCCGCCCCCAGGGCCGCCGACCACACACACAGCGCCGCACACGCCAGCCACCAGGGTTTTATCATAAATACTTATACCTCTTCAGCCAGTCTGGCGGCCACCTTTTCAACCACCCTGGCGGCACGGGGGACTCCAGGCAGGCCCGGGCAAATCCAGGCGTGGCGCGCTCTGTGGGCGCAAAACCCGGTGCGGACGAATACACCCACCCGAAGCCACATCCATTCCCGGTCTCATTGCCAGGGGTCGTTCAACTTCACTATACCCTTTCCACACGTCCTGCCAAATAAAAAAGTGTAATCCACAATGGCGAATTTTTACAAAATGAACGTAGATTCATTTCATGACTTTCTGCTATGATCGCTCACACTAGCAGGGCCAAGCCCAACCGCACCTGAACAAAGGGGCCGCGGATACGGGTGTCAACAGCATCTCGCACCGGCGCTTGCGCGTATATCACCCTGGTTTCACACCTGTCTCACAAGGAATTTATCGTCATGACCAAACGCATGATCATTATGTTGATCGCCGTCGGAGTCCTGTTCGGGGGAATTTTCGGCTTCAAGATCTTTATGAATAGCTTTTTGAACGACATGTTCGACAATATGCCCATGCCCACCCCCACGATTACCGCCACCGAGGTGACCGCGGACGAGTGGACTCCCCAGGAGACGGCAGTGGGCAGCTTCCGGGCCGTCCAGGGTGCCGAGTTGACCACCGAGGCGAGCGGTATTGTGACCGGTATTCACTTTAACAATGGTGACAAGGTGGAAAAGGGGCAGAAGCTGGTTACCCTTAACCCGGAGACCGACGAAGCCGAGCTGGAACGTCTGCAGGCCACCGAGAAACTGGCCAGGCTGGAGCTGGAGCGCCACCGCAAACTCTATGAAGAGGGCAATATCTCAGAGTCCGAACTGCAAAGACGCCAAAGTGAGGCCGCACAGACAACGGCGGCGGTCAAATCACAAGAAGCGCGCATCCGCCAGAAAACCATACGCGCCCCTTTTGATGGCATTTCCGGTATTCGCCAGGTGAACCTGGGCCAATACGTATCGGCGGGCAGCCCTGTGGTCACCGTGCAGTCGCTGGACCCCATCTTCCTTAATTTCACTCTGCCGGAGCAGTCTCTGGGACGGGTAGAGAATGGCCAGGAAGTTCGAGTTGAAGTGGACGCCTATCCCGAGGAATCCTTCAGTGGCGAAATCACCGCCATTGAACCGGTGATTCGTGAGTCCACCCGCACCTTTGAAGTCCAGGCCACCCTGCAAAACCCCGAGATGCGCCTGCGCCCCGGCATGTTTGCCCGAGTTAGCCTGGACGCTGGAGAATCGCGAAACGTCAAGCTGGTGCCCCAGACAGCCATCCAGTTCAACCCCTACGGCAATGCCGTGTTTGTGATTCGCGAGGAAGGTGAAGGGCTCAAGGTCACACGCCGTTTTGTACGCACCGGCGACCGTCGCGGCGATATGATTGCCGTGCTCGACGGCCTCGAAGTGGGTGATCGGGTGGCCACCTCCGGGCTGCTCAAGCTGCGCAACGACGCCAGTGTCAAAATCAACGACGATCCGGCACTCCAGCCCAGCGCCGAACTTGATCCCCAGCCGGCCAATCAGTAGGGAGATAGCCCATGCGCTTTACGGATGTCTTTATTAAAAAACCAGTGCTGGCCTCCGTGGTCAGCCTGTTTATTCTGCTACTGGGTTTGCGGGCCGGCGTCGACCTCAATGTCCGCCAGTTCCCGGAAATCCAGAATGCCGTGGTCACCGTCAGCACCGCTTATATCGGTGCCGATGCCGACCTGATCCAGGGCTTTATCACCTCGCCCATGGAGAGAGCCGTAGCCTCGGCCGAGGGGATCGACTATGTGGTGTCCAGTTCGTCGGCGGGCATGAGTATGGTGCAAGCCTACTTGCGTCTGGACTACGACCCCAACGAGGCACTCACCCAGATTGCTGCCAAGGTCAACGCCCTGCGCTCCGACCTGCCGGAAAATGCCATGGACCCGGTGGTCAACCTGGAAGTGGGCCAGCAGGTGGCCGCCATGTACCTGTCGTTCTTCAGTGAATTGCTGGATAACAATCAGATCACCGACTATGTGACCCGCGTGGTGGAACCCCAATTGGCCACCATTCCCGGTGTGCAGAGCGCCGAGATTCTGGGGGCACGCACCTTTGCCATGCGTATCTGGCTGGACCCCGACCGCATGGCGGCCCAGGGCGTCACTGGCTCCGATGTTATGCGCGCGCTGCAAAGCAATAATGTGCTGGCCACTCTGGGGCGTACCAAGGGCAGCGATGTGGCTATTGACCTCAACGCCGCCACGGATTTGCGCTCTCCGGAGGAATTTGCCGACCTGGTGGTGCGCAGCGATGCCGAATCGCTGGTGCGTATCAAGGATATTGCCGACGTACAACTGGGTGCCGAAAACTATGCAACCTCGGTAAGCTTTAATGGCCAGGCGGCGACTTTTATGGGTATTGAAGTCTCGCCCGATGCCAATGCGCTGGAAGTTATTGCCGATGTGCGCGAAGTCTGGAACCAATCCATTTTGCCGCAGTTGCCGGAAGGTCTGGATGGCGATATTCCCTACGACTCCACCGAATACATCCAGAGTTCTATCGATGAGGTGATTATCACCATCGTGCTGGCCCTGGTGATTGTGGTGTTGGTGATCTACGCCTTCCTGGGTTCCGTGCGCACTGTCATTATTCCTGCCCTGGCCGTACCCTTGTCATTGGTGGGCACTCTGTTTCTTATCTGGATGATGGGCTTTTCCATTAACCTGTTGACACTGCTGGATATGGTGTTGGCCATTGGTATTGTGGTGGATTATGCCATCATCATGCTGTAAAATATCCAGCGCCATCTGGATGAGGGCATGTCGCGCTTGCAGGCTTCTATCCAGGGCGCGCGCGAGTTGGCCTGGCCGGTGGTGGCCATGTCCACCACCCTGATCGCCGTGTTTATCCCGCTGGGGTTTATGAGCGGTCTCACCGGTGTGCTGTTTTTGGAATTCGCCTTTACCCTGGCAGCCACGGTGGTGGTCTCCGGCATCGTGGCACTGACACTCTCGCCCATGATGTGTTCGCGCATTCTGGTGTCGCATAAAAATGGCGAGCAGCGTCCACGCTTTGAGCAGGCACTGGACAGATTCTTCGACCGCCTGCGCGACGGCTACCAGCGCCGCCTGCATGGCGCGCTCAACAGTCTGCCAGTGGTATTGGTATTCGGACTGGTTATTCTCGTTTCCTGTTACTTTCTGTTTGTAACCAGTCCATCGGAGTTGGAACCTCAGGAAGATGTGGGCTTTATTTTCAGTATCGCCGAGGGCGACAGCTACGGAACGCTGGATAATACCGACCGCAACGCCGAGATGCTTAACCGCATTCCCGAGGAAATTCCGGAAGCGGACAAACTGTTTGTCATCAGCGGCTTCCAGGGCACCAACAGCGCTGGCGCGGGTATCGTACTGGCACCCTGGGACGAGCGCGAGCGCACCACCAAGGAAGTGCTGGATGAAAGCGTAACGCCATTTATGGAACAGATTCCGGGTCTCAACGTGTTCGCGATTATTCCGCCGTCACTGCCCACACCGGGTGGCGGCACTCCCGTGCAGTTCGTGATTGGCTCCACCCAGCCCTTCGAAGCCATTGGTGAAGTGGCTCAGGAAGTAATGGGACGTGCCATGCAGAGCGGCCGGTTTATTTTTATGGACACCAACCTGAAAATCGATCGCCCCCGGCAAACGGTGAAAATCGATCGCGAGAAAGCCGCACTCATGGGTGTGGATATGCAGCAGTTGGCCGCCGATATGGGCAGCATGCTGGCAGGTGCCTATGCCGGACGCTTTGCCCTGGACAACCGATCCTATCGGGTGATCCCGCAAATACAGCGCACCGATCGCCTCAATCCGGATCAGCTCAAGGATATGTACACGCGCAATCGCGAGGGCGAATTGATCCCTCTGTCGGCTTTGATCACGCTGGAAGATTCCGTACAACCTCGCCAGTTGTCGGGTTTCCAACAGCTCAACGCCGTCACCATTTCCGGCGTACCGCGCCCCGGTGTCACTCTGGGTGAAGCGCTGGGCATATTGGAGCAGGCGGCGGCGGAAGTTTTGCCCGATGGCTACAGCGTGGACTACTCGGGTCAATCGCGCCAGTACAAGAGCGAGGGCCAACAAATGGTGGCCACCTTCTTCTTTGCGTTATTGGTGATTTTCTTGGTACTGGCGGCGCAGTTTGAATCTTTCCGCAACTCCATCATTATTCTGGTGACGGTGCCCATGAGTATCGCCGGGGCCCTGATTTTTATCAGCCTGCCTCTGCCCTTCCTGGCCAGCCTCAATATCTACACCCAGGTGGGACTGCTGACCTTGATTGGCCTGATTGCCAAACACGGGATTTTGATCGTGGAGTTTGCCAATCAGTTACAAATGCAGGGTCGCAGTAAACGCGAGGCCATTGAGGAGGCCACCGCCATACGTCTGCGTCCCATTCTGATGACCACGGCTTCCACCGTGCTGGCGGTCATACCGCTAATTATCGCCAGCGGCGCCGGCGCCGCCTCACGCCAGGCCATGGGTCAGGTAATCGCCTCGGGCATGGCCATCGGTACCGCCTTTACCCTGTTTGTGGTACCGGCCATGTACCTGGCACTGGCACGCGATTACCACAAGGAAGAAGAGTCACTGCCACTGGAGCAGACCACACAAGATAGTTTGTGATGTTCCATCAATGATGATGCGGGTGAGTCATCTCACCCGCATCCATTGAGCCGTGATCCTGATGGCTGCCGTGCCCGAAGGCTCCGTAAAACGTCCAACCGGCAAACACCAGCAATAACAAAGCACCCAACCGACGTACAGACACCGAGCGCGCAAATCTCTGCAGGGGCGTGGCGGCTATACCCGCCACCAGCACCGCAGGCAAGGTGCCGAGTCCAAACGCCAGCATGGTCAATCCGCCCAGCAAGGCACCGGGCTGGGTCATGGCGTAGGTGAGTGCGGTATATACCAGCCCGCAGGGCAGCCAGCCCCAGAGCCCACCCAACAATATCGCTTGCGGTAGTGTCCGCACGGGTAGCAGGCGTTTACCGTATGGTTGAATATACCCCCATAGACCCTGCCCCAGCTTTTCCAGCTTGGTGAGAGCCCGCCACCAGTCCGCCAGGTACAGAGCCATCAACACCAGCAGTGCCGACGCCACAAAGCGCAACCACTGTCCCGCCCCCGCGGCGAGCAACCAGTAGCCCAAAAACCCGGCCACACACCCCATAAGCGTGTAGCTGGCGATGCGCCCGAGGTTATACCCCAGCACAATGGCGAGCTTGCGGCCACGGCTCTCGGCAGAGATGCCCAGAGTCAGTGCGCCCATGATGCCACCGCACATGCCCAGGCAGTGGGTACTGCTGAAAAAGCCCAGCAACAGCGCCGCCAACAGCGAGACAGGTTCACTCATCCTTCGATGCCTTTGTCTTGTCGCTTGCTGTCTGCTCGTCGCTCTTCCGATCAGACCGGGGCCGGTCTTCGTCAAACAGAATACGATGCGCCTCGGTATCAAGATTGTCGTACTGGCCGCTGTTAATCGCCCAGAACAACAACCGGATAGCACCCGCTACAAAAATCAGCGCAATGGGTATCAGCAGATAAAAACTTTCCATACAGACCTCGAAATACGCGGTACGCGGTACGCGGTACGCGGTACGCGGTACGCGGTACGCGGTACG
>CBFGUT010000076.1:0-12317 GCA_965652265.1 uncultured Cellvibrionaceae bacterium | reverse complement strand
CAGGGTCTTGAGTTCAGCCGGCTCCAGTGCCAGCCCGGTGATTAGACTGACGGTCTTACCGCCGCGCCCCTTGCTGGATTTCCAGATGCGCACAATACCGTCACCGGTAGCTTGGGGGGTGGCTTGCGGCTGGGGTTTGATGCGACCTGTCTCGGTGGAATAGACCAGACGCGAGTTCTTGGACATAAAAGCCTCCAACGCAAGGAATTGAAAACAAGGCAGTATAACAGCCCCGCGGCCTGTTAGAATGAAGCCGTTTGCGAGTAGTACAGGTTGGCAATGATGAAATGGCAAGGCATGGTTTGGGCGCTGGGGTTGAGTATGGCGATGACGGCCTGCTCTCCGGGCGAGGAGCAGGGCGAGCCAGTGGTGGAGCGCGATCCCCTTGAGGAGGGAGCCGTCAAGGCGCGCGTCTGCATGGGTTGCCACGGCAAGCAAGGTATCTCCCGTGTGGCGTCCTACCCGAGTATCGCCGGCCTGGAACAGGACTATATTGCCACGCAACTGCGGGCCTATCGCAGCGGTGAGCGTCAAAACCCCATGATGAATGCCATGGCCACCAGCCTCAGCGATGAGGATATTGAATTGCTGGCGCTCTATTTTGCCGCCCAGCAACCTTACCCGGAGTCGCGCTGATGGAAGTGCAGGGTTTCTGGCCACCGGGCTGGGAGCCGCTGGTGGAGCAATTCCGCGAAAACTTCAATGCGGGCGAGGAGGGTGCTGCCCTGGCAGTGATGCGCGAGGGCGAACTGGTGGCGAGCCTGTGGGCCGGTTATCGTGACCGCGCGGGCGAACTGCCCTGGCGGGAAGATACGCGGGTCAATATCTTTTCCGCCGGCAAGCCATTGGTGGCCGCAGCCTGCTTGCAGTTGGCGGATACCGGTAAGCTCGATCTGCAACGTCCCATTGGCGACTACTGGCCGGGTTTTGCCAGCCGTGGCAAGGAGGCGGTGACGACCGCACAGGTGCTGTCACATACCAGTGGGCTCAGTGCGTTCCACCCGCGCGTCAAGGACCCGGTGATCTTCGATCGGCAGGCGGTACTCTCTCTGCTGGAATATGAGACCCCCTGGTGGGAACCCGGCGCTGAGCAGGGGTACTCCCCCTTTCTCTATGGGTGGATTCTGGCCGAGCTGGTGCGACGGGTGGCGGGTGCGGAGACCTTTGACGATTATTTTCAGCGGGCTCTGGCCCAACCCTTGGCACTGGATTGCCGCTTTGGTCTGCCGCCCGACGAGCAACGGGGGCTGGCGGAGGTGGCGCCCCTGAAGCGTGCCATGGGCCGGGTTCAGGGGCAGACGCCCGGTGCCAGCAGTGCTGAGTTGGGGCAGTTGATGAAGCAGGACCCGCGCGGGGTGACCAATCGCGCCTTCAGCAATCCCATGTCACTGATGAACAACACCAATACCCCGGAATGGCGGCAGGCGGAGATTCCCGCCGCCAACGGTCACGCCAGCGCCGGGGCGCTGGCGCGCTTTTACGGCGCGCTGGTGTCGCCGCAACCGCCACTGGGCAAGGCATTGCTGACGGAGGCGCTGGATGAGCACACCGCCGCCCACGACCGGGTGCTGGGTGTACCCCTGCGCTTTGGCTATGGGTTTATGCTGTCCCAGCCCCAGGCGGATTGCCACTATGGCTCCGAGGCGGGTTTCGGCCATCCGGGAGCCGGCGGCAGTCTGGGTTTTGCCGATCCGGGGCAGGCGCTGGGTTTTGGCTATGTCACTGCCCGGCTAGGGCAGGGCCTGTTGATCGATCCCCGTGCGCAGCGCCTGATTCGCGCGCTCTACCAATGCCTGTGAGGTTTCTGTGCAAGAAAGCGACATTATTGAACTGCAAACCCGCCTGGCGTGGCAGGAAGATACCCTGGCCGCCCTCAGTGAGGTAGTGGCCCGGCAGGATCAGCAGATTAGTCATTTACAGCAGCAGGTGCAGGCGCTGCAAAACCGGCTGGGTGCTGGCGAGGCCGGTGAACCCGCTGATAGGGCCAATGAACGCCCGCCGCATTATTGAGCACTAGGGCCTGTTAACACTATTTGAATGCGCCTGCTGGAAGCCAGTTTTGTTTCCAGCTAGGCGCCGTGAGTGTCGTTTGTTCAGCATGTCCCTATACTTCACCCCTTCAGGGCTTGCGCGCAAAAACGCTCCAGGCGTTTTAGTGATGGTTCCAAATAAGCGAACGGCAACGACGCTGGGGACACCTCTTGTTTTCAAAGCGGGGGCTCCAGCCCTGCGGGTTGCGGCTAAAAATCCGCCACTCTGCGTTGCTCGGACCCAATGCACTCGCTTCGCTCGCGGGGCCAGCTTTCGCTCATTTGGAACCACCAAACCACTCTCCTCGCGCCTTGATTGGCGAATTTTTAGCCACAACAGGCTGTATTCAAATAGTGTTAACAGGCCCTAATTCAACGCTATAAAAAAAGTTGTGCTTATGGCGTGATTGTCTACACTTGATAGAACCCCGAAAGATTCGGGTGTTTTGGACTATAAGCTCTGGACAACAAGGCACACGCCCACAGGACATGCAAGTCGTAAACGGACGCAATCGGGTTTTCGCCGGCCAGCTCTCCGATGCCAGCCATTGGCAGGCCCTGGGAGGGCTGTGGCGTTGGCGTTATGATATTCCCACCGCCGCCATGAGCCTGGTGCCCAGGCATTTGCCGAGCGCCGATATCCCCCTGGAAAACTGGGTGACCACCACCCTGTCCGGGGAGGACTACACCACTTTCAGCCAGATATTCCTCCGCAATCTCAGCCTGGCGGGGCCGGGCCTGTTGTCGTGCCGTGTGTCGGGCCCCTCTGGCAGCCTGGTGCTCATGGGGGTTCCAAACCGACGCAGTGAGGTATTGGAGGGTGTGGCCTGGGCGGCGCCCTCTGAGCTGGTAACGGGATTTGATACGGCTCTGGTCTCCACCCTGGCCACCTGCGAGGAGCCTCTGCTACTGCTCAACCCCGCCGGCGATTTACTCTGGCAAAACGCCGCCTGTGCCGGCCTGATGGGATTGTCCGGGCGCGAGGCGCGGCTGGCACGCGGGCGCTACAATATTCTCCGCGATACCTATGTCACCCGTCATCTGGACGTGGCGGCCGAATTGGAGAGGGTGGTTAACGATCGCCGGGTGCGACGTTTTACCCTGGGCTACAGCGGCCGTCGCGGACGCCAGACCTGTCCAGATCTGCCTCCCCTGGCGCTGGATGCGCTGGCCCTGCCGGTAGTGAACAGTGAAGACCAGGTCGCCGGGGTACTCTTGCGATTACAACCCTCGGGTCGTCGTGAACTGCCGGCCAATGGGCCGCTGTTGCGAGCCGATGCCGGCGTGGCGATTCGCAGCGAGCAGGGCGAGTACCTGTTTGCCAGCGAGCGCATGGGTGAATTACTGGGGCGCGACTCATCCACCTTCCTGGGTGCCAATGATCGCGAGTTACTGGGGGTGGCGGGCGCCAATGATCTGCAACCACTGCTGCGTCAATTCGCCGGTGCGGGCGGTCTCAGTGGGGGCAATATTGTCACCGCCCGAGGGCGCTTTGCGGTTACCTGTCTCCCCCTGCGCGACCACCGAGACATGCTGGTGGCCCGGGCATTGGTTTTTTCCCCCCTCGCCGCACCGCTGGTGAGTGCGCAATCCACCTCACTGCTGGATGCAGTGCGCGCGGCCATCTGTTACCTGGATGCCGAGGCCGTGGTGCGCGAGGCTAACACCGCTGCCCGGCAGTTGTTGGGGTGTGGTGAGATTGTGGGCCGGCCCTTTGCCGAGGTGGCCGGCCACTGGGGAAATCCCCAAGAGCGACAGCGGGAAATTATGCAGGTGGTGCGCACAGGCATTGCCGAAGTGGGGGTGCTCGAGTGTATTCACCAGCAGGGGCACAATCTCTGGTTTCGGGTGGATAAGGTGCCCACCCGCGATGCGGAGGGGCAGGTGACCGGCGTCCTTTTGACCATGAACGATGTCACCGAGGAGGTGTTGCAGGCGCGCAATTTCCGCGACATCGAAGCGCGCTACAAGGCGTATCACGCCAACAGTTCCGATGCTGTCTGGTGCTATGAAATCGAACCGGCGGTGGACATTCAACAGGGAATAGAGCCCCAGGTGGCCCAGATCATTGAGCGCGCGCGAATGGCCGACTGCAATGCTGTCTTGCTACGGATGTTGGGGTTGCGCACGGCCGAGCAGATACTGGGCACGGGCCTTGAGCACAGTGGGTCGGCCAGTTATGCGTTTGATATCCGCACCTTTGTTAACAATCAGTATCAGCTGGCCGATTACGAGATAGAAAGTCGCACAGGCAGTGGTGACACGGCGTACCGGCAGATTTCCTGCGTGGGGGTCATTGAAAATAATTTGCTGGTGCGGGTTTGGGGTACCACCAAGGATATCACCGCGCGCAAACGCTACGAAGCGCAGTTGCACTACCAGGCCAATCACGATGCGCTCACCCGCCTGCCCAACCGCACGCGCCTGTATCGCGAAGTGGAAACCTGTCTGCGTCAGCGCGGGGCCGAGCAACAGAGTGCACTGTTGTTAATCGACCTGGACCGTTTTAAGGAGATCAACGACACTCTGGGGCATCAGGTGGGTGATCAATTGCTGTGCCTGGTGGGGCCGCGGTTGCAGGCGGAACTGGGGGATGTCACCGGCATGGTGGCGCGCCTGGGCGGCGATGAATTTGCCATTTTCCTGCCCCGCATTCGCAATGCCCAACAGGCGGTGGTTATCGCTCACCGCGTGCTCGACGCTCTGGGCGAAGAGTTTCTGGTGGATAATTTTTCCACTGAATTGAGTGCCAGTATCGGCATATCCCTGTGTCCTTCACAGGCGGAGGATGTCAGCACATTAATGCGCTATGCCGATGTCGCCATGTACCGGGCAAAGAAGGATATGTCGGGACTGGCGCTCTACAATGCCGATTTCGACCCGCATTCACCCAAGCGTCTGGCAATGATGAGCGATCTCGGTCGCGCTATTCGCGAGGATCAGTTAACCCTGAACCTGCAACCAAAAATCGATTTGCAACGCCGTTGTCTCTGTGGGTTCGAGGCACTGCTGCGCTGGCATCATCCCCAGATGGGGTTTGTATCGCCAGCGGAATTTGTTCCCATCGCCGAGCTGACCAGTTTGATTCATCCGCTCACCGCCTGGGTTTTGCAAAAAGCGATAGGTGTTGCCGCTGAGTGGCGCCAACGCGGCTTGGGTTTTGGCATAGCGGTGAATATTTCGGCGCGCAACCTGATGGATGACCAGTTGCCGGTGTTGATTGAAAGGCTGCTGCGCCAGTGCGAGTTGCCGGCCTCGGTGCTGGAGTTGGAAATTACCGAAAGCTCTATTATGACCGACCCGGTGCGGGTGATGCGCAACCTGGAGCGGCTATATCGATTGGGACTGCGCTTGTCGATAGACGACTTCGGTACGGGTTATTCCTCCCTGAGTTATCTCAAGCGTCTGCCGGTGCAAACGCTGAAAATAGACAACTCTTTTGTGCGCCATATGCTCAAAGACGAGCAGGATGAAATTATTGTCAACTCCACGGTTCATCTGGCGCACAACCTGGGTCTCAAAGTGGTGGCCGAAGGGGTGGAAAGCGAAGCTCTGCTGGACCGCCTGCAGGCGCTGGGCTGTGATCAGGCGCAGGGCTATTTTATCGGCCGCCCCATGACCACCGAACAGGCTGAGCGCTGGCTGTTGGAATCCCCCTGGGCGCGCGAGTGCTCATTGACTGAACGTTAAGCCACGTCCTTAGGGCGTGGTAATAAAAAGGGGCTTTGCCTGATAGATAATGGTGTTTCGTACAAGCTTGGGTGCCAACGGCAGAGGTAGGGGGGGCGTACCAACTTGAGATTGGCACTGAGCCGGGGTCGGGTAGCGGTGTGTGGGACCCTCATTTGCCAAGGATGGCAAATGGGAGCCTCCAGGGATGGGTTCACGGGGTCACTCACCACGTCCATGTGGTTCGCCCTGCGGGCAACATGCGTTGTGCAAATCGGCTATCCTGCCGATTTGTGTCCCACAGGCTGCTACCCGACCTCGGCGATCCAGGAAAGAACGCCATGCCCTCTTCGAGAGGGCTCTAGCAAAACCGGGTTCTTTGAGCCCGGTTTTTTTACTTAATAATCCAGTTCCGACTGCAAACGCTCCACGTAACGCAGTCGCTCGGTAAGCAGGGCGGTGCGGTGAAAACTGTCCTTTGTGAGTTTCAGGGCGTGGCGCAACTGCACCATGGCCTTGTCGTAGACACCGGTGAGAATAAAATACTCTGCCCGCGCTTCGTGCACCGTGAGGATATCGCCCGCGAGGCCACTGACCTCTGCCAGTAGATACCACAGGTAGGGGTCGTTCTGTCGTTCGCGAACGTATTGCGTGAGAAAGTCCGTAGCTGTCTGGTGGCGGCCGGACTTCATGAGTGCTTCGGCGTAACGCACATTGAGCGGGTAGTTGTCGGGCCTTTGGCGCAGGGTCGACTGCAGTTTTTCCAAGGCCACACCATACTCTTCCGCGGCTATATGGATATCCACTTCCATCAGCCGGTAGGTGATCCGTTCCGGGTCTTTCTCCAGTAGCGGCGCCAGTGCCGCCACTGCCTTTTGCGTCTCGCCAGCTTCACTGTAGGCCAGCGCCAGGCCATAGCGACTGGCATCCGTCGATAGGGAGGTGCCCTCCAGTTCACCCTGGAACAGGTTGACCGCCTCCCGGGGGGTATTGGCCTGATTGAAACGGATACGCGCGCGCATCAGGTGAAACTCCAGGTTGTCCTGACGCAATTGGCGCGGATAGCGCTGGGCGCGGTTGCGGGCATCGGCGATGCGGCTTTCGGTCACCGGGTGGGTAAGCAGGAACTCGGGCGGGCGGCGATAGTAGCGCGAGGCACGCAGCATCTGCTCGAACATCAGCGCGGCGGCATAGGGGTCGTAACCGGCACGGATCATGATTTCCATCCCCAGACGATCGGCCTCCTGCTCGAAGGAGCGGCTGAAGCGCAATTGCGCATCCAGCGCTGCCGCCTGAGCGGCACTGATGGCAGCCAGCCCGCCATCGCCGCCATCGGTAGCCAGCAGGGCGAGGCTGGCCAAGAGGGCGGCGGCAAAGGGCAGCTGCATGTTCTTTTGCTGCTCCAGGCGTCGCGCGTAGTGGCGTTGGCTCAGGTGCGCCAGTTCGTGACTGAGCACCGACACCAGTTGGGCCTCCGACTGGGAATAAACCAGCAGACCGGTGTTCACGCCCACGATATTGCCGGGGGCGGCAAAGGCGTTCATGAGCGGGCTGATTATGATCACCAGGTGCAGATTGCGGTTGGTTAACTGGCTGTGAGGGACCAGATCTCTGAGTAGCCTGTCGAGATAGTCAATCAGCAGCGGGTCCGAGGAAGTGGGGACCTGGCCTCGGTAGCTGCGCAGCACCATTTGGCCGAGTTTTTCCTCTTCCTGGGGTGAAATTACTACGGAGGAGGCATCGCCAAAGTCGGGCAGGTTATGAGGATTGTGAATCTGCGCCGGCGCATGGGCTGACAATAGCGCCAGCAGTAGTGCCAGGCCAGTGGTGTAGAAGGTTTTCACGGTGTCTTTAATCCTGCCGCCTATGGGATTCTGTCGGCGCATGGTATCACCGCCGGTGTTGGCTTGAAAATCTCGGGGGAGCGCTTGTGCTGGGAGCGAATGTTCACTAGCATGAGCCACCCGCGCCTGCAGATTCCGAGGAACCGCTCCTGACCATGCCCCTTTCGACCGATAAGCCGCACACGGGTTCCCAGAGCGATGAGGTGGTAGTGGATGCCCGCGAGCTGCGCTGCCCCCTGCCACTGCTGCGAACCAAGCAGGCGCTGCGGGATTTACCCGCCGGTGCCAGGGTGCGGGTATTGGCCACGGACGCCGGTTCGGTGAGGGATTTACACGCTTTTGTGGAATTGGCCGGCCACACCATGCTCTCGTTTGAGCAGGATGGACCTGTTTATACTTACTTGATTAAAAAGTCCTGAAGACTCTAGGAGTGCCGATGCTGAGGGTAGTTCGCAGTTGGATCGACCGTTATTTCTCGGACGAGGAAGCGTTGATACTGCTGGTGTTGATCCTGGTGGGGGGACTGGTCATGGTCACCATGGGATCGGTGTTGGCACCCATGATCGCCAGTATCATCATTGCATTTTTGATGCAGGGTGTGGTGATGCAACTGCGCCGTTGGGGCGCCCCGCACTGGCTGGCGGTCACTATTACCTTCCTGTTGCTGGTGGCCATGCTGGCGTCGATACTGCTGGTGCTGATGCCGGTGATCTGGCAGCAGTCGGCGCGATTTATTGCCGAGGTGCCGCGCATGCTGCGCGAGTGGCAGGATATCCTGCTGTTATTGCCGGAGAACTACCCCAATCTGGTATCGGAAGAACAGGTGGAAAATCTGATGTCGGCCATAGCCAACGAGTTGGCGCGCCTGGGTCAGGGCCTGGTGAGTTTTTCCGTGAGCAGTCTGCCGGTGCTGATGATGGTACTGGTGTATTTTATTCTGGTCCCGATTCTGGTGTTTTTCTTCTTGAAGGATAGCGATCTGATCATGCGCTGGGTCACCGGCTTTTTGCCCCACAAGCGTCCCATGATGAGTAAAATCTGGCAGGAAATGAACCAGCAGATTGCCAACTATGTTCGCGGCAAATTTATTGAAATCCTGATTGTTGGCAGCGTGTCATACGTGGTGTTTGCAATCATGGGGCTGAATTACGCGGCACTGCTGGCTATTGCGGTAGGCCTGTCGGTGGTGATTCCCTATATCGGCGCGGCGGTGGTGACCCTGCCGGTGGCCATGATCGGCTTTTTTCAGTGGGGGTGGGGACCTGATTTCTTTATGTTGATGATTGCCTACGCCGTTATCCAGGCGCTGGACGGCAATGTACTGGTGCCTATCCTTTTTTCGGAGGCGGTCAATCTTCACCCGGTGGCCATTATTATGTCGGTGCTGGTTTTTGGTGGTATCTGGGGGTTCTGGGGTGTGTTTTTCGCCATTCCGCTGGCTACCCTTACCAAGGCTATTCTCTACGCCTGGCCTATTGGTGTGCAGGAGGCCAATCTGATTCCCCCGCCGGAGGCGGATGATGCGGCCTCCTGAGGCGATAGGGCTGTGTTGGTGGTTACTGCTACTGGCCTGGGCCGGTTTGGCCACTGCCGCCGAACGTGTGGACGACAGCCATATCGTTAAACCCGCCACGGATGCGCGCGAATACCGCTATCGGCGTTTTGACAATGGTTTGCTATTGCTGTTGGTGCACGCTCCGGATGCCGAACACTGGCGCCTGGCGGTGGATGTGGCGGCCGGTTACAACCAGGAGCCGCCTCATCCAGCGGGCACAGCTGCACTACTGGCCCACAGCCTGGTGCAGGCGCGCGAACCTCTGCAACCCCTGCTGGCCGCGGGGCAGGTCAGCACCCGGGTAACGGCCGAGCACAGTCGAATCGGCCTCTCCCTGCCAGCGGGGAAATCGGCAAAGGCGGTATTTCCCGGGGTCCTGGAAGCGCTGCTGACTCCCGAGTTCGACGAGCAGACCCTCAGCCGCGCCCTGGCTCATATGGACAGCGAATTTCAGCGCGACCTGACCTCGGATCAGCGGCGCCGGAGTGACGTCTACTGTGCTCTCTATCAATCCAGCCATCCACTGGCACGTTACTGCCAGGCTAGGGCGCGGGTGGAGCAACTGAACGCAGAGAGTTTGTCGGCGCCCCTGGTGGCTTACCACCAGCGACACTATGTACCGGCGCAGATGGCCATTGTGGTGTCTTCCCCCCTGCCACTGGATAAACTCGATGCTCTGATATCTCCCCGTTTGCGCGAAATACCGACAGTCGAGGCCCCGGGAGAGTCTGCACCCGAACCGCTGCTGGCGGAAGAGACTCTACCGGTGGCGGTGAATATCCGCAGTAGCGAGGAGACACCGCGACTGTTTATGTCCTTTCCGGTCCCCCGTGAGCCGGAACACGGTGTCTACCACCCGTTTAGCCTGGTCACAGCGCTGCTGGAGAATGACGGTCCCGGCGGGCTATTGTGGCTGTTGCAGGATCTCGGCTGGGCACAGTCACTGCAGGCCGAACTGCGGCCTCTGTCGCGTCACTATCAACTCTATGAGATTGACGTGGACCTTACCGATCTGGGTGTGCGCGCCCGGGACCAGGTGGTGGCGCTGGTGTTTTACCAGTTGGGCCAGATCCGCGATCGCGGGCTCGAGGCCTGGCGCTATAATGAGCTGGCCCAACTGGCCGATCTGGACTTTCGATTTGATCAGACGCCGGACAGCGAGCTGTGGCAACTGGCCCAACGTTTACACGAGGTTTCACCCCAGCATCTTCTCTACGAACCCTATCGGTACGCTCCTTTTGATGCCGAGTTGCACACGCGCTACCTGAACCATCTGACCAGCGACAATGTGATAGTCGCCTACACCGGTAGTGATGTCAGTGCAGAGTCCCTCAGCCCCCTGCTGGCGGCACCCTATGCCCGTCAATCCCTCACCCCCGAGCAGCCCGACATCAAGATCTCGGTGCGCCGCAAGCTCTCTTTCCCCGACGAAAACGCCTTTATACCCAAGCGTTTGAACGTCAAGGATGAGCAATTGCTGCCCACACCCAGTGCGCGGATGGAGCCGGCGACAGGCCCCGTGCGGATTGTGGAAAAGCCGCGCTTTCACGCCTGGTATCAACAGGATGTGGCATTCAAGGTGCCCCGATCCTCAGTATTTGTGCGCGTGGACTCCCCGGCGGCGGTGGTCAGTGCCGAAGCCGCGGTCTCCACCCGTTTGTTGGCTGCATTGCTGGAGCGACAACTGCACGCCAGTGTGCATCAGGCGCGGTCGGCGGGTTTTGACTTCACCCTGCAGGCACAGCCTCAGGGATTATTGCTCAGCCTCTCGGGCTATAGCTCGCAGCAGGGGTTGATGCTGACGCGGGTAGGACAGGTCATGACCGAACCGCACTTTGACGAGGAGATCTTTGAGCGTGCCCGTCGACACTTGCAGAAAAGTCTGAAGGCGCAACCGGTCACGCCCGAAGCGCAAATCGCCCAGCTGCTGGTATCGCCACACTGGTCGTCGGCGCAGCTGCTCAATGCACTGGAGCAAGTGGATTACCAGGCCTTCACCCGGTTTGCCCGCCACTTTTTCGACGGCGTATTTATCCGCAGTTTCTATTACGGCAACCTCTACCGTCAGGAGGCCCAGCGGCTGGCGACCCTGACCGAGCACTATCTCAGTCGACCGGGCAGCGATGGCCTGCCTCAGCGTCGCCTTTTGCGCCTGGAGGTTGTGGATGAAGATGAGGTCTGGCGCCTGCCAATGACTGCCCCCTCGCCGCCGTCGGTACACCTGTATGTACAGGCCGGCGGTACGACACCGGACGATCGGGCGCGAATGGCTCTGCTCAGCCGCTGGTTGCCCGAATTATGGGCCGGACACCTGCCCAGTGGTGACGACAGTTTGCACTTGCAGGTGAAACCGCTGAATCTGCTCGGTTATCCCGGTGTACTGATTTCGCTCTCGGCGCTGCGAACGGACACGGATAACCTGGAAAACTGGCTACAGGGATTGTTGGTCGTGGAGTGGCCGGAGAATGCCTGGCGGCAGCAGGCGCAGCAGTTACAGGCGCACTGGCAGCAACCGCCTGACACGCAGCGACAACAGGCCCAGAGGCTGTGGTATCTGATTGACCGCCACCAGGCTGACTTTGGCCTCTATCGGGAGCAGGTCAGGGCATTGGAGACTCTCGATCACGCCAGTCTGTGGGAGACCTACACTCAGCTTTTTGCGGACCCGACGAGCGGGCTCTGGTTACTGGCACCCGATAGTCAGGCCCAGACGCCTCCCGAACAAGCGGGGACTGCCGAACCTCAGGGTCAACGCCCACGGCCCGTTTATACGCTACCCTGAGCCGAGGGCTCGGCGCGACTGCTCAAAGGCTGAGCAAAAAGCATACCGATTGTGCACTCCCGTTATATCCAGAGGGTTATAAAAACCGCCGGGACTAGTAAAAATCGCCTAAATGTGTAAAAATTCAGGCATTTTTCGCCTCCCTTTTGCGGGGGTGTCGTACGGATTCTTTACCAAAAACCGTGTGTCAGCTTGGGTTCCAGCCTGACGGAAAAAGCCGTCAGCGTCTGTGCGTGACTGATGCCGACTATGATAGTGTGCCTTATCAAGGCGCATGCTGAGGAGATTTGCATGATAGAAGATATTGATGCTCTCGAGACGAGAGAATGGCTGGATGCACTGGAGTCAGTTGTTCGCCATGGGGGTAGAGAGCGTGCTGCTTTTCTTCTGAAAAATTTATCCGAGTCGGCGGCCGATCACGGCATTGATCAGCCCTC
>CBFGUT010000075.1:0-12327 GCA_965652265.1 uncultured Cellvibrionaceae bacterium | reverse complement strand
CCCTGGCAGGGTAGTGTATCGTGCTCCCGAGGCGGCGGAGACGGATTGCAGGTCATAATCGCGGCCATTGCGCGTCAGGTGCAAGCCTTCGCGCTGAAATTCGGCGTAGACTATATCGCCACAATCAAAAAGTTCAGTTCGGGATTGAATGGCGGTCTGGCATGCCGACAACAGCAGCCCCGCCATCAGCCCAACGGTAAAGGCTGCTTTCATCTAACCTCCTTTCGCCCTGGGCAACCAGTATAGGCCGCCCAAAGCACCATCACAATCGAGACACAACAACCCCTGACATAATCCCAATATTACGGCGCACGAAAGTGATATCGCTGCCCTCTCTCTGTTTGCAATGACAACAGCTCACTGGGTTTGAGACTGATAGGTACAACAGCATCGGGGTTATGAACAAGTGGCGATTTTATAGTGGGCACTTGCATCAGCGGATTGCTCGACCGAGTGTCTGCCGCCACCGGGTCAAGTGTATAACCACCCAGAGGCTCAAGGCGAGAATGCACACGCAAGAGCACCGACCCGCCAAGACGGGAGTGAATACTCAAGTCACTTATCTTTCCCTCGCGCCACGCCATGTCAATCACAAAACCACCGCGGGTGACCAGCCCCGTGACCTTGCCTTCCGGCCAGGCGTCCGGCAAGGCCGGCAATAAATGAATAGCGCCGTCATGACTCTGCACCAACATTTCGGCGATCCCCGCGGTCACACCAAAATTGCCATCGATCTGGAAGGGCGGGTGGGCATCCAGCAGGTTGGCGTAGGTGCCGCCCGCTTCAGTCACAGATGCTTCGGTCACCAGGCTCAATTGGTCCGTTAACAATTTGTAGGCCCGATTACCGTCCTGCAAACGCGCCCACAAATTGATCTTCCAACCCATCGACCAGCCGGTGGAAGCATCGCCCCGGTGCTCCATACTGGTACGCACGGCGCTGAACAAGGCCGGATGACGATAGGGAGAAATCTGGTTGCCGGGATGCAGACCGTACAAGTGGGAAACATGCCGGTGCTTGTCATCTGGGCTGTCCCAATCCTCCAGCCATTCCTGCAATTGGCCGTATTTTCCAATTTGCATGGGCGGTAGGCGCTCGCGCAATTCTCTCAGATGTGCAGCAAATTCCTGGTCGCGCTCCAGCACCCGCGCCGCCTCTATCACCAGGCTGAACAGGTCGAAGACCAGTTGGTTATCCATGGTAGTACCGGCATCGATAGAGGCCATGGCTTCGCCGGTGCGCAGGTAATCATTTTCCGGCGAGTTGGAGGGGGCCAGCACCAGCCAGTCATGCACTGGATGCGGTTGCAGTGTGTCGGCATAAAACCGGGCCGCCTCGCGTATGACCGGGTAGTACTCCGCGAGAAACTTCCTGTCACCGGTGTGATAATAGCGATAACCCACATGCTGGGATAACCAGGCGGCGGAGCCCAACCACTGCCCCCAGAAAGGCGGGTCCACCTGGCCGGTAATACGCCATAAATCGGTATTGTGATGCAGCATCCAGCCCTCGGCACCGTACAATTGCCGGGCGCTTTCGCGACCGGTGTGCGACAAATCCTTGAGCATACTTAACAAGGGATCGTGCAACTCCGAAAGGTTGGTAGACTCGGCGGGCCAATAGTTCATCTCGGTATTAATATTCAGAGTGTACTTGCTATCCCACGGCGGGTTGGTATGCGGGTTCCAGATACCCTGCAAATTCGCGGGCTGGGTGCCGGGTTGCGAGCTGCTGATTAACAGGTACCTACCAAACTGGAAATACAGGGCGGCAAGCTGCGGGTCATACTGCCGGGCAAATTTTTCCACCCGTTGATCGGTGGGTTGATCCGCCGCTGGGGTGCGGCCCAAGTCCAGGGTGACGCGGTCAAACTGTTCGCGGTAGCGGGCGATATGTTCACGACGTACGGACTCGTAACCCAGTTGCGTCGCCGCTGCCAAATGCTCTTCAGCGCGTGCCCGGGAGTTGGCGGAAACATCATCGAAGCGCACAAAATTGGTGGCAATAGCGGTATACAGGGTTACGACATCAGCGCCGCGAATACGCAGTGCATCCTCCAGTGCTGTCACAGTACCGCCTTCCAGCACCGGCTCCGCCAGCAGCGTAAAACGGATTTTGCCCGCCACGCCTTCATGATCGGCACCACGCCCCTCTACGCGCAAACGCCCTTGCGCGGTCTCCACATCGTGGTTCATGGGACTGTTGAAACTCAGATCCAGATTGAGCTGGCCCGGCTGGCTGGCGGTCAA
This sequence comes from uncultured Cellvibrionaceae bacterium, assembly GCA_965652265.1. Lineage (GTDB taxonomy): Bacteria > Pseudomonadota > Gammaproteobacteria > Pseudomonadales > Cellvibrionaceae > Gilvimarinus. The sequence goes on along the minus strand of CBFGUT010000075.1, from coordinate 10,078 downwards.
GCGGGTCACAATAACTGGCGCCGAGAGGGCGGCAAAGGTTTCGCGGTGATAAGTGACGTCATCGACCCGGTATTCGACATGGCTCAATGCCTGACCGATATCGAGTTGCCGGCGATAGGCTTCGGCCTCCTCGCCGTGGCCCAGATCAATATTCAGATTTCCCACCGTCTGGTAGGGCATGCCGTGACTACTGGAATGAATGTGCTGATCCGCCAGCGCCTGCGCTTCCCGGTGGCGACCGGCCAACACCAGCCTGGCCACTTCCTGCAAATAGGGCTGCAGGGAGGGGGTAACATTATTGTGGGGGCCACCCGCCCAGACAGTATCCTCGTTGAGCTGTAGCACCTCCTGTGTCACACCGCCGTGGACCATGGCCCCCAGCCTCCCATTACCCACCGGCAGCGCCTCATTCCAGTTGGCTGCGGGCGCCGGGTACCAGAGCTGCAGCCGTGGTGTCTCAGTGTCAGCGGGGTCGCTGCGCACGCCCTGCGGCTGGCAGGCCACTATCGCTACACAGGCTATAGCCATCACTCCCAGCAAGGCCAATGTTGATTTCCGCCTCATACAATCACCCTCCACAATCGATTGACCGCCGAGAATAACGCAAAGGCTGAATCGTTCACACTATGTTCACGATTTTTGACACTCGCTGCCAATGAACATAAAGTGACCGAATCGTCTAAAACTCAGGGGCGACCATGCCGATAATTATCCTGCTGGGACTGGTATTCTTCAGCGGTGCTGCAATATGCCAACTTTACGCCGGGCGAATGGCTGCCCTAGGAGGACAAGGGGCAACTGCGCTCCCTCTACCTCTACGGCGAGGAAATCGGGGTCGGCCTGGGCGCCCCGGACCTGATGGTGCGCCGCAAGGGGCAGTTGAACCACGCCCTGGCCATGATGCACGAGCATGATTACAGTGTGCCGCTCGCGATCGCCGTGCAGGACGGCAACTACATCGGCCAGACAGGCACCACCGAGGTGGTCGATGAGCGGCAGAACATTGTACCCCTGCTGCACGCCTTCGCCCGAAGCTTCCTCAAGGTGGATTATATGTTCTGGGCCAACCAAGAACCCTATTTCGCGGAAGACGTGCTGCCGTGTTTTAGCCGCGACTAGTGGGCATTCGCCGGCGCACGGCAATTGCACTCGGCCGCCGTTTTCGGTACCTTGCGCCTTTTTCCAGCAACGCTCCCTGAACGCTCCATAACGAGGTAGAAGCCCCATGGCGCAATACGTATACACCATGAACCGCGTGGGCAAAATTGTTCCCCCCAAGCGCGAAATTCTCAAGGATATCTCCCTGTCCTTCTTTCCCGGCGCCAAGATCGGCGTGTTGGGCCTGAACGGCTCGGGCAAGTCCACCCTGCTGAAAATCATGGCGGGCCTGGACAGCGATATCAACGGCGAGGCCCGTCCCATGCCCGGTATCAAAATCGGCTATCTGCCCCAGGAGCCGGCACTTGATCCCGAGAAAGACGTGCGCGGCAATGTGGAAGACGGCGTGCGCGAAGCCGTGGATGCCCTCAAGGGCCTGGAGGAAGTCTACGCCGCCTACGCCGAACCGGATGCCGACTTCGACGAGTTGGCGAAAAAGCAGGCCCGCTATGAGGATATTATCCAGGCCTGGGATGCCCACAATCTGGACCACACCCTGGAAGTGGCCGCCGACGCCCTGCGCCTGCCGCCCTGGGATGCGGACGTAAGCAAACTCTCCGGCGGTGAGCGGCGCCGCGTGGCCCTGTGCCGGCTGCTGCTGTCGCGCCCGGATATGCTGCTGCTCGACGAGCCCACCAACCACCTGGACGCCGAAAGCGTGCACTGGCTGGAGCAGTTCCTGCAGAACTTTAACGGCACCGTGGTGGCTATTACCCACGACCGCTACTTCCTCGACAACGCCGCCGGCTGGATTCTGGAGCTGGACCGCGGCCACGGTATCCCCTACGAGGGCAATTACACCAACTGGCTGGAGCAGAAAGAGGCTCGCCTGGCCCAGGAGGAGCGCACCGAAGCGGCCCGCCAAAAGGCCCTGAAAACCGAGCTGGAGTGGGTTCGCCAGAACCCCAAGGGCCGGCAGGCCAAGAGCAAGGCTCGTCTCAACCGCTTTGACGAACTGCAATCTCAGGAATTCCAGTCCCGCAACGAAACCAATGAAATCTATATCCCGCCGGGCGAGCGCCTGGGCGACAAAGTGATCGAACTGGAGCATGTCAGCAAGGGCTATGGCGACCGCCTGCTGATCGACGATCTCACCATGAGTATCCCCAAGGGGGCGGTGGTGGGTATTGTCGGCGGCAATGGCGCGGGCAAATCCACCCTGTTCCGCATGATTGCCGGCACCGAGCAACCCGACAGCGGCACCATCACCCTGGGCGATACCGTCAAGGTGGCCTATGTGGAGCAGAGCCGTGAGAACCTGGACGACAAGAAAACCGTCTGGGAAGCCATTTCCGATGGTCAGGATATTTTGCGCATCGGCAACTATGAAGTGGCCAGCCGCTCCTATGTGGGACGCTTCAACTTCAAGGGCTCGGACCAGCAAAAACGCGTGGGCGAATTGTCCGGTGGTGAGCGCGGGCGTCTGCACCTGGCCAACACCCTCAAGCAGGGCGCCAATGTCCTGCTGCTGGACGAACCCTCCAATGACCTGGATGTGGAAACCCTGCGCGCCCTGGAAGACGCCATTCTCGCCTTCCCCGGCTGCGTCCTGGTCATTTCTCACGACCGCTGGTTTCTGGACCGCATCGCCACCCATATCCTCGCCTACGAAGGCGAATCGGAAGTGGTTTTCTTCGAGGGCAACTATACCGATTACCACGAGGACTTTATCAAGCGCAAAGGCGCCGACGCCCAACCCAAGCGGGTGAAATATAAGCCGTTAAAGGGGTGAACGGGGAACGGTTAAACTGGCCAAGTGAAAAAGCTTTCTGGCAGTGGATCAAAGTCAGACGTCTGAGGTCGGACGTCTGACGTGGTATTTCTGAGTTGGACACAATCGTCGGCAAGTACTTCCCCCCGCTCCCACCTTTGGTCAGATAGAATCCCCGTCGTCCCACTCCTCAGCGCGGGAAAAATCGACAATTGACAAAAAATTCCCACCACATAAACTGTCGGCAGGCCACAGCGTGGCCTGGGAAGAGAATTACAATAACAACACACCTGATGGTACTTCAGTATGGAAAACAATAAAGAGCGGCTTATTAACGCCCACGTTTACGGCAACGAAAAATCACTGTTTGTCATCCACCTTTTCCTCAGTCTTGTATTCTGGTTCTCTATCATCGTGGGGACACTGGGTATTGCACTGATTTATGTACTCCTGTTTTTTATCGGCTATCTTTTTGCCCAGTCGGGACTGATTGCCTGGATCAGGGGTAATGGGATAAAAATTTCCGAGCAGCAGTTTCCGGATCTTTATCAGCGCTACCAACAATGCTGTCAAAAGCTCAATATAGACACCATGCCGGAAGCTTACATTCTGGAAGGTGGCGGCATTCTTAACGCCTTTGCCACGCGTTTTCTGGGCCGCAACTTTGTCGTGTTGTATTCGAACATTATCGATGCCATGAGTGACAACCCCGAGGCCATCAACTTCTATTTTGGCCACGAGTTGGCTCACATAAAAAGAAACCACCTGAAGTGGAGCGCGGTAATATGGCCCTCCAATCTTCTCCCCTGGATAGGCGCGGCCTACTCGCGCGCCTGCGAGTATACTTGTGATCAATTTGGCAAGCTGTGTTGTGACAATTCGCAGCAGGCGTTGCACGGCATGCTGGTGCTCGCCGCCGGCGAAAAACGCTACAGCAGCGTCAATATTGATAAATACCTGGAGCAAGTTCAGGCCACCGGGGCTTTCTGGATGGCATTTCACGAGTTGATCGCTGATTATCCCTGGCTGGTCAAGCGCGCATGCCGATTGCACAACAAGGATTATAAGCTGCCCAGACGCAACCCCTTTGCCTGGCTGCTGGCGCTGTTTGTGCCACGCCTGGGTATAGGCCGCGGTATCGTACCTCTGCTCATTGTAGTGGCCGTTATCGGCATTTTGGCCGCCATCGCCCTCCCCGCCTATCAGGACTATGTAGCACGCGCCAACACGACCGAGGTGTACCACCTGGGCTCCAGGGCCGCCAACCTGACCCAGGAGCACTACCACACACATGGCACCCTGCCCGATAGCCTGGAGTCCCTCGGTATTACCGAGCCTTACCCATCTCAGGTTGACAGTATTGAGCTGGATACCGACACAGGCATCATCAATGCTACTTTGGCTGAAGGCGCCATGCGGGGTAAATCTCTGCTTTTTGTCCCGATTACCAATGATGAGGGCGAAGTGGTATGGGTTTGCTACAGTGAGGATATCGATAATCGACAGCTGCCGATGGCTTGCAGGGAGTAGCACAATAACGTCCAGGGCTCTGTTGTTCCTTCACAAGGACAGAGAGCCCTGACCAAACCCAAAACCGGCACTTTCGCGACTTTCGACAGCCGCTCGGTGTTAGCAACCACTAACTATGGATTTGTAATCGACTTCGGCCCTTATTTCCTTACCTGTTACAATTTCTCCCCTCACTGCATCCATTTGTCGCGCCCGTGCGTCATAGTAGTCACAAAAGCCAATAGCACCGTGATGGCAGGGCACAGCACATACTCGCCCAATGCACGCCAGGCGCAAGAAAAGGTTAGCCAACACCATGATCAAACTTGAAAATATCCATAAGTACTACGCCACGGGTGAGCAGCGCTTGCACGTTCTCAAGGGCATCGACCTGCATATCCGCGAGGGTGAGCTGGTTTCCATCATGGGCTCGTCGGGCTCCGGCAAGTCCACTTTGCTCAATATTCTGGGGATTCTCGACAATCACGACGAAGGCAATTACTTCCTCGCAGGCCGCGAGATCCGCCAGCTCAAGCAGAAGACCGCTGCCAAGATGCGCAATGAGCTACTGGGTTTTGTGTTCCAGTCCTTTAATTTGCTGCCCTTTAAAAATGCGTTGGAAAACGTTGCCCTGCCCTTGTATTACCAGCATATCAGCCGTCGGGAGCGCAACCGTCGAGCGGCGGAGTACCTGGAAATGGTAGGCTTGTCCGACCGCGCGCACCATATGCCCAATGAACTCTCCGGCGGCCAGAAACAGCGGGTGGCCATTGCCCGCGCGCTGGTGACCCAACCCAAGGTTATTCTGGCGGATGAGCCTACGGGTGCCCTGGACAGTCAGACCACCGAGGACATTATGGCGCTGATCAAACAGGTTCATGAGCTGGGCAACACCATTGTCATCGTGACCCATGAGCAGGAAGTGGCCGACCAGACGGAGCGGCAGATTTTCCTCAAGGATGGCCGCATTATCGACGCCGACGAAGCACACAAGACTTCACACTCCACTCACGCGGCGCTGGTGGACTGATCGCATGGACGGCTTACAGGAAATTCTCTATACCCTGCGGCAAAACAAGCTGCGCACTGCCCTGACGGCCTTCGGCGTCTTCTGGGGTATTTTTATGCTGATTTTGCTGCTCGGCGCTGGCCGGGGTATGCAGAATGGCATCTATGACAGTTTTGGTACGGAGGTGCGCGACTTTATTGTTGTCTGGAGCGGTACCACGGCGGTGGCACACCAGGGCATGAATGTGGGCCGCTATATTCAGCTCACCACCGAAGACATGAACGCCATACGCCAGCAGGTGCCGGGAATTCGCTTTCTCGCCTCGGAAAACCGCATTAACGGTGGCACTATTCGCTACGGCAACAAAACCGGCAGCTTCTCTATTCACGGCATTCCCGATGACTTTTTCAAAATCAAAGAGTCGGTGCCCTTTAATTTTGGCCGCAAACTCAACCCCCTCGACCAGATGGAGTTGCGCAAATCCACTATTCTCGGCCGCACCGTCGCCGAGCGCATCTTTGGCCAGGACGTAGACCCGGTAGGCAAGGAAGTGGAAGTCAACAACGTGGTAATGAAAGTCGTGGGCGTGTTCTACGATAAAGGCAATCGCGGCCAGGATTCAGAGCGCATCTATATTCCCGATACCACCTACCGTACCGTTTTCGGTGGTGGCGAAAATGTACAGACCCTATGGCTGCGGCCACTACCCGGCGTCGATGGTTTCGAGCTGGAAAAGCAGGTGGTTGAACTCTTGCAGCGGCGTCATAACGTGTCGCCCGAAGACCGACGCGCCGTGCAGTCTTTTAATATGGCCGAACCTGCCAAAATGGTGAATGGCTTGTTTATCGCCATCAATGGATTCATCTGGTTCGTGGGCCTGGGCACCCTCACTGCCGGCATTGTCGGGGTGAGCAACATTATGATCATTACCGTCAAGGAGCGCACTCGCGAGATCGGCATTCGCAAAGCGCTGGGTGCAACGCCTTTTAACATTGTCAAAACACTGCTGCTGGAATCCATTCTGGTCACCAGTATTGCCGGCTATGCCGGCCTGGTACTCGGTGTGGGACTTATTGAACTGATTGCGTTTGGGCTCCGCTCCGCCGGCGCCGAGCTGCCTTTCTTTCAGAACCCCGAAGTCAATTTCCAGGCGGCTATTACCGCTATTACTTTGCTGGTGGTGGTCGGTGCACTGGCGGGTTTAATGCCTGCTCTCAAGGCAGCACGCATTATGCCCATTGAAGCCATGCGTGCGGATTAACAGGGTGAGGATATGATTGATACACAAAAGTGGCAGGAAATATTTATCACCCTGGGCCAGCACAAGCTGCGCACCACACTCACAGCTTTTGGCGTTTTCTGGGGCATCTTTATGCTGACCGTACTACTGGGTGCCGGCAACGCCCTGGAAAACGGTGTGGTGGAAGATTTCAAGGATGTGCCCAACTCCGTGTGGATATGGTCGCAGGGGCGCACACAGATTCCCTATCAGGGTATGCCGGTAGGCCGGCAAATTCGTTTGCGAGCAGAGGACGTTGAGGCCATTCGCAAAAATATCGACAGCGTGGATCGTATTTACAGCCAAAACAGTGTGGGCATATGGGGAGGTTCTCCCGCCTATACCGTGTATAAGCAAAATACCGGCAGCTTCTCGGTGCAGGGCGCCCATGCCGGCATGGCCAATATTCATCAGCAGCGCATTGTGGCGGGCCGCTACCTCAATGAATTGGATGATCGGCAAAAGCGCAAGGTGGTTATCATCGGTGCGAAAGTCAAAGACATGTTGTTTGGCCCCGGTGAAGAGGCCGTTGGCAAATACCTCACCATAGCCGATATCAGCTTTCAGGTGGTGGGTGTTTTTAAAACCAGCTCTTCCAATCCCAACAGCTCGGAAGAAGAACGGATTTTTATGCCCAATGACACCCTGCGCCACACGTTCAACCAGTTGGGCTGGATCGGCAGCATGGTAGTCATTCCCAAGCCCGGGATTCACGCTGCCGTCGCCGAAGAAGAGGTAAAACGTTTCCTTTTTGAACGCAACAAGGTCTCACCTCAGGATTTTGGCGTCCTCGGCAGCTTTAATTTGCAGGACGAATTCGACAAGATCAATGGCCTGTTTACCGGCATCACCATCTTCAGTTGGGCGGTCGCCATAGGCACGATCATGGCGGGCGCTCTGGGAGTCGGTAATATCATGCTGATTGTGGTCAAAGAGCGCACCCGGGAAATTGGCCTGCGCAAAGCGCTGGGAGCCACGCCGGGCTCCATTATTGCCATGATTGTTCAGGAATCGATTTTTATTACCGCCGTGGCCGGCTACCTGGGCCTGGTGGCGGGCGTATTCCTGCTGGAAGGTGTCAACAAGATCTTGCAGGCCACCGGTGGCCAGGACGGTATGTTCCGCAACCCCGAAGTGGACTTTAACACAGCCCTGTTGGCACTGGCGGTGTTGATTATCTCCGGCATTATTGCCTCACTATTGCCCGCGGCCAAAGCGGCCAGTGTTAATCCTATTGTCGCACTACAAGACGAATAAACTCTCACTACAGACGAAAGCAAGAAGGTTACAATGAAAAAATTCTTTATGTTCTTACTGCTGGGGATTGTGGCGCTGATATTTATCAGTACAGCCGTGTTCCTCTACAATAAATCTCAGGAAGAGCCTGTGGTTTATGAAACGGAATCTCCCGTCACCACCACCATCGTGCAAAAGACAGTGGCTACCGGCAAGGTGGTACCGCGCAAGGAAGTGAATGTCACTTCCCAGGTGTCGGGCGTGGTGGAAACGGTTTACGTTACCGCCGGTGAAAAAGTCAATAAAGGCGATCTGATATCCAAAATCACCCTGGCGCCCAGTATGGTGATGCTGAACAATGCCGAATCACAACTGGATTCAGCCCGCATCAGCCTGGAGAATGCGGAAGAAGAACTGGAAAGACAACGTCAATTGTTCGCAGACAAACTGATTTCCGCCTCCGAGTTTAACCGCTTTAAACTCGACTACGAACTGCAGCGGGAACGGGTGCAATCTGCCGAAAATAATCTTCTGTTGATTCGCGAAGGCTCCACCCGGGAATCCGACCTGGTCTCCAATATTATCCGCGCGCCGGTGGACGGCATGATTCTGGATGTCCCCAACAAGGAGGGCGCCTTTATTGTGGAGTCCAGTACCTATGGCGCGGGCACACCGGTTGCGGTCATGGCAGACATGGACGACATGATTTTCGAAGGCATGGTGGACGAAGCCGAAGTGGGAAAAATCAAGGAGGGCATGGAGCTTATTCTGCATGTGGGTGCCCTTCAGGATGAAACTTTCACCGCCATACTGGAACATATCTCTCCTAAAGGGGTAGAAGACCAGGGCACAATCAAGTTTGAGATTCGCGCCGCTGTTGAGCTCAACGACCAATTGTTCCTGCGTGCCAATTACAGCGCCAATGCGGATATCGTCCTCGCCAAACGCGAAAATGTACTGGCTATCAACGAAGCCAACCTGATTATTGAGGACGAGAAGTTCTATGTGGAAGTTGAAACCGGGGAACAGCAGTTTGAGAAGCGGGAAGTCACTACCGGCATTTCCGATGGACTGAATATTGAAATTACTTCGGGGCTGACAGCCTCCGATAACATCAAGCAACAGCCGCAATAGTTGTTATTAGCTTCTGCGTGGGGCGCCCCCGGTGCCCCGCCCTGGCGACCCGGATTGACCGCTCGCACACAACCGCTGATAATCACCTTCATGCCTTCAACCCCCTACCATCACCACACAATTCTCTATTGCCTCACCATGGTGACCCTGGCAGTGTTGGCTGTAGTGGGTATTTTTTGGCTGGTACCAGCGTCCGACTCTGACCTTCTGACCTGGGGCGACAATCTGTCCCGCAGCCCTCTGGCGACGGTGCTGGTCATAATATTGATGGCATCCACCATGGGTATTGGGCTGGCCGGCAGCATGTGTTTTTGGTTAATCGCGCTTTTTTATGTGCCCTGGCTGGGTACTCTGCTGTTGTTGCTGGGCAGTCTGCTCGGCTCACTGGGTGCCTACTGGCTGGGCCAACGGCTTGACCGCATCAGTCCTCATACACAGATGGGCAGGCGAGTCCGTCAACTGCTGACTGAGCGCAACAACCTCAGCTCGCAAATTGCCTTACGCATGTTACCCGCTTTCCCGCCCACAGTGATCAATATCACCAGTGGCGTACTACACCTGCCTTTGCCGCCGTTTATCCTGGCGATTATTGTGGGGATGGGTGTCAAATGGGGCTTGTACTGCGTCACCGTATACAACGCCACCAACGCCCTGCAAAGCCACGCCCCGCTCGGTGCCTGGACACTCATTCCCCTGGGCGTAGTGGGGCTACTGATGTTGATTGGCAGTCAGCTTAAACGCCAAGAGACACCCAAATCGTAACCCAACATTCTGCCGCCGTTCTTAACTCACCGTTATTTCAGAAGTAAACATCCGGGCTCGAAGAACCCGGTATTGCCAGAGCCCTCTCGAAGAGGGCATGGTGTTCTTTTCTAGATCGCCGAGGTCGGGTAGCGGCCTGTGGGACACAAATCGGCAGGATAGCCGATTTGCACAACGCATGTTGCCCGCAGGGCGAACCACAGGAACGTGGTGAGTGACCCCGTGAACCCATCCCTGGGGGCTCCCATTTGCCATCTCGGCAACTGCTCCTGCGTTGCTC
>CBFGUT010000074.1:0-12341 GCA_965652265.1 uncultured Cellvibrionaceae bacterium | reverse complement strand
TTTGCTGATTGCTGGGGTGGGCGGCCTGGTGTGGGGTTGGGCCTTTCTGCGCAAGGAAGATGAGGAAGAGCCGGCGGCGCCCAAGCAGGATCCGATCACCACCTTTAGCCTCACGCCCTCCCAAAAAGCGCTGGGCAAGTACCTGCTTGCGGTAGTGGGGCTGTTTACCGCCCAGGTGTTGTTGGGGGGCTTTGTCGCCCACTATACCGTGGAAGGTCAGGGTTTTTACGGTATTCAGACTTCGGATTGGCTGCCTTATTCCCTAGTGCGTACCTGGCACATCCAGGCGGCCATGTTCTGGATCGCCACCGGGTTTCTGGCCGCTGGCCTGTTTCTGGCGCCCATTATCAATGGTGGCAAGGACCCGAAATACCAGAAACTGGGGGTGGATATCCTGTTCTGGGCGCTGATCGCGGTGGTGGTGGGCTCTTTCGCCGGTAACTTCTTCGCCATCAACCAGATTATGCCCGCCGAGTGGAGCTTCTGGCTGGGGCACCAGGGCTATGAGTATGTGGATCTGGGGCGTTTCTGGCAGATTCTGAAAGTCGCCGGTATCGCCTTCTGGTTGGTGTTGATGATGCGAGGTATTGCACCGGCGCTGAAACAGGGCGGCGACAAGCACCTGCTGGTGTTGCTCACCGCCTCGGTAGTGGCCATTGGCCTGTTCTATGGCGCCGGCCTGGCCTACGGCGAGCGCACTCATATCTCCATTATGGAGTACTGGCGCTGGTGGGTGGTACACCTGTGGGTTGAGGGGTTCTTTGAAGTCTTCGCCACGGCGGCGCTGGCCTTTATTTTCTGCAGTATGGGGCTGGTGTCGCGCACCATGGCGACCGCTGCCGCACTGGCGTCCGCATCGCTGTTTATGCTCGGCGGTGTTCCCGGCACCTTCCACCACCTGTACTTCTCCGGCACCACCACACCGGTGATGGCGGTGGGTGCGACCTTCAGTGCGCTGGAGGTGGTGCCGCTGGTGGTATTGGGCTATGAGGCCTGGGAAAACTGGCGCCTCAAATTCCGTGCTCCCTGGATGCAGAATATCAAATGGCCGTTGCTGTTCTTTGTGGCCGTGGCCTTCTGGAACATGCTGGGTGCCGGTGTATTGGGCTTTATGATCAACCCGCCCATCTCCCTCTACTATGTGCAGGGGCTCAACACCACGCCGACTCATGCCCACGCGGCCCTGTTCGGGGTCTACGGCTTCCTGGCGCTGGGCTTTGCATTGCTGGTGCTGCGCTATATTCGTCCCCGCATGGTTTTTAATGATAGTCTGATGAAAACCGCTTTCTGGTGGCTCAACGGTGGCCTGGTGCTGATGTTGTTCACCAGCCTGTTGCCGGTGGGTATTATCCAGTTTGTGGGCAGTGCCTCGGAAGGTTTGTGGTACGCTCGCAGCGAGGCCTTTCTGCAGCAACCGATCCTGGTAACCCTGCGCTGGGTGCGCACCATCGGTGATGTGGTGTTTATCGTGGGTGCCCTGGCGGTGAGCTGGCAGGTGGTCAGGGGCGTATTCTTTCCCGGTGCGCCCCAGGCGCTCAATCTCGGCCCCGGCGTGGAAAAATTTGCCCCGGCCTATGCCTCTTCGGATGCAGCCATGGCCGAGGCGCACCAGGGTGACAGCATTTGCTGTGGCCACTGTGGTGGCGGCAAGTAATCCCTTTCCGGTGCCGTAAGGCACCGGTTTTTTGTTCGACAGGAGAAGACTATGGTGAGTGCACAGGTACGCATCGATGCTATTTACGAGGTCGTAAAAAACCGCAACCCCGGCGAGAATGAATTCCATCAGGCCGTCTGGGAGGTGATAGAAAGCCTGGTGCCCGTGCTGGAGAAATGTCCTTACTACGCCAAACAGAAAATTATCGAGCGTATTTGCGAGCCCGAGCGACAAGTGATTTTTCGCGTGCCCTGGCAGGACGACAAGGGGGAGGTGCATATCAACCGCGGTTTCCGCGTGGGTTTTAACAGTGCTCTCGGCCCCTATAAGGGTGGGCTGCGCTTTCACCCCAGTGTGTTGCTGGGTACCATTAAATTTCTCGCCTTTGAACAGACCTTTAAAAATGCGCTGACCGGGCTGCCCATCGGTAGCGGCAAGGGTGGCTCGGATTTCGACCCGAAAGGCAAATCCGACGATGAAATCATGCGCTTTTGTCAGAGTTTTATGATCGAGCTCTACCGCCACATCGGCGAGATGACGGACGTGCCCGCCGGCGATATTGGCGTGGGGGCGCGTGAAATTGGTTATCTGTTTGGGCAGTACAAGCGTATTACCAACCGCTATGAATCGGGTGTGATTACCGGCAAGAGCCCGCACTGGGGAGGCGCGCTGGTACGTCGCGAGTCCACCGGCTATGGTGCGGTATTTTTTGCCGAGGAAATGCTCAAGGTGCGTGGCGAGTCGCTGGCGGGCAAAACCTGTGTGGTTTCCGGTTCCGGCAATGTGGCCATATACGCCATAGAAAAACTGCAGCAGCTGGGCGCTAAGGTGGTGGCCTGCTCGGATTCCAGCGGTGTGATTTATCACCCGCAGGGGATTGATCTAGAGACTGTGAAGCAGCTCAAGGAAGTAAAGCGTGCACGTATTAAGCTGTACGCGGATAGTTATGCAGAAGCTGAATATCGCAAGGCGGGCAATATTTGGGAAATTCCCTGCGATCTGGCATTCCCCTGTGCCACGCAGAACGAGTTAAATAAGCGGGATGCTGAGTTGCTGGTGGAACAGGGCTGCATTGCCGTGGTCGAAGGAGCCAATATGCCCTGTACCCCCGAGGCGGTGGACGTGTTTCTGGAGCACAACATTGCCTACGGTCCCGGTAAGGCCGCCAATGCCGGTGGTGTGGCCACCTCGGCACTGGAAATGCAGCAAAACGCCAGTCGCGACGCCTGGGGTTTCGAGCATACGGAAAACCGGTTGCGGGAGATCATGGTCAATATACACCGGGATTGTTACGATACCGCCGAGGAGTTTGGTGTGAAAGGCAATTATGTGATGGGCGCCAATATTGCCAGCTTCCGACGGGTGGCCGATGCCATGTTGGCGTTTGGTGTTATCTAGAAGGCTGTTGGTATGGTGGATATCTTTCTCAAGCGAGCTTACGAAGAACCCGAGACCGGCGATGGCGCCCGGGTGTTGGTGGACAAGCTGTGGCCGCGTGGCGTCAAAAAAGAATCCCTGGCATTGAACGATTGGTGCAAGGATGTTGCGCCAAGTGACAGTTTGCGCCAGTGGTTTAATCACGATCCTGACAAGTGGAAGCAGTTTCGCACTGAGTATATGCAGCAGCTCAAGGACAACAAAGAGCGGGCTCGAGAGCTGTTGGATAAAAGCCAGGATGGCAGGCTGACGCTCGTCTACGCTGCCAAAGATAAAGAGCACAACCATGCGCGCGTGCTACGCGAGTACCTCAAAAGAATGGATCATTGAGAGCCGGACTTGAAGGTTTGTTTTGCGGACAACAATTTTTCCTTAACGTCAGTGTCGGCGTTATTAATCCGTAGGAGGGTTTTATGAAGAAGTATTTGAGTGGATTGTTTTTTATGCTGGCAGTGGGTCCCTTTGCCAGCGTTCAGGCCGCGGATTGCGAAGTGACCGTGGACAGTACCGATCAAATGCGGTTTGATACCGAACTGATCGAAATGGACGCCAGCTGCGAGGAGTTCACCGTAAAGCTGACGCACTCGGGCTCCATGGCGAAAAATGTGATGGGCCATAACTGGGTGCTGACACTGGCGGAGGATATGCAAGGGGTAGCGAACGACGGGTTAACGGCTGGCCTCGACAACGATTATATTAAACCGGGCGATGAGAGGGTGATTGCCTACACCGAGATTATCGGCGGTGGTGAGGAGACTTCGATCACCTTTGATGTCAGTGGTCTCAGCAAAGATAAAGAATATCAATTCTTCTGTTCATTCCCCGGCCACTCCGCGCTGATGAAAGGCGCCTTTGTGGTGAAATAGTACCTGTCTTCATAGATGGCTCGCGGGCGGTCAAGCCGGCGAGCCCTCCAACTTTTTATTCCCCCTGCGGCGGTTATCTATCAGGCATCTTGAAAGCCTCCTGCCGGGTGACATCCACTGAGCATTGAGGGTATAATACTTGAGTAAATCGCTCAAGTATTAGAGAGTCATTCATGCAGCCCAGTTTCCAGATTTCCGCACCCGCACGCGATTACTTAATTGATCTGTTGGCCGACCAGGCGGTTGAGGCCGTGCGGATCTTTGTGGTCGAAGCGGGCACACCGCGTGCGGAAACCTGCCTGGCCTATTGCCGTGCAGGTGACGAAAAGGACAGCGACCTGGCTGTGGAGGAGGGCGACCTCAAACTGTATCTGGACAAGCGCAGTCTGCCCTACCTCAAGGGCCTGAAAATCGGCCTGCAGGACAATGGCCAGCATCCGCAGATTACTATCCGCGCCCCCAATGCCAAGGCCCCCCAGAGTGCTCAGGGACGCGAGGTGGTGTTCGAGCGCGAGTGCCCCGCCAAGCTGGTACCCTCGGGCGACGATATGCTCATTCCCAAGGGGGCGGAGGCCGCCGTTACCCAGGCGTTGGGCGCCAGCTACACTCTCCTGTACCACGGCAATCTGATCCGCATCGACGGCAAGGACGCCGACGCCATTGGCCTCACGTCTACGGCGCTGGCGTTCGAGGCGCGCGCCGATGGCCAGATTGACGAAGATCAGGTCTGGCAGGCGCTGTCCATGGTCTATGACCCGGAAATCCCGGTGAATATCGTCAGCCTGGGGCTGGTGTACACCATGAATATTGACCAAGCACGTGGCCACATCACCGTGGAAATGACCCTCACCGCACCCGGCTGCGGCATGGGCGACGTGCTGGTGGACGACGTCAAGCGCCGCTTGGCGGAAGTGCCGGGCGTCAACAGCAGCAGCGTTACCCTGGTGTTCGACCCGCCCTGGACGCGAGATATGATGAGTGAAGAGGCACAACTGGAAACCGGAATGTTTTTTTAAATCTATTTTGTTGCCATTGAGATAATGCTAGCCTCTATGGCTTTGCTATGGAAAATGATCGCCGGCGGGCAGCCGCGCGAACAAAAACCCTTGCCGGTTGAAGTGGCAACAACGGCGACACAGGCTTCGCCGCAATTTCCGTGACCAGCGCGCCTTGAGATTGGGGGCGGGCTGTAGAGCGACGCAGGAGGCGAAAATGTCGGACGTCACTATCAATTTTAAAGACGCTCTTTAAAGGAAGTCCAACCACAGATGTTGATAACCGCTGGCCGGGTAGTGGGTGCTGGTAGGTGTGGTGCCGGGACTGAGCGCAAAAGTGCCGCTGATCTGCAACAGTTCTTCCATCAACACGCGCAGTTCCAGTCGGGCCAGCGGCGCCCCGGGGCAGACGTGCAGTCCGGCGCCGTAGAGCAGGTTCTGGCGCTGGTCGCGTCCCCAGCGAAACTGGTCGGGTTCAGGGAACACCCGTTCATCCCGGTTGGCGGATACCCAGTTGACGGTGACGCGATCACCAGCCTCAATAGCACGGCCCCTCAATGTGGTGGGGCAGGTCGCCTGGCGGCGGTTGGTCACAAGCGGGCCGTGGATTCGCAGAATTTCGTCCACGGCTTCCGGGATCCTGTCCATATCCTCGCGCAACTGCGCTTGTAGCTCCGCGTGGTCTGCGAGAAACTTCATTAGCAGTCCGACCGCCGCGGCGATGGTGCCGATTTCTCCCACGGTCCAGTTGCGCAGAATACTGACGATATCTTCATCCGAAATGGGATTGCCATTGATCTTGCAGCGCATGATTTCCGTGGTGGGGTCGTGCGGTGCCAGGGCACCCTGTGCGCGCCGGGTTTCGAGCAGCTCGTGGATGTAGCGGTTAAAACGCTGGGCGATTTCGGCCATGGCCTCGCGATCGGCTGCCAGGGTGGCCCGATGGTTTTGCTGGGCCCACTGACGCAGTGGCTCCTGCAGACTGGCTGGCCAGCCGAGAAAGGCACATTGAATCTGCAGTGCAAAGGGTTCCGCCAGTTCGATGACTATGTCCACATGCTTGCGACCATGCAGCGATTGCGCAAGTGGGGCGGCAATGTTTCGGCATACGGGTTCAAACAGCGCCATACGCTCATCGGCAAAGAACGGCTCGATAAGGCGGCGGTAGGGGGTGTGTTCGGGCCGGTCCAATCCGTTGGGTACTGAACGGTGCTTTGACGCCTGGTTGCTAAAGGTGTGGTGATCAGTGACCACCGCCAGCACATCGTCATGTCGAAACACGGACCAGCCCATATACTCGCTGTGCGCCACCGGGCAGCGCCGGCGCAATTCGTCAAAGCTGACCAGAGGGTCGTCCAGCACAGCCTGGTTATGCGGGTTCCAGTCGTCTTTGGGGTGATGGTGGGTCACGGTTGTCCTCCCGGAGCTGAGCTTGCCAATACATGTTACCGTCACCAACAGGCATCGGCCATGTTTCTACCCCATAGGGCCTGTAAACTACCTCTTAGTTGTGCACCTTAAATGGTTATGCCACTCATCCATAAGGTGTATCAAGCGGCTGCTGTTAACAAGCCTATCTTCACAGCGGCTGGTCTCGCCCATGTGTGGCGGTGTAAGATGCAGTGGCTGTAGTTGATGAATAACATGTGAGGTCTATGAATAAATTGCGGATATTTGCGGGTGGGCTCCTAGTGTGGGCAGTGGGGCTGGGTTGGGCAAACGAAACCACGCCGCGCCCTTCTACCGACGAAATTATGGGGATGGTTAATCAATACTGTGGTGGCTGTCACACAGTGCCTTGGCCTTCACTGCTGCCCAAACACAGTTGGCCTCGGGTGATCGACACCATGGCTACAATGGCGGAAAATCGCACAGGCCACCCGGTTATTCCCGCTGAAGCTATGCCGCATATCAAGGCGCTCTATTATGGCAGTAGCCCCGAGCAGTTGCCACGTCTGCCTTATATTGATCAAGCACACCCGTTCTTGCGCTTCAGTGCCGCCAGTGTCGACCAGGGTTCGCCCATTCCACAAATTCTCAACATACAAGCCGTGGACCTGGGGCGTGAGTCCGACCACAGCTTTCTGGTGTGCGATGGCGAGCGCCAGCAGGTGATATTACTGGAAGCGAATTCGGCCAAGACGCCCGAGTGGCAAGAGACAGTACTGGCAGAAATTGATTTACCCATTACGACTCAAGTGGTGGATTACAATGGCGATGGTCGGCTGGATATACTGGTGGCTGATCTGGGAGAGTTTCCGCCTAACGGCATTCTTGCCGGTAAGATTTATCTGCTCCAGCAAGAGGAAAACGGCTCTTTTACCAAGGAGTTGATGATGCATCAACTGGGGCGGGTGACGGATATGCAGGCGCTGGACCTGGATGGTGACAGTGATTTGGATTTGGCAGTGGCGGTGTTTGGGGGTGGCGATGTAGGTGAAGTATTCTGGATGGAAGCTCTCAGTGACGGCACACATCGCAAACACTCGCTGCTGGGTTTGAGTGGCGCCTTGAATATTACACCTGTCGATCTTAACGGTGACGGGCGTCTGGATCTGGTGACGCTGGTAGCGCAGGAGCATGAGGCCGTTATTGCGTTTATCAATGAGGGTGAGGGCAAGTTCGAGCGATTCAATATTGCCACCGCTGGCCATCCTTTGTTTGGCGCCACAAGCATGGTCGTAGAAGATTTAAACCGCGACGGTAAGCCCGACATCATATTCACCAATGGTGATGCCTTTGATACCCAGACAGATCCCAAACCCTATCACGGTGTGCAGTGGTTGGAAAACCTGGGGAAGATGCAGTTTGCGGTGCACGATATTGGTCGCTTTTACGGCACTGCCAATGCCGTAGCGGGGGACCTCGATGGCGATGGGGATCTGGATATTGTCGCTAGCAGTTGGCTCAATTACTGGGACGACCCCAAGCGGCAGGCGCTGGTCTGGTTTGAAAATAATGGCCAACAGACTTTTCAGCCTCGCCCTGTCACTGGTGACTATCGCGGCTTGGTACCACTGGAATTGGTGGACATTACCGGCGATGGTCAGTTGGATATCATGACGGGCTCTTTTCGCATGGATATCGTCAATGAATTCATCCATGAGGTAGAGGGACGACCGCGGATGGATACAGAGGCTGTTAAAGCGGACCAGCGTCCGCCCACGGCCCGCTTGCTTCTGTTTGTCTCGGAGACGCTCTCGCCTCAATAAGGCATCCTTTCGGCAGGGGGGGTTGACTTCCATTAAGATGTATTTATAATACATCTTAATGTATGGTTTATTAGTGAGGTTTCCATGCGAGCGGAAAAAATGCTGCATCTGGCCCATTGGGGCATGTTCGCTGGGTTAATGTTATGTCTGGCAGCTATTAGTATGGCCTATGGCTATCACGCCCATTTGAGCCTGGGCGGGCAAGTGGCGGCGCATATGAGTTTGATCCCCTTCGCCACCTTGTTCAAATTCAGCTATATTGCCCGGCTGGTGGCCCTCAAACGCTTGGGCCGGCCAGTGAATTGATGCGCCAGCCCATCGTTGGCTATCACCGGGATGATGAGAACCACTGGGTAGCCCATCTCGCCTGCGGTCATAACCAGCATGTCCGTCACAATCCCCCCTGGGTCGAACGCCCCTGGGTCACCAGTTACGTGGGACGTGCCGCCATGCTCGGCCTGTTGTTGGACTGTAAGAAGTGTGATTTGCGGGCTCCCGCCGACCACTCAGATGTCGCTACTGGCTGACTGGCGGCAGATGCCAGTCTCCACCTCTTACGCAGAACTTGCCCTCGGCGAGTGGCGGTCATCGCTTTCGGCTCTTTTCATCCTGCTTCCAGGATCAAAGGCTCTCCTTCACGGTCAAATACCAGGTATTGGCTAATGCGGCCATCGCGGATGGCCTGGATCATGCGGTCAATAACCTTGTCGAGGTCGGCAGTCGAAGGTGGTGTGTCGGCCGCAAAAGGAAAGGCAGCCACAAATATCGCATCCCAAGTGCCCGCCAGGGTGTCGATTTCTGATTTCAGCGCCGTAAAACTCGCTACTTCAGCGGGCGCCTTGTCCGCACCTGCCAGCGGCGCCAGGTGTCCACCCTCTCCGCGCTGAAAGGCCTCCTGCTGCCCGTGGGTGTATCCCTGTGGCAACTCGCGTTTGGCCACCACCAGTAACAGCCGCTGGGGCTCTGTCTGCTGCTGGGCAAGAGAGAGAAAATCATCGAAGTGGTTCATGGTGAAACGTTGTGAAGTCATGACTGTAGTATCCAATTGAGTTTAAGGTGGTTCCAGTGTCAAGCAAAGTGGCTAAGGAAGAAAGTGTCCATTTTTCTCTGTTTACCCGCGGGCAATCAGCGGTTGGTGAAAATCCTTGGGTCCGGAGTAGGGGCGGATAACGCCGCTGCGGTAGAGAAAGTCTCCAAAGCCTTCGTCGATGTTGCGTTCTTGGGCAAAGCGTTCGAACAGCGGCTTGAGGTCGGCGAGAATCCGCTCCTCGTCGATATTTTCCCGGTAGAGTCGGTTCAGGCGGTTGCCGCCAGTGTCGGCGCCCAGGTAGAGATTGTACTTCCCCGGCGCCTTTCCGGTCAGCCCGATTTCCCCCAGGTAGGGACGGGCGCAGCCGTTGGGGCAACCCGAGACGCGCAGTTGAATCACTTCGTCACCGATGCCCGCCTCACTCATCAGTTGGTGAATTTTCTGACTTAACTCCGGCAGGTAGCGCTCGGATTCGGCCATGGCCAATCCACAGGTGGGGAAGGCCACGCAAGAGATGGCGTTGCGTGCCAGGGGTGAGCTTTTACCTCCATCATCCAGACCGTAGTGTTCCACCAGCTTCTGGATGGCGGACTTTTCCTGTTCGCTGACGCCAGCGATGATCAGATTCTGGTTGCAGGTGATGCGAAACTCGCCTGAATGCACTTTGGCGATGCTGCGCAACGCGGTACGCAATTTCAGTTGCTCGAAATCGCGAATGCGGCCGCTGGGGATAAACAGCGTCAGGTGGTGCCGACCCCGATCATCCTCGGTCCAGCCGAATTGATCACCGCTGTCCTTGAGGCTGTAGTCCCGTAGTGGTTCCAGCGGCGTGCCGTGCACCTCGGCAAACCGTTCCTTGAACCATTCCAGCCCGTAATCATCGAGCGTGTATTTGAACCGGGCGTGAGCCCGGTCGGTGCGGCAACCGTGATCGCGCTGAATGGCGACGATCGCCTCACAGGCATTCACCACTTGATCGGCCGGCACAAAGCCCACGGGGGTGGCGAGACGGGGGTAGGTGCCGGTTTCGCCGTAGGTCATGCCCAGGCCTCCACCCACCGCGATGTTGTAGCCGGCGATTTCACCGTCGTCTTCTATGGCGATCAGGCCGATGTCGTTGGCCAGCACGTCGCAGTCGTTGTGGGGTGGCAGGGCAATGGCTACCTTGAATTTGCGCGGCAAATAGCGATACGTATAGAAGGGTTCCTCTTCATCTCCGTCTCGTTCTTTCGGCGCCTCGTTCAGCCAGGTTTCCTCATACGCATGTGAAAGCCACTTGAGTCGTTCGCTGATCTGTACCGCGTGTTCATACACCTTGGCGTGACTGGAAGAGAGATGTGGGTTGACGCTGGTCACCACGTTGCGGTTGACATCCCCGCAGGCGCCCCGGCTGTCCAGCCCCAGCGAATCCAGAAGTTGAATCAGCGGCTGCAGATTTTCCTTGAACACCCGATGAAACTGAAACGTCTGCCGGGTGGTCAGGCGCAGGCTGCCGTCGGCGAAGCGATCGGCAACCTCGTCCAGACCCAGCCACTGTGTCGGGGTCAGCACGCCGCCGGGCAACCGCAGTCGCAGCATAAACTGGTAATGGGGCTCGAGTTTTTGCTGTCGGCGCTCCTCGCGCAAATCCCGGTCATCTTGTTGATAGAACCCATGGAACTTGCTCAGGTGCGTATCTTCATCGCGCAGGGCGCCGGTGGCGGGATCCGCCAGCGACTCGTGCAACGTACCCCGCAGATACCGGCTTTCGCGTTTGATCTGTTCGGCCAAAGGCAAGTCGTTGTTGCTCATCAGTAAACGTCTCTTTGGTAGCGTTTGCTTCGGGTCAGTTCGCGCAGGTAGTGCTCGGCGTTTTCGCGGCTCTTGCGCCCGTGGGTACTGACCACATCGATCAGGGCTTCATGCACGTCCGGCGCCATGGCATTGGCATCACCGCACACATAGAGGTGCGCGCCGTCTTCGATCCAGCGCCATAGCGTCGCGCCCGCTTCGCGAATCCGGTGTTGCACGTACACTTTGTCCGGTCCGTCCCGGGAGAAGGCGACATCCAGTCGGCTGAGCAGGCCCTGCTTGCGCCACTGGAGCCATTCGCGTTGGTAGAGAAAGTCGGTGCGAAAATTCCGGTCGCCAAAAAACAGCCAGTTCTTGCCCGAGTGCGCCTCGGCTTCGCGTTCCTGCATAAACGCCCGGAACGGTGCTACACCGGTGCCGGGGCCGATCATCACGATGGGGGTGTCTGAGTCATCGGGCAGTCGGAAATTCTTGTTGGTGTCGACAAACACCGGTGCGGTGGTATCCAGGCCCAGGCGGTCCGCCAGCCAGGTTGAGCCCACACCCTCGCGCAAGCGCCGGCGCTGTTCGTAGCGCACGGCAGCCACGGTCAGGTGCACTTCCTCGTCCACGGCCGCCTGGCTGGAAGCGATGGAATAGAGCCGGGGCGGCAGGCGACGGATATGATCGACCAGTGTCTGGCCGTCCAGTCCGGCAATGGGGTACTCCTGTAACAGATCGAGCAGGTCGCGCCCGTGCAGCCAGTCGATCAGCCCCCGTTTATCGTTGGTCAGCTGTTGAAGCTCGCTGGCTTCACTCAGTTTGGCCCACTGTTGCACCGTCGGTGGTGTCAGTCGCGTCAGCTCAAGATGATGCTGCAACGCCTGGTGCAGTGTCAGGGAGTCGTCCTTGAGCGTCACGGCTTGCTCGCCGTCCAGCCGGGTCTGCTCGAGAATCCGGGCCACCAGGGTTGGATCGTTCTGTACGTAAATGCCCAGGGAGTCACCGGGTTGATAGCGCAGTCCGGATTCCTCCAGAGAAAATTCCAGGTGGTGCACCGCCTTGCTGGAGCCACGACCGTTCAGCGTTACCCTGTCCAACAGAGGGGCGGGAAACGGGTGTTTTCGATCAT
Organism: uncultured Cellvibrionaceae bacterium; assembly: GCA_965652265.1. Taxonomy (GTDB): domain Bacteria; phylum Pseudomonadota; class Gammaproteobacteria; order Pseudomonadales; family Cellvibrionaceae; genus Gilvimarinus. Next base: position 245 of record CBFGUT010000074.1, on the reverse strand, counting down.
GGCCCGCAGCGGTGGAGGGAGATGTTGAGGGAGTTGGGGCGACGGCAGCCGTGCTCTTGGTCTCGGATTTGAGTGTCGACAGCAGTTGCGTCATCCACTGATCGGCCGCCTCCTCATAGTCCACGTCACAGTCCACGCGATCGATCATCCGCTCGGCGCCCAACGCCCCCAGGCGTTGATCAAAATCCACGCCGGTCTGGCAAAAGTATTCGTAACTGGAATCCCCCAGTGACAGCACGGCGTAA
>CBFGUT010000073.1:0-12356 GCA_965652265.1 uncultured Cellvibrionaceae bacterium | reverse complement strand
GCGCGGCAACAGTGCCCTGCGCAGTGTTGATTACGAGGCCATCGCCGAGTTGGCGCAGGCCCATCGCGGTGACGACCCCTACGGTTACCGCGCCGAGTTTGTACAGATGGTACGTCAGGCCGAAGTGGCTGTGCGAATGGAGTAAGCCTGGGGTTGTGGTGACCGCCATCATTGTTGGGTGGCGTTGCACTTACTCAACCTACTGGCTGGCAATCGAATCATCGAATCGGTGATCGCCGATTCGATGATTTGCTGCAATTGGATGTTGAACTATTGAGATATCACGATCCCACTTTCTGCGTTCTTCGTTCTGCGTAAGTGTTGGGTGGCGCGGAGCTTACCCAACCTACAAATGGGTCAGAGCCCAGTCAAAGACGCAGCGGTCTTCGGTCTCCACCTGTTCGCGCAGGGTTTCCAGGCTTTGGACCAGGCTCGGGCGATCGGGGCGGTTAATATTCACATGACCCACCTTGCGTCCCGGTCGAACTTCCTTGGCGTACCAGTGCACCCGGGTGCCCTGAATGCCCAGCCAGTCCGTCTGCCAGTGGCGACCCAATAGGTTGTACATCACACTGATGCCATGCACTTCGGGGGTGATCAACGGCAGATCGGCCACGGCGCGCAGGTGCAGCTCAAACTGACTGATGTCGGCCCCGGCCTGGGTCCAGTGGCCGGAGTTATGTACCCGCGGTGCCAGTTCGTTTATCAGTAGCCGATCCGACTCCACAAAGCACTCCATGGCCATGACACCCACATAGTCCTGATCATCCATAATGCGACCCAGCCAGGCCTCGGCCTGTTGCTGTTGTGAGCTACTCACCGGCAGACCGGCGATACTGGCGCGCAGGATACCGTCCTGATGCCAGTTGCGGGTCAGGGGGTAAAACACTTTGTGGCCGGCGCGGTTGCGCGCGCCCACCAATGAAACCTCGTGGCTGAAAGGAATCAGCGCTTCGGCGATGCAGATGTCGGCCCACTCGGCCTCAGGTGTGTCGCCTGCTCGCCAGCGCCACTGGCCCCGGCCGTCGTAACCGCCGCTGCGGCGCTTGATCACGGCCGCGTCTCCCAGTGAGGAAAGTTGGCTGCTGAGGTCACTGTCCGACGTCAGGGAAACCCAGGGGGACGTGGGCACTTCCAGCCGGTCGAGCAGGCGCTTTTGCCGCTGGCGGTCAATCACCGCATGCAGGGCGCTGGCATTGAGAAAGTTGGGGTGCTGCTTGAGCTGCAGACCGCGAGGAGTATCGGGCCAGTGCTCCAACTCGACGGTAATTACGTCGGTGTCCTGTAGTTCCAGCAGGGCCTCGGCGCCAGGTTCCACCGGCATGACCTCGAGTTGCATGGGGGCGGCGGCCTGTTGCAGCATCTGGCCGAGTTGGCCATTGCCGGCAACGACAATTCTCGGCAGCATTCAAGCGCTCCTGGGGTCGGGGTTGTCCAATACTGTCTGGGTCTGTTGCTGACGCCAGGCGGCCAGGCGGGCGGCCAGGGCGGGGTCTTCGCCGGCGAGTATTTGCGCGGCCAGCAGGCCGGCGTTGAAGGCGCCAGCACCACCGATCGCCAGCGTACCTACCGCCACGCCGCGGGGCATTTGCACGATAGACATCAAGCTATCCTGGCCATTCAGTGCTTTGCTTTGCACCGGCACGCCCAGTACGGGCAGCAGTGTCTTGGCGGCGATCATGCCGGGCAGATGCGCGGCGCCGCCGGCGCCGGCGATAATCACCCGAAAGCCCTGGTCGGCGGCATGCTCGGCAAAGCGAAACATTTTGTCGGGGGTGCGGTGGGCGGATACCACCTCGGTATGATAGGCCACTTCCAAGGTATCGAGGATTTCGGCGGCCTCGGCCATGGTGGACCAATCCGAGCGCGAACCCATCACAATTGCCACTTTGCCAGTCATAGCAGACTCCTGTTACACCCGCGGGTGCCCGCAGACACTGTCGCGATCGGCGGGAAAAAAGGCGGCATTATAGCAGAGATGTGGGGGAAAACAGCAAAGATTGGTGGCTGGAAAAAACAGGAGCCCGGCGCAGGGCCGGGCTCCTGGGTGCGTTTAAAGCGGACTTACTCGACAGCGTCTTCCACTTCGTCGGCGGCGTCGTCCATGGCATCTCCTGTTTCCTCGGCGGCGTTGTCGAGGTTTTCACCCAGCTCTTCCGCAGGACCGTCGTTGGTGTCACAAGCGGCCAGCGGCAGGGCGAAAAGCACCAGCAAAAGCATACGTTTAAACAGTGTCATGATGTGCTCCTTAACAATTCATGTTTATTGACAGGTTATGGTCGGTGTCTGTCAGCAGATAATATGCGTTTATTGTGCCAACTCGCGTTGCGCCCTGTGTATGTGAGCTGGGAGCTGATAATCCCGGCGTGGACATGTAAGAGTTACAAGTTAATCCTAGCAAATTACAATAAATGCGCCTGTAGTTGCTCCAAGCTGACGGGTTTGAGCAGGCTGGCATTGATACCTGCCGCCTCGGCGCGGGTGGGGTCGATTTCGGCACCGCTGAGGGCGATAACGCGTAAGGTAGGTTGGCTGGAGTGAAGCTGCCGAGCCAGCTGGTAGCCGTCCATATCTGGCAGGTGCATATCCACCAGAGCGACATCTGCCGTGCCGGTGGCGAGGTGTCGCAACGCTTCTTCGCCATTGGCCGCCGTACTCACTTTCAGCTCCAGTAATTCCAGCAGGGCGGCAGTGGCCTGGCGCGTGTCGGGGCTGTCCTCTACCAGCAACACATGCGGTAATAATCGTTTGTGGGTGCTATCACCCGCTTGCAAAAAGCGTTGCAGACAGGCGAGGATTTGCGCCTGGTCCACTGGTTTGCTGAGGTAGGCGGTAAAGCCTGCCGCCAGGCAGTTATCCATATCGCCTTTCATATGGGCCGCCGTCAGTGCCACCAGCGGGCGGTCAAAGCCCGTTGCCCTCAAGGCTTTCGCTGCCGTAAGGCCATCCATTACCGGCATGTGAATATCCATCAACACCAGATCAAAGCCGGGACGGCCCGCCTCACGGTATTTTTCAATGCGTTCCAGTGCCTCACGGCCATTGCTGGCATACTCCACTTCCACCCCGCTGGTGGCAACAAAGTGGCCGATCAGCATGCGAATATCGCGCAAGTCGTCCACTACCAGTACGCGTCCCGCAAAGGAGGTAGTTTCCGGGGCCGGCGGTTCGGCGGTATCAAAAGTCAGAGTGAAAGGTGCCCTGGGTACCTCGCTGATGTTGCCCGGATTGACATAAAAGGTAAATTCACTGCCCTCGCCGGGTACACTGTGTACCTGGATTTCGCCTCCCAACCGCTGTACCAGTTGCCGGCTGATGGCCAGGCCCAGGCCGGTGCCAGCGCGAGGCTGGGCATAGGAATCCCGGGATTGCACAAAGGGCTGGAAAATCTCTTCCAGTGCCGAGTGACAAATACCGATACCGGTGTCGCGCACGGTAAAATAGAGCATGTCGCCCCCGGCAGTGGTTCGCAATTCCACGCCAATAGCCACCTCGCCCTCATCGGTAAACTTGATGGCGTTGCCCAGTAAATTGAGCAGAATCTGCCGCAGGCGGGTGGGGTCGGTTTCTATAGTTTGCGGCAATGGGTTGGGAGCCTCCAAGCGCAACTGCAGATTTTTATCCACCGCCGCACCGTGCATCAGAAAATAGACATCGGTGATAAAGGAAGATAAATAAACTGTCTGGGGTTCCAGCTCCAGTTTGCCGGCTTCAATTTTAGACAGATCGAGAATATCGTTTAACAGGCCCAACAGGTGTTTGCCGTTGCGGTGGACAATTTTGAGGTAGCCTTGGGCATCCTGGTCGGTATGGGTTTTTTGCAGTAATTCGGTAAAGCCCAGGATCGCCGATAGAGGTGTGCGCAATTCGTGACTGAGGTGGGCAAGGAATTCACTTTTTGAACGGTTTTCGGATTCGGCGCGCAGGCGCTCCACCCGCTCCTGCTCCATATCCCGGCGCGCCAGTGCATAGCGAATGGAGCGCGCCAGTTGCACCGCCGTCAAGCCGTCCTTGACCAGGTAATCCACCGCCCCGGCTTCCAGCGCCTGCATGTCCACGTCGTTTTGCTGCATGCCCGTGAGCAGGATAATCGGGCCGGTAAATCCCAAAGCCTGCGATTGACGCACCAGTTCGATGCCGTCACGGAAGCCCAGTTGGTAATCCATCAGGCAGAGGTCGTGGGTGTTCGCCCGCAACATCTCCAGCCCCTGCTCGTAACTGGCGGCCCAATCTAGCTGATAGGGGCCGCGGGATATTTCATCCAGCAGATCCCGCGCCAGCAGGTAATCGTCTTCGTCGTCATCGACAATGAGTAGTTTAGCGTTTTGCATACTTTTCAAGGGAGTTCGACAAATTCGACCCAGTACTTACCCAGCGCACGCATTAAATCTACCAGTACGTCAAAAGTGACCGGTTTGGTGATATAAGAGGCCGCTCCCAAATCATAGCCTTTGAGCATGTCCTCTTCAATTTTGGATGTGGTTAGAATAACCACAGGGATGCGTTTTAGCACAGGGTCTTTCTTGATGTTTTCCAGTGCTTCGCGGCCATCCATCAGTGGCATATTCAGATCCAGCAGGATAAGCCCCGGCAAGGGAAATTGCTCGCGATCACTGTATTTTCCTTTGCCGTGCAGATATTCCAACAATTCCACGCCATTTTCAACGAAATGTAACTCATTGAGGACGCGACTCTCGACCAGGGCCTCCTCCGTCAACAGGCGGTCATCGGCATCGTCGTCGGCCATAAGGATAATCAGGGTCTTTTTCTCGGGCTTCATAAATTGTTCTCGGATGGGTTAATATCATGTGCATCGGCAATCTCTAGCGCCAGCTGCGTGGTGGGTAAAACAATATAAAATCGTGTCCCCGCACCGGGACTGCTTTCCGCGGAAATGCGGCCGCCGTGGCGTTCGACGATTTTGCGGCACAACGCAAGACCGATACCTGTGCCCGTGTACTCGTCGCGTCCATGCAGACGTTGGAAAAGATTAAAAATTTTGTCGGTATACTGTGGGTCGAAACCAATACCGTTGTCGGTGTAGGTAATGCGAATCCAGTCCCGGTCGTCCTCCGGGTCTATACGATAGGCATCATCTTCATCACAGGTAATGCTGATTTTGGGGGCAATGTCTGCCTGACGGAATTTAATACTGTTACTTAACAGATTCATAAACACCTGGCCCAGTTGCGAAGCGTCGGCATCAATGGTGGGCAGGTTGTCGCTGGTGATCCTGGCTTGGCTGTCCTCAATGGCGTATTCCAGATCACTTGTGGCCTGGTCGATCACCTTGTTTAAGTCCACTGGCTCAAAGGGTTTTTGCCGGGTGGTGACTCGGGAAAAGCTGAGCAAGTCATCGATAAGTAGCGACATGCGTTCCGAAGCATTGTACATGCGGCTTACATAGTCGGCGCCGCGTTCGCCCATTTCATCCTTGTGCTTTTGCAGCAGACGATCGCCAAAGGCGCGAATCTTGCGTAGAGGTTCCTGCAAGTCGTGAGAGGCCACAAAGGCAAACTCTTCCAGCTCACGGTTGCTGCGTTGCAGCTCTTCAGAGAAGACTTGTAAAGCATAAGTGCGTTCTTCAACCTTGGCTTCCAGCTCGCTGTTGGCCTTTTCCACGTCCTCATAGAGTAGAGCAATTTTCTTGGCATTGCGCGACAGGGCGATAAAAATGGCCAGCGAAAGCAATAGTCCAATAGCGTTAGTGGCTACCAGTGCAATCAAAATAAATTTTCGGTTTTTATCGGCCAGGCGCCGATTGTTGTAGAGTGCGAGGGTCTCGTCCGCCTCCATATTGTCAATAATATTGTTGATATTTTGCATCAGTGCCATGCCGATATCGGTTTTGATGCGATTGACAGCCCCTGCTTGGTCTCCAGCCTCAATCAACGAGACGGTCTTTTGCATTTCGGTGGTGCTGGCATTGACTTGCTGATATAAATCCTGGAAACGGTCTTTTTGTTGTTCGATGCTGGTAGGAGATTGTGACAGGTTGTGAATAATTTCGTTGATTTTAAATATATTGTTGTTAAAAGACCCCAAGTACATTTCATCTTCGGTGATCAGATATCCCCGCTTCTGGCTTTCTGCGCGAGACAGATTTATACGCAGATCTTTTAATGAAGACAGAATTTGCAGATTGTTGGTGACAGCCTGATTATTCTCGGACATAATGCCGATGGAGCGATAAGACAGGGCAATACTGGCGGCAAAAAATGCGACAACCAGTGCCAGCGTTAGCAGCCAGGTCCTGCTTATCATAAAGTTTTTCATTCGCTGTCCTATGAGTTTTCGGTGTGGGACTTCAGTTTGTCCAGCTCACTGCTGCAAGCCTTGCACTCCTCAAGTATGATGGCGAAAATTTCCTTCGCCCTATTGATGTCTCCGGTTCGCTCCAGCAGCAACTTTCCTAATTCTGCATTGACTGAGATGTTGTTGAGTGGATTGCGAATATCGTGGATGAGTTTTCGCGTTTCCTCAGACATAATCTACTCCGGTGAGGATTCGGCATAACTGTTCAGCCGGTTATACAGAGTTTTCAGGCTAATGCCCAGCATTTCCGCAGCGCGTTTCTTGTCACCATCAAGATGCTCCAGGGTGGTTTCTATCAATTCCTTTTCCACGTCTTCGACGGTTTTGCCTACGGTTATGCCAGTATAGTGAGGGCCGCTACCCACCTTGGAAAAAGGCGAGGAGAGGTCGTCGGGCAACTGCAATACCTTACTGTCCATATCGGCCATAATATAGGCTCGATGTATGGCGTGGCGCAGTTCGCGGATGTTTCCGGGCCAGTCGTATTGCATAAGCCTGTTCAGTGAGGCTTCGTCAATGCTCACCTCTGATTGATATTGACGGTTAAAGGTGGCGATAAAATGCTCTACCAGCAGGGGAATGTCCTCGGGCCGCTGCCGCAGGGGCGGAATATGAATGGGAAATACCGCCAGGCGGAAATAAAGGTCTTCACGCAGGTGACCCTGCTCGGCTATTTCCACCTCGGTGCGATTGGTGGCGGAGACAACGCGGCAGTCTATATCAATACTGCTGGTAGCCCCCAGGCGGGTGATTTTCTGGGTTTCCAGTACCCGCAACAGGTTGGGTTGCAGTTCAATGGGCATCTCGGTGATTTCATCCAGGAACAGGGTGCCCCCCTGCGCCTGTTCAAATACCCCGGCCTTGCGATGGGTGGCGCCGGTAAATGCCCCCTTTTCATGGCCGAAAAGCTCGCTGCTGATAAGGTCCTTGGCAAAGGCACCGCAGTTGGCAGGTACGAAGGCGCCGGAGGTGCGGCTGGCATAGTGGATGGCGGAGGCCACCACCTCCTTGCCCACCCCGCTCTCGCCAATCAGCATGACATTGGCGTGGGTACCGGCAACGCGCTCTATCATTTGATAGAGCTTTTGCATGGCCTCAGATTCGCCCACCAAATGACCGAAATGCAGCTTTAATCGGGTATCGTTATCGACGTTAGTAAACAGGCTTTCCAGCTGCGGCAGATCAATAGGCTTGATCAGATAATGGATATTGGGCCCGTAGAGGTTCTTGACAATGGATTTTACCGACGGGTGGCCGGTGACCAAGGTCACTTGGGTATTTTGACCATTCTCGGGCAGGCAATCGAGAACGTGCAGGCCACTGCCGTCAGGCAATATCAGGTCGAGAATAACATGGGTAAAAAGCGTGGTTCTGGCCTGCTGACAGGCGTCTTCTACAGTGCTCGCAGCGGTTACATCATGCCCCAGCAGCTCGAGTAGCTGGGTCGTTGCCTGCAGGAATTGGGTATCGTCATCCACCAACAGTATTTGGGCCACTAATTCGTCCTCTGTGGTACTTATCTATTTTCTTGATTGTGCCGGCTGCGCCCCCTGGTTTAAGTCGCTGGCACGTGTCTTGCTGACAATTTGCATTCAACCGTAAACTTGGGAGCACTATAAATGAAAAAGACACCGTTGAGTACTACAACGCTGACCTTTCTCGCTGGCGTCGCCGGCGCTGGCCCGCTGCCCAGCGATGCCGAGCAGCTGAACCGTCATCGGCGCGAAGATAATACCACAAGCCAGCATTCTGTGGCTTTGCGCGCCAGATTTCGACACTGGTTCCGTCGCAACCAGTAATTGGGAATTCTCTTGAACCCCGTAAAGCCCCTGTTGATACAGGGGCTTTATACTGAGATGTATAAAATCTCAGTTGAATCGGAAGAGACGAAAAGCCGGAAAGGTATAGGCAAGGCCAACACGCGGTAATTTTTTCCAATTGATGTGTAGGCGACGGAAGATTAATCCCGATATAAACGCCAGTGCCAGCGAACTGTACAAGAGCGTATCGGGATTAGGTGTAAATTGCCACGAACGGTAACGAATCACCAGCGCTTCGCGCTCAAGGGTCGTTTGCAGACTCTTTTGTTTGACTCGCTTTGCTAATTTCATCACGAAGACCTCCCAGTGTAGTGCGCAGCTGTGTTCGCGTCTCCTTAAAACTCATGCGCTTTTTATACCGTCTCATTCCCCAATGGAACAACCCCAGTAATAGCAGGTTTAGCGCGAAAAATGTGGCGAATCCGGCAAGTGGCCACAGCAACCAAGCGTAGACTGCCCAGGATACCATTACCGCGAAGCCGATCCAGGTAATCACCGTGACGGGCAGGATCATTAACCAGAACATGACCAGCTTGGGTAAACTTTGAATCGCCAGCATGGCTTCCAGGCGAAACAAATCGCCCAACTGACCCAGAAAGGCGAGGCCCTGTTGACCCAGGGCCAGCGTCTCTTCAAGTTTCTCGCGGCTCTGAGACTGGGAATGACGCCCCTCGGGAGCGCTTTCGGGCTCGGGAGAGGCGTGTGAACGGCTATCCATGTTTACTTGCCGGAGCTCTGTAAATAGCGGGAAACCAGCCAGCCGGCGGCAAAAGCCAGCCCCACCGCCATCAACGGTTTTTCACGCACCAGTCCCTCGGCTTTCTCGCTGGCTTCCTGAGCCTGCAGCTTACCTTTCTCCAGATGCAGCTTGGCATTTTCCGTGGTGGCCGATCCCATAGCACCTACGGCGTCGTAAATGCTGGAGGTGGCCTCTTTAACTTGATCGATAGCGTTGGACATAGTGACCTCGCTGTTTTTACCGTTTGTAGTACGCGTTGATTGTCTAGCCATGTGAATTCTCCTTAAAAAACTATCCTGCAGGTATTACGGTTTGCGTCGACCAAAAATGATCGACAAGATAAATAGAATTAAAAAGATAACGAACAGAATTTGCGCAATGCCTGTAGCGGCACCGGCAATTCCACCAAAGCCGAAAACAGCGGCAATAAGCGCGATGATAAAAAACAAAATAGCGTAACCAAGCATATGAACCTCCGGTTGTCGATGTGTAGATTTATTTAAACAAACCTTGTGCCAACTTTGATCGGCGTTGATCAGCGGTTGGCCTGGAGGCGGCAAAAGGCCTGATGTGTGGGGTTCCGCCAAGGAAGGGCACAACCCCTCCTGCAATCATCTCCACGGGTTTAAACTGTGACAGTGAGCACAGCGCCTTAGAGTAATTACTGCACGGTATTCGTAGTTTTTACATTGCCCGGCAGTGGGTGGGACCCATTCAGCACCTTGATCCAACCTCCAATCAAGTCCAAATGTATCGCCATAATCTTGAAACAAACTAAAAGCGGGATGGCAATCAGCATACCAATAGCGCCCCAGAGCCAGCCCCAGATAAACATCCATACCACCACCAGCAGCGGATTCATATTAAATCTCTGACCCAGTGCCGTGGGAGTAATAAACTGGCACTCCAGGAAGTTGAGCAATAAAAAGGCGCCGGGCACCATGGCTATCTGGGTGATATTGTTAAACTCCACAAAGCCCACGCCGGTAAGGATAATGCTCATCACAAAGGGGCCCACGTAAGGGGCGAAGTTCAGTAGTGTCGCCAGGGCACCCCACAACAAGGGATCTTCCACACCCATTAGATACATGGCAGACGCGGTGGCAATACCCAGGCAGGTGTTGATGATGGAAATAACCATGACATAGCGGGAAATATCATCCTGTATAGCCTGGAATATAATCACTGTGGTCTTTTTTTCCGAGAAAGAATTTTGTGCGCGTACCATATTGCGAATCAATTCATCGCCAAACACCAGGAAAAAATAAGTCATCACCACTATCGCCAGTAACTGAGCAAAGAATAGCGCGGTAAACTCAGCCACCACGGACATTAGTGACATCATGGTGGAGTCCATGGCCTTTTGGGCGGCCTCCTTTTTTTCCGCCGCTTTTGCCGCTTCGTCTTCAACGCTTTCGATTTCATCCCCATCTTCGGGTGCGTTGCTGATGCTTTCCTGTAATTCGCTCAAAGGTTCAGTAACCCCTTCCATATACAGAGCCACTTCCTTGCCCACGGTGGGCAGCACTTTGAGCCAGCGGCTGGCGGGCTCCGCCAGTAATCCCGTGCCGTAACTGACCAGGGCGATAATGCCGGTAATAATCAAGGCCGCCGCCAGGGCCCGGGGTATCCGCAGTATTAACAGAGGGTGCAGCAGGCGACTGCAGAAAAGCGCGATAAAGCCCGCAACCACAATGGGTACCATTAGAGTTTTGGAAAGATAAAGGGTGTAGATCAGTGCCAGCACGGCGAGGAACTTGATGGCCAGACTGGTTTTATCGCCGATGGGTAAACGGGGTTTGTCCATTTCCTGAGGGGTATTGGTATTCATGCAGCGTCTCTGGGTAATCCGGGGAAGCTGCTTACCTGCGATTTTCATACCAGCATAATTCATACGCCAGATGTGGTTTTAACCCCGCGGCTGGGTCAGGGTTACAAATAAGCTGTACTTTTTGCAAAAAAATACATCGTTTCGCCGTGGATAAACGCGCTGCAGGCCCCGGGTAACGGAGTGTTCAGAGCTGGCACGATTTGCGCAAGCAGGTGCGTAGCAAGCAAACATGTAGTGGAGGAGTACCCATGAAACGCAAGACCATCAGTTCAGTTATCGCGCCTGCTACCGTCGTACTTATGACAACCTTTTCGGCGTCGGCAGCGCTGGGCGCCGAGGATGAGCAGTGGGAAAAAACCCGCCAGACGGCGGAAGAATATTGGGCTGAGTTCAAACAGGACAGTGAGCAGGCGTGGGATACCACCCAGGAAGCTTTTCGCGATGGCTGGTTGGAAGGCAAGCTGCAAACCGCGCTGATGCTGAATGAAAACCTGAACCCTTTTGACATTGATATTCGTGTAGAGGGCGACACGGCAACACTCAAAGGCGAGGTTTCCTCGGATATCGACAAGGAGCTGGCGGGCAATATTGCTCTTGCCATCGATGGTATCGACCATGTGGAAAACAAACTGAGTGTTAACCCCGAGTTCCAGCACGAGGAAGAAGAGGGCCGTGACTTTGCCCAGTATATGTCCGACATCTCTACCACCGCCGCCATCAAGACGGAGCTTTTGACCTCTGACAACATCAATGGCCTGTCTGTGGATGTAGATACCTATCGCGATGTGGTAACACTCAAAGGCACGGTTAAATCCTCAGCCCAGAAAGATCTGGCCGAGGCTATTGTCGCCAAACACGAAGGCATTGAGAGAGTGGATAACCAACTGCGGATAGAGTAATCGCCCTTGGCACAAACAACCGTGAAAACTGCCATTAAGGAGTATTCAATGACCGCTGACACAGCGTTTATTACCGACTTGAAAGCGCGCCGCGAACAGGCGCGCAAACATATGATGCAGGGTGCAGTGACAGAAGACTACACCCCGGATCGTGAAAATATTATCAAATTACTCAATGAAGCGCTGGCTACCGAACTGATTTGTGTGCTGCGCTACAAGGTACACTATTTCACGGCCAATGGTCGCGGTGCCAAGCTGGCGGCGGCGGAGTTTCTGGAACACGCCAATGAGGAGCAGGAGCACGCCGACAAGCTGGCCGAACGCATCGCGCAACTGGGCGGCGACCCGGACCTTAACCCCGCCACCCTGTCGCGCCGCGCCCACAGTGAATATCACTCGGGCGGCGACACCATGGAAATGCTCAGGGAAGACCTGATCGCCGAGCGTATCGCCATCAGCAGCTACCGCGAGATGATCGCCTACGTGGGCGACAAGGACCCCACCACCCGGCGCATCCTCGAAGACGTGTTGGCGCAGGAAGAGGAGCACGCCGACGATCTGGTGGAACTGCTGGATCAGTTACAGGATCAGTAACCATCGGGCGCTTCAAGCGCCTAACAGCCTGTTAATCAAAAGACTGACAAGGATCGATTAACGTTCAGCGTTTTTGCTCGGTGCTCAGACTTCGGACGCGCGACTGGCTGTGAGGTGGCGTGGGGCCGTTGGATGACGCGGGTCGGTTGGGTGGTGCG
>CBFGUT010000072.1:0-12364 GCA_965652265.1 uncultured Cellvibrionaceae bacterium | reverse complement strand
CCGGCGTATTCACCATGTCCTGTCTCTGCGCCGCATGCAGGACACAAATCACCCCACCCTCCTGCCCTATTCCAGCCTCACACACGCGCTGGACGCCATGATCGTCACGCAGATTATTGCCGCCCTGACCGACGTGGGGCGAGACTGGCTCGGTCATCCCGAGGATCACCCCGTGTCCTTTGAACCTCTCAAGGGGCTCCTCCATCAGTGGATTGACCTGGGTGACTGGATACTCTGCCACAGCGACGCCAAGCCCTGATCGATAAACCCTCACAAAGGCAATGGTTTTACCCGATTTATCCGTCACAAAACTTTCGGGATTAATGGCCACACATTTTCCGCGAGTGCGTTACAATGAAACAAAAGATGCAGGTTTTGTAGGTAAACCATGATTTACGTGTTAGTGGAACGGCATATCGCCGAGGGCATGCAAGGTACTTATGAACTGGCAGCGCGCAACGCGTTGGAAGCCGCGCATCGCGCCCCGGGTTTTATCAACGGCGAAACGCTCACCGATATCCAGCGCCCTAATCACCGTTATCTGCTTTCCAAGTGGCGCTCCTTGCACGACTGGAAAAACTGGTACTACAGCGACGAGCGTCACGAAACCATGAACCAGCTCAATCTGACACTGGCGGATTTTGAGAAAATCACCCTCCTGCACCAGTAGGGTCATAATTCACCGAGTCTTGTACCCGATGACTCATTACGCCTGCGTGTTATCCAGAAAACGAATATGTCCCGTCACCTCCTCGCGGTCGTGGTAGAGTTGGCGAAAGGCCAGGCGATAAGGACGGCCTGTGCTCGCTAACTGTTCAGAAAGTCGCTCGCGCAACTTCAACACTTCCCGATAGCGCTGTTTCATGGGTAACTTGAGATTAAACACAGCCTCGACAAAGTCGCCGCGCTGCGCCCACTGGGAAATCAGATACACAACTCGCGCGGGCTTATCGGCAATGTCGCAAACCAGCCAGTAAACCGGTTTTTTGCTGATAAAGACAAAGCCATCCTGGCGATGGTGTTCCACCTGCCCCGAGGCCATGAGTTCGGCGTCCATGGGGCCATTGTCCACGGCCTGCACAAACATGCCTTTCTGCACCAGTTGCCAGGTCCAACCGCCGGGGGCCGCACCCAGGTCCACCGCGCGGAGACCGGGCGCGAGGCGCTGCTCCCACTCTTGCCGGGGCACAAAGTGATGCCAGGCCTCCTCCAATTTCAGCGTGGCGCGGCTGGGCGCCGCGCGCGGTTGACGCAGCCTTACAATGCCCGCCGGCCAGGCGGAGCTGTTGTCAGTGAGGCTCACCCCGAGCAAAGCAGTCTGTCCCGACACAAAAACCAGGTGCAACTGCCAGGGGCTGTCGGCATCCAACAGCGACTGTTGTTTCAGCGCCGCAATAAAAGGCCGGGAGAATTTTTTCGTCAGGCCGGAAAGCGCTTTACCCTCGTTGGTATCCAGCGTTTCCGCAAGGAGTGCCGACACCCTCGGGAATGCGGCCGTGGACGCCAGCAGTGGTGTCAGTCGGTCATCGGTGGGCAGGTTCTCCAGTGGTGGCGGGCCGGCAAACCACTGGCGCACAAAGATCAGATCGCAAAAATCCAGCTGCCGGAGTATCGGCAGCGCCCCTTCGGGTTCATGGGTGACAAACTGCACCCAGGCACTGTGGTCGGTGGTTTTACTGTACCCGTAAATCCCGAGCGCTGCGGCCAGATCAGTCATTTCCGCAGCGCACTCTTTTTCAAAGCCACCCCGACAGTGCAGATATAAGTGATTCACTTTGCCACCACCGACTGCCGAATAAAGTGCACCGCCGTCTGCGCGGCACTCTTAAGGTGTTGTGCCTGGGTAAAGCCCGAGCGCTGTCGCGGTTTAAAATCGTGATCGCCATCTGTCAGCCAGTGCAGTTGAATCACCGCAGGCAGTTGGTAAGCCAACACCTGCTCACGATTGCCCAGAGCATCGCGTGTACCCTGCACAATCAGAGCTGGAGAAGACTGCCAATACAAGTGCTCGGTACGCAGCACCTCCGGCTTTCTCGGTGGATGGAAAGGGTATCCAAAAGCCACCCAAGGCAACGTCGGTTCCTCTTCTGCCAACAGGCTGGCCATGCGCCCGCCCATTGACTTGCCCGCCAACACCAGCCCACGGCCGGGATATTCGGCCCGCGCTCGCAACAACTGCTCGCGCCAGGCTACCAGCAGTACTGACTGACGGTCCGGTGGCCGGCGCTTGCCAGTACGGCGCCGCTCTTCCATAAAGGGAAATTCAAAACGCCAGACATCCACTCCCGCCTCGCTGATGGCCTCGGCCAGCTGCTCCATTACCGGACTGTCCATGGGAGCGCCGGCACCGTGGGCCAGCAACACCAAGGGCCCTTCGCCCGGGGTAGTGGAAAGATTGATCATTCCGAATCGTCCAGACCCAGAGCGCGCAACTCGCGCGTCGGCACCAGGCTGGTCGTTTCTGCCGCCGGGTCGAACACCAGGCGAATTTCGCCACGTTTAAGCTGTTCGTGCAACTGGCGGACCTTGACTGCCAGGGGCACCTCGGTTTCACCGTACTCGGTACCTTCGCGGGTAGCGAACTCTTCCAGTAATGCCTGCAGGGTGTCGGCTTCCAGTTGTTGGTGTGGAATAATCATCGTGATATGGTTAGCGGCTTCTCTGTTCTGTGTAGGTAATCCCTGTGAATCGACATCTTGTGCTCACCGTTATCAGCCCCGACCGCCCCGGCATTGTGCAGAAGCTCGCCAGGACGATCAGCCTCCATCAGGGCAGCTGGCAGGAGAGCCGCATGGCCCACCTGGCGGGAAAATTTGCCGGTATTCTACAGCTTGCGGTGCCGGAAGAACATGCCAACGGCCTGCGTCAGGCTCTGCGCGACCTCGCCGGCGAAGGATTGCAGATTGTGGTGGAGGACGCCGAGGCGACGGCGGCAGCCGCCCAGCACACCTGGTCCTTCAGTGTGGTGGGGCCGGACCGCACCGGTATTGTCTCGGAAATCTCCCAGGCCTTTGCCGAGCGCGGCATCAGCGTCGACGAGTTGGAAACCGACTGTTCCAGCATGCCCTGGTCGGGCGAACCCCTGTTCGAGGCCACGGGCAGCATCCAGGTGCCCGAGGGCGTAAACATGAATCAGTTGCTGGATCAGCTGGATACCATCGCCGACCAGTTGGCGGTGGATATTCGCCTGGAAGAGCCTGTAGGGGGTTAAAGGTCTGACGTCTGATGTCGGAGGTCTGACGCTAAGCCAATTACCCCTCCCCCGCAAGCGCAGGCGGAGGGAGCTATTCTTAACGCTCTGGTCGAAGCAATAAATCCGCAGGCTTTATAAGTTTTAGGGAACTTCTTCACTTTCCCTTACCCAATCCAATCGTTCTGCGTTCTGCGTTCTGCGTTCTGCGTTCTGCGTTCTGCGTTCTGCGTTCTGCGTTTAGCATCAGACTTCAGACGTCCGACGTCGGACGCTTAACCCCCCATTGCCCCCAACGGCCAACCCACGCCTACCCAGAGCGCAAAAAAGGCACTCCATACCAGCAGAAACGCCAGTGAGTAAGGCAGCATCATAGCGATAATAGTGCCCACGCCCATGGACTCACGGTAGCGGGCGGCGAAAGCCAGCACCACACCAAAATAAGGCATTAATGGCGTAATGATATTGGTGGCGCTGTCGCCAATACGGTAGGCCATTTGCGCCTCCTCGGGGGCCACACCCAGCAGCCACAACATAGGTACGAATACCGGCGCCAAAATACCCCACTTGGCGGAGGCACTGCCCACAAACAAATTGATAACGGCACTAATCAGGATAAACAACAGCAGCAACACAATACTCTGACCCTGGAGACCAGTGAGCAACTGGGCACCGCTGCTCGCCACCAGCACGCCCAGATGGCTCCAACCAAAACAGGCCACGAACTGGGCGGCAAAAAACATCAACACCAGATAACCCGCCAGGGTCTGCATGGCGCTCTCCATTCCTGCCACAGACTCGCCAGCCTGCCGATAACGGCCGCTCAAGCGACCAAATACCAGCCCGGCAATGGCGGCATAGAGAGCGATTACCGGCACCAGTGCATTGAGCAACAACCGGCCTTCGCCATCGCGCAAGGGGGCCTGTTCGCCCAGCGTCGCCCACACCAATAATCCCGCATAGACCAGCGTCCACACCAGCACTCCCCAGAGGCCGCGGCCCTCACCCTCGGGTGGCACCTCCAGAATCGTCCCCTCCGGCACCCGGTCGTCACCACTATCGCGCTGCAGCCAGGGCTCCACCCAGCGCTCGCTTACCCAGGCTCCCACCAGACTCAGCAAGAATGTGGAGGCCAGGGTGAAATAGTAGTTGCCAGCCACACTGACACGATAGTTGGCGTCCACCAGGGCCACCGCTTCCTGGGTCATCCCCGCCAAAATCACATCGATGGGACCCAGCACCAGATTGGCACTGTATCCCGCCGAAACCCCGGCAAATGCGGCGGCAAAACCCGCCAGCGGCGGCCTGCCGGCGGCGTGAAACAACATACCCGCCAGCGGAATCAACAGCACATAGCCCACATCGAAGGCAATATTGGAAAGGATGCCTGCCAACACCACGGCCCAGGTCAGCAGCGGCCCGCGCACACTGGCCACCAGCCGTAGCAGCAGGCAGCGCAAAAGCCCCGAATGCTCGGCGATGCCCAGTCCGAGCATGGTCACCAACACCGCACCGACGGGCGCAAAACCGGTGAAATTGTCCACCAGGTTGTCCGCCAACCAACGCAAGCCATTGGCACTGAGCAGACTGCGCGCCCGATAGGTTTCCCCGGTGGTGAGTTGGGTCTGCCAGCCCAGCACCGCCGCCAGCGCCGACAATAGCATCACCGCCACCAGCAACCAGACAAACAGTACCACTGGCACTGGCAGTCGATTGCCCGCCCGCTCCAGCGCACTCAGCCAGCCCACCGCCAATCCTGTCCGATTATTCACAGATACCCCTTGATTTACCCGTTCGCGTCACCACATCATAAGTCTCATCCACACAGCTTCCAACATGGAGTTCCGCTATGGCTAGTATCACCCTGAAAGGCAATACCATTCACACCAGTGGCGACCTGCCCGCTGTCGGCAGTCAGGCCCCCGATTTCACCCTGGTGAAGGCCGACCTGTCGGAAGTCTCCCTGTCCGATTTCAAGGGCCAGCAAGTGGTACTGAATATTTTCCCCAGTGTCGACACTCCCACTTGTGCCACCTCGGTGCGCACTTTTAACGAGAAAGCCAGCAGTCTGAAAAATACCACCGTGGTCTGTGCCTCGGTGGATCTGCCCTTTGCCCAGGCGCGTTTCTGCGGTGCCGAGGGGCTGGACAATGTCGTCGCCGCCTCCGCCTTTCGCTCACGCTTCCCCGAAGATTACGGCGTGCGCATCACCGATGGGGCCCTGCAGGGCGTAACGGCCCGTTCGGTGGTGGTGATCGACGAAAATGGCAAGGTGCTCTACAACCAGCTGGTCAGCGAAGTCACCGAAGAGCCCGATTACGACGCCGCTCTGAACGCGCTGAAATAACGGGAGGCAGAGACGGACCCATGGCCTGGCTTTACCTGCTGCTGGCAGGACTGTTTGAAATTGGCTGGCCCGTGGGCCTGAAAATTGCCCAACAGGAGGGCTCACGCCTTCAGGGTGTGGGCATCGCCCTGTTTTTTATCGTCATCAGCGGCTGGCTGTTATGGCTGGCGCAAAAACAAATTCCCATCGGCACCGCCTATGCCGTGTGGACCGGCATTGGCGCCGCCGGCACCTTTATGGTGGGTGTGTGGTTTTTTAATGACGCGGCCAGCCTCACCCGCTATCTGGGTGTATTGTTGATTATCGCCGGTGTCGCCACCCTGAAGCTTGCCAACTAACTTGAGTCCGCCTCAATGTGAAGAGCCTGTGATGCCAATGGCCGAAACTGCTATCATGCACGCCGTGATCATTCAGGCTCGCCGCAACCTATGAAACTCTTTGTCGATCAACTCACCAACGTGGATTTCAGCTACCTCGACCCGCAACGCGGCCTGTTGGGGGAAACCTGGCTGGCGGGCATTGTGCTCGAGGGAGAGCTGGACGCACAGGGTATGGTGTGTGATTTCGGTATTGTCAAAAAGGTGGTGCGCACCTGGTTGGATACCGAACTGGATCACCGCCTGGCGGTACCCGTGCATTCTCCTCATCTGCAACTCGAAGAACATGGCGACAGCCTGACTCTGCAGTGGACCTTGAACAGCGGCGAAGTCATCCAGTGCACCAGCCCGCGCACGGCTATCGCACTGGTGGAAGCAGAAGTGCTGACACCGGAGACAGTGGCCCGCTGGTGCGAGGGCGAGCTGCGGCGCGCTTTTAACGACTCGGTGGAAACTCTGGCCCTCAGCTTTGATACCGAAGCCATCGATGGTGCCTTTTACCATTATTCCCACGGCCTGAAAAAGCACGCCGGCAACTGTCAGCGCATTGCCCACGGCCACCGCTCCCGTATTGAAGTGTTTAGCAATGGGGAACGCTCACCGGAGCAGGAAAGCTTATGGGCGGAGCGCTGGCGCGATATTTATATTGGCACTCACGAAGACCTGAGTGGCAAGCCGGTAATCAATGGCGTGGACTACTACACCTTTACCTACCGCGCTGCCCAGGGAGACTTCTCACTCACCCTGCCCCGTCGCTGCTGTTATCTGATTGACGCCGACAGTACCGTGGAGAATCTGGCCCAGCATATTCTCGCCACCACCGCGCGTGAAAAGCCGGGGCAAAGCTGGCGGGTCCGCGCCTACGAGGGTGCCGGCAAGGGCGCTGAAATCGGTAAGCGTTGAGCGACTCGACGCCTCTTCCTTCCCTATTCCTCCCAACCCATTTTTTTTGCCTGACGTCGCCAATGACGCCGGGCCAGCTCCTGCATATCGCGCGTCTTGTCCTTCTCGTCCACAATTTCCAGCCCCAGTAGCGACTCCAACACGTCCTCCAGGGTAATCACCCCCACCACCGACCCGTACTCCGTCACCACCAGAATCATGTGGGTTCTCTCACGCAAAAATTCCTCCAGCGCCTGAGTCAGTGACATGGAGTCCAGCAGCGCCGGAATCTGCCGGCGAAATTCGCTCAAGCGTCGATCGCCCTCGCCGCGCGCCTGTGCCAGCAGGATATCGCTCAGCAATGCAATACCATTTATCTGATCGGGGTCTTCGCTATAGAGGGGAATGCGCGAGAAAGGCACTTGCGTATGCGCCAGACAAAATTCATTCACCGTCACCGAGTCCGCGCTGGAAAACAGTACCACTCTCGGCGTCATGGCCGCCTTGATGGGTGTTTGCCGCAACTCCATCAGGTTTTTCAATATATCGGATTCGCGCTCGTCCAGTTGTCCTTCCCGTGTGCTCAGATCGGCCATTGCGCTGAACTC
The DNA here is from genome assembly GCA_965652265.1 of uncultured Cellvibrionaceae bacterium. Taxonomy (GTDB): domain Bacteria; phylum Pseudomonadota; class Gammaproteobacteria; order Pseudomonadales; family Cellvibrionaceae; genus Gilvimarinus. The sequence goes on along the minus strand of CBFGUT010000072.1, from coordinate 4,960 downwards.
ATCGCGGTCAAAACCGCTGGTATGGGGCCCGCGACGGGCGATAAAGCCGGTGATGTACTCGGACATTTTGATAAAGGGATACAGCCCCAGTATTAAATAGCGCAGCAAGTGGGCCGTGGGCGGTGCCAATGTGCGCCAGAAATGTGCCCCCAGGGTCTTGGGGATAATTTCCGAAAAGACCAGTATTAATAGCGTCAACACCCCGGAAAAGACTCCGAGAGCGGCGCTGCCGAACACCACCGTCGCCTGTGCACCGGCACCCGCCGCACCCACGGTGTGAGCGATGGTATTTAGCGTCAAGATCGCCGCCAGCGGTCGGTCGATTTGCCCCTTTAGCTGTTGCAGCAATTCCCCCGAGCGGCGCCCCTCTTGCTGTAACAACACGGCGTAACCGCTGGTGACACTGAGGAGTACGGCTTCGACAATAGAACAGATAAAGGAAACGCCCAGCGCCAACAGTACATAAATGATAAGAAGTGTCATGATATAACCTTTTTCTGGGCGTACTGCGTACAGATAGTGACGTATCGAGGGTAAAATGCCCTGGTGCTGTCAGAGTTCTGACAGCCGAGCGCAAGCTTGCAGCAGCGCTTAACAGGCTGTTGAAAAACGTTTTCGAGGCAGGCGATACTCGGCAACTGCTCCTGCGTTGCTCTAATACATGCCATCCATGGCAATAAAGGCAAAATCAGGCGAGCCGGAGCGTAGCGGAGACCACGCCCCGCAGGGGCGAGCGGCTTGCCGCGTTCATAAGCGGAGTTTATGGGTTATAAATCATGCCCCACATCCCTGTGGGGACACCTTCGGTAGCTCCGCTATGCAAACTGCTCCTGCAGTTTGTGAGCATTTTGAGCCTGATTTTAACGTAGTAGCGGCCACGTAGATAGTTTTTCAACAGCCTGCTAAGCCGTGTATGCTAAAACTTTCCCACAGTAACAGGTCAAGTTCATGTCTGCGACCCTACTACAATTTCGCCGCTTTTTTTGGATGGTGTCCACAGTCATCGCCATCACCCTCATTTACTCCACAAGCCATGCTCAAAACCCCACTGATGTGGAAGGGGTGTTAATCAGCCAACAGGCACTGATTGAACAAGTGCCACTGACCGGTTCGGTGACAGCCGACCGCATTGCACAACTGTCCACCGAGGTGGAAGGGCTGGTGCGCGACATGCGTGTGGACGCCGGCGATAGGGTGGAAGCCGGAGAGCTCTTGCTGGATCTGGATACCGACCTGGCGACCATTGCCCGGGATCGGGCCCAGGCGGAGGCTGACCGCGCCCGTGCGCAGTGGCAGGAAAGTCAGCGCCGACTGCGCGAGGCACAGACACTGGCCGAAGGTGCCATCGCCGCCACTGAAATTCGCGACCGGGAGGCCCAGGCCCGCATTGATGAAGCGCTCTACCAGGCAGCCGATGCCGAGCGGCGCCGACTGGAGGCCCAGCTGCAACGTCACCAGGTGCGCGCACCTTTTACCGGCACCGTCAGCCGCAAGCTGACCGAAGTGGGTGAATGGGTCTCCCCCGGTACCGCGCTCTTGGAACTGGTGGCCACAGAGCCCCTGCGCCTCGATTTTCAGGTCCCCCAGCGTCACTACCCCCTGATTGACGAGCAAACCCGTATACGCCTTGTGTTTGACGCCCATCCCGACCAGAGCTTGACCGCCGAGGTCTACCGCAAGGTGCCCCTGAGCAGCGCGGGCGCCCGCACCTTTTTGCTGCGTGCCACCCTCCCCACCGAAGAGGCGCCGCTGCTGATTCCCGGCATGTCCACTTCGGGTACGTTACTGGTGGACACCGGGCGCGAAGGACTCTCGGTGCCCCGCGATGCATTGATTCGCTATCCGGACGGGCGTATCAGCGTGTGGGTGGCTGAGCGCCCCAACTGGGGAGAAACCGTAACCGTCAGCGAGAAAGTGGTAGCAACCGGCCTGGCAATCAATGGCAAAGTGGAAATCCGCCGCGGCCTGGAAGCGGGCATGGTGGTGATTACGCGGGGCAATGAGGCCCTGCAAGAGGGCCAGAAAGTTCGCCTCCACCGCGATGATGCCAACAGCGGAGAATAAAAGATGTTCGAGTCGATTGTTCGCCACGGGGTATTGGTCACTGTTACCGTATTGATTATCGCTGTGCTCGGTATTGTCGCGGCACTGCGGATTCCGGTACAAATGATTCCGGATCTGGAAGTGCGTACCATCTCCATCCGCACCAGTTGGCCGGGGGCGACACCTCAGGATATTGAAAAGGAAATTCTTATCGAGCAGGAGGAGTACCTGCGCAATATTCCCTACCTGGAAGAGATGAACAGCTCCGCGGACTTTGGCTCGGCTCGTATCGAGTTGGAGTTTCCCTTCGGCATCGACATTACCGAAACCCTGATTCGCGTCAACAACGCACTCACACAAGTGCCCTCCTATCCGGAAAATGTGGACGAACCGCGCGTCTATGCCACATCCTTTTCCTCCAACGCCTTTATGTATTTCCGCATTTCGCCACTGGAGGGCAACCCACGCAATCTCGATATGGATATGATGCGCGATTTTGTGGAAGACAATGTTCGCCCGCGCATGTCGAGCGTGGCGGGCGTCTCCCAGGTGGATGTGGGTGGCGGCGCGGAGAAGCAAATCCAGATTTTGCTACACCCCGAGCGTCTCGCGGAACACGGCCTCACCTTGAACGATGTGCGCGAGGCTATTCGCGCCCGCAACCGTGACATTTCCGGCGGCGAGGTGGAAAGTGGCAAACGCCGCTACCTGTTGCGTCCCCTGGGCCGCTTTGACGATCTCGAAGAACTGCGCGAGCTGATTTTACTGCGCGACGACGACGGGATTGTGCGCTTGTCGCAGGTGGCTGAAATAAAATTCGATCACTTTAAAATCCGCAACCTCTCCTTCGTTGATGGCCAGCCTGTGATCAGTCTCTCGGTACGACGCGAGAGCGGTTCCAATGTCATTGCCATCAAAGAAGCCATGATGGAAGAAGTGACGCGCATAAACGAGGACATTCTGCACCCCGAGGGCATGGAACTGGAGTTGACCGCCGACGATGTGGTCTACGTGGAAGCGTCGGTCTTCAATGTGTGGAAAAACCTGCTGCTCGGCGCCCTGCTGGCCACCGGCATTATGTATCTGTTTTTGCGCTCTTTCCGCGCCACAGCCCTGGGCGTGGTGGGTATTCCCATCTGTACCATTGCCGCTTTTCTCGGCCTTTTAGTGGCCGGACGCACCATCAATGTAATTTCCCTGGCCGGTGTGGCTTTCTCCATCGGCATGACACTGGATAACAGTATTGTGGTGCTGGAGAGTATTGAACTGGAGCGCCGTCGCGGTCTCGACAGACTCAAAGCTGCCGTCGCCGGCGTGCAAAAAGTGTGGCCTGCAGTTTTGGCTTCCACCCTTACCACAGTCATGGTTTTCCTGCCGGTGGTGTTTATCGCCGAAGAGGCGGGGCAGCTCTATTCCGATGTGGCCATCGCTATTTCCGCCTCGATCCTGGTATCCATGCTGGTGGCCATTACCGTGATTCCCACCGCCAGTGCCCGCCTGTCATTTTCAGGAACCACGCGGGAACAGGATCATCCGCTGCAAAAACGCATTACCGACGGTATCGACTGGCTATTGCAAACACCCTTGCGGCGCACGGGCTGTATTGTCACCACCCTGGTGGTCAGTCTGGCGATTGTGCTGTTGCTGACGCCACCGGCGGAATATCTGCCGGAGGGCGAGGAGCCCAAGACCTTTGCCTCGCTCAACGCACCCCCGGGTTACAACCTGCAGACCATGGCTGAAATCGGCGAGGAGTTGCAGGCCTACTTTATGCCCTTTGTGGACGATGACCCGGAGCAATTCGCCACTGGCGAAACCGAGGTACCCGCCATGAAGTATGTGAACATGGGCATCTCCCCTCAGAGCCTGCGTATCATTACCGAATCCAAAGACCCGGGGCAAATCGAAGCACTCATGGATGCGCTGGTCGCCAAGTATGAAACCTACCCCGGCATGCGGGCTTTCGCCGCCCGCGGCTCCATTATCAGCAGCAACGATGGCGGTACCCGCAGTGTCAACCTGGATATTTCCGGTCCCAATCTCGGGGAGCTGTTTACCGTGGCCCGCGCCGCCTACGACCGCGCCGAGGCCGTATTCGATAACCCGCGTATCCAGACCCAACCGGGAAGCCTGTCCCTCGCACAGCCTATGCTTCAGGTAAAACCGCGCTGGGATCGCACCGCCGAGTTGGGGCTGACGACTGGCGATGTGGGTTTTACCGTGGCGGCCCTCACCGACGGCGCCTTCGTCAACGAATTCTTTATGGCCGACGACAAGATAGACATTTACCTCTACAGTCGCCAGGGACCCGGCGCCAGTGTGGACAGCTTGCAGGACATCAATGTGCATGTTCCCGACCACGGTTCACTGCCCCTGTCTGAACTGGTTGAGATAACCGAGACGGTGGACACCAGCAGTATTCGGCGAGTGGATGGTCGGCGCACTGTGACATTAAATATTATTCCACCGCGCTCGGTACCCTTGGAAACCGGGGTGGAAATCGTGCGCCAGCAAGTGGTGCGTCATCTGCAGGATAACGGCCAGGTTCCGGTGGGCGTCAACCTCTCCATCTCCGGTGCCGCCGACCAATTGGACGCCACCCGCAACGCCCTGAGCAGTAATTATCTGGTGGCGCTGGTAATTATTTACCTGCTGATGGTGGCCATTTTCACCCACTGGGGCTACCCGCTGCTGATTATGACTACCATTCCGCTGGGCATTGCCGGTGGTATTGCCGGGCTGGCGCTGCTCAATCTGGCTGGCGCCCTCGCCAGCGCGGTGGGACTGGGCGGCTTCCACCAACCCTTCGATATGATTTCCATGCTTGGCTTTTTGATTCTGATGGGCACGGTGGTTAACAACCCCATTCTTATTGTGCATCGCGCTATCGACAACCTCAAACACGAGGGGCTGGCAG
>CBFGUT010000071.1:0-12415 GCA_965652265.1 uncultured Cellvibrionaceae bacterium | reverse complement strand
ACGGCGCCTAGATTACGGACCAGCCTGTAAGCCTGAGTGCGCAAGGGGTTTTTCAGCAGCCTGCTAGTCACAACAGCAACTGGCGGATGCCAGTGGACTGAGTGGCCGCACCATTCAGCGGATAGAGGCGGGTCAGGCACCGAGTATGGAAACACTGAAATGCCTGGCCGCGGTATTTGATGTCGACTATTCCACCTTTACCCCGGAGATTCCTATGGAAAAAGCTATCCATGTGCAAGAAATCGAAGAGCAAAACGCCTTTCGCGAAGTGGCGCGCCTCAAGGCTTTCTATATCCACCTGCTGCAATATGTGGTGATCAACCTGGGGCTGAACGCTTTTAATTTTCTGGTGCCCCAGCAAACCATCTGGGCCCCTTTTGTGGCCTTATTCTGGGGCCTGGGGTTACTTGTGCATGCCTTGACGGTGTTTAAGCTTCACGGATTCCTTGGCCCCCAGTGGGAAAAACGTCAGGTGGAGAGACGCCTGGGCCGCCCTTTGTCATAAGCCTGCGGGTATAATAGTCATAGCTTTGGTCCCTCTATTTGAGGGATCTTTTTTCTTCGCTGGTGCCAGAGATTCCGGAATGTTTGTTGTACTGCTGTCCTACGTCAAACCACTTGAGCAGGTTGACACCCATATTGAGGCCCACAAAGCTTTCCTGGATCAATACTATACCCGGGGCAAATTCCTCGCCTCCGGACCCAAAGTGCCGCGCACGGGTGGGGTAATACTGGCTCATTGCGAGAGTCGGCAGGAGATTGACCGTATTATCGCCGAGGACCCTTTCTATCAGGCGGGGGTGGCGGAGTATGAGGTGATTGAGTTTGTTGCTTCCCAAACGGCGTCGGTGTTGGACGCGCTGCTGGAATTGTAAGGAGGCGGCGACAATAGCTTGGGCAGGCGTGGTTTTCATGCTCAGGGAGTGTGGGTTATAGTCATTGGCCAACGAATAACCACAAAAAGCCCGATATTATGAAGAATCATTTCTCGCTCGCGCTTGGCCTGCTGGCCCTTCCATTCGGTGCCCATGCCATTACCACCGGCCCCCTGACCAGTCTGCCCGTCAATCACCCCGCTGCGCTTTTGGTCCTTGTGCTGGTGCTGAGTGTCTCCGGCTTTGTGATCCTGCGCCGCCGACCGGCGGCGGCCTCGCTGCTGCTGGTCGGGGTCGTCTGCCTGGCCCTGTGGCAGGGGCCGGCCCTGAAGGCGCAATTGCTGGCGAGTTTTACCAATCCGGCGGGCGAGACCCTGCCCATCCCGGTGGTGCAATTTGATGCCGGCGGCGATATTGCCGGCTTTGAACTTGCGGACTTTACCAATGATAGCGGCGAACCGCTCACCATCCGCCGTATCGAGCTGCCCGATTTTGATGACTGTTTCCCCGGTGGTATTTCCGGCACGCTCCTGCCGCCAGGCGCTGTCGATCCCGGCCCGCCGCCGGCCTGTGTGGTAGATATGACCCTGACGGCGGGTGCCAACTGCCGGGTGGATGTGGACAGCCACTGCCGCGCCGAGGCGGCGGCCGCGGTGTCACTGACAGCGGTGAACCCCATTTCGGGCACTACCTCCGGCGGCACAGACTTTACCCTAACTGGTACCAACTTCACCGGTGCCACCGGAGTCACTTTTGACGGCGTACCGGCCACCAGCGTCAATGTAGTTGAAAGTACCACCGTGACGGGTGTCACCCCCGCCCATGCGGTGGGCGCGGTGGATGTGGTGGTCTCTACCCCGGCGGGGGATGCCAGCCTGGCCAATGGCTACACTTATGTGATCATGGCGACAGCGACCGCTGTAATCCCCACCTCGGGCACTGCTTCTGGCGGCACCGGTTTTACCCTGACGGGTACCAATCTGACCGGCGCCACAGGGGTCACCTTTGACGGCGTGGCGGCCACCAGTGTCAATGTGGTCAACAGCACCACCGTGACCGGCGTCACCCCCACCCACGCGGCGGGCGCGGTGGATGTGGTGATTGCCACGCCCGCTGGCAATGCCGCCCTTACAGACGGTTACACCTATGAGTCTACGGCGGTGGGGCAGGCCTCCAACGGTGGCACCATCGCCTGCCTCAATGGCGGCCTCAATAACCTGATCGCCGCCACGGCTGATAATACGACAGCTATTGAGTGGGGAGGGACTGGAACCGCAATTGGCGCCAGTGCCCAGAGCAATACCGACGGCGCAGGTAATACCGTCGCCATTGTCGCCGCGCTGGGCAATAACGGTGGCACGTCCTATGCCGCGCAACTGTGCAACGATTTTGAGGTGGACTCCCAGAGCAATACCCCCTGCCAGGCGGGTAATACTTGTTACAACGACTGGTTTGTGCCCGCCGGCAATAACGTAACGGCGTCGGGACAGCTTAATTGCCTGTATACCAACCGCGATATCATCGGTGGCTTTACCAGTGATAACTATTGGTCTTCAACAGAATTTAGTGGCAACGAGCTGGCGGCTTGGTTACAAGCTTTTGGTCCGGGCGTTCAGTTGAATGCTAATAAGTTCAATAATTTCAGGCTTCGTTGCGTCCGCGCTTTTACCCCCTGAGTGCCGTTCTTACGCAACTTCCCCGCACCTCCACTGGCGCGGGGAATTTTCTCCTCTCCGGGGTGCCATAGACCCCAATCTCGTCTATTGTTATAACTGCACTCTACAGTGTATTCGCAACGTCCGATCGACGTTTGGAGAGGCCTCTATGTTGCTTTTGTTGTCCCTGGTTCTGTTTGTTGTTCTGCTCGCGGTGGTGCTCTACTACCCCACCGGCCTGCTGGCGGGTTCTGTGCTGCTGGTGGCGGGACTGTTTGGTCTGACCTATCTGTCCGCCTGGATGTGGGTGCTGTTGGTACCGGTAGCGGCGGTGGCGCTGTTGTTGAATATTGTGCCGTTGCGTCGCACGCTGATCAGCCGCCCAGTCTACGCCCTGCTGCAAAAAGCCATGCCGCCCATGAGTGTTACCGAGCGGGAGGCCATGGAGGCGGGCACCACCTGGTGGGAAAAAGATCTGTTCAGCGGTCGCCCCAGCTGGAAAAAATTCGCCGATATTGAGCTGCCGCAACTGACGGAGAGAGAACAGCAATTTCTCGACAATGAAGTGAGCGAGCTCTGCGAACTGGTGGACGAGTGGCAAATCTATCAGGACAAGGATCTCTCCCCCGAGGCCTGGCAGTTTCTAAAGGACAAGGGCTTTTTCGGCCTGATTATTCCCGAGGAATTTGGCGGCAAGGATTTCAGCCCCTACGCCCAGAGCCGGGTGATGAGCAAAATCGCCAGCCGCTCGGTGACCACCGCCGTGACCGCCATGGTGCCCAACTCTCTGGGGCCCGGCGAGCTGCTGATGAAATACGGCACCGAAGAGCAAAAGCAGCGCTGGCTGCCGGGTCTGGCCAAGGGCTCCGAAATTCCCTGTTTCGGCCTCACCGGTCCCGAGGCGGGCTCGGATGCGGGCTCTATTCCCGACACGGGCATTGTCTGCAAGGGGGAGTTTGAAGGCAAAGAAGTGGTCGGCCTCAAGCTCACTTTCTCCAAGCGCTGGATCACCCTGGCGCCGGTGGCCACGGTGGTGGGCCTTGCCTTTAAGCTCTACGATCCCGAGGGTCTGCTGGGCGACCCCGAAAAGAGTGATTACGGAATTACCTGTGCGCTGCTGCCCGCCAACCACCCGGGAGTGGAGATCGGCCGCCGCCACCACCCGGGATCGCCTTTTATGAATGGCCCCATCAAGGGGGAAAACGTCTTTATTCCTGTGGACTGGATTATCGGTGGCCCGGCCATGGCCGGCAAAGGCTGGCGCATGCTGATCGAGTGTCTGGGGGCCGGGCGCGGTGTCTCCCTGCCTTCCCTGTCCACTGCCAGCGGCGAGATGAGCTACCTCACCGTGGGCGCCTACGCGCGCATTCGCCGCCAGTTCAACCTGGAAGTGGGCAAATTCGAGGGTGTGCAGGAGGCCACGGCGGAAATCGCTGCCAATGCCTATACGCTGGAAGCCTTTCGCCAGCTGGTGACACGCGGACTGGAAGAGGGCGCGCCGTCGGTAATGACGGCCATGGCCAAGTACCATGCCACCGAGTTAATGCGTACCTCGGTCAACCACTCCATGGACGTGGTGAGTGGTCGCGCCATTCAGATGGGGCCGCGCAACTTTACCGTGTTCGCCTATCGCGCTCTGCCTGTGGCCATTACCGTCGAGGGGGCAAACATTCTCACCCGCTCGCTGATGATTTTCGGCCAGGGCGCCATGCGCTGTCATCCCTATTTATTTGACGAAGTGCAGACTTTGCAGAACGAGGACAAGAGCGCGGGGCTGGCGGCCTTTGATAAATTGTTTATCAAGCACATGGGGCATGTGTTCGGCAACATAACCCGACTCAAATTGTTCAGTTTTACCGGCGCGCGTTTCAGCGCCGTGCCGGCCAATGCCGACAGTTTCAGTCGCCGCTGGTATCAGCGCATCAACCAGTTGAGTGCTGCGCTGGCGGTGGCGGCCGATGTGGCGCTGGGTGTGCTGGGCGGTGATCTCAAACGTCGCGAATTGTTGTCGGGCCGACTGGGTGACGTACACAGCCAGTTGTTTATCGCCTGCAGCCTGCTCAAGTATCACGACGCCCACCCGCGCAGTGACGAGGAAAATTTGCACGCCCGCTACGCGTTGACGCTGTCGCTCTACCGCGCCCAGGAAGCCCTGCTGGCCTTTTATCGCAATTTCCCTGTGCGGCCGCTGGCCTGGATGTTCCGTTTTGCCAGCCTGCCCTTTGGACGTATCTTTTCCCCGCCGGGCGATGAGGATATTCGCGCATTGGGGGCACTGATCATGGAAAACAATGTGGTGCGCCAACAGTTGAGTGAGTATGTGTATGTCAGCCAGGACCCCGAAAGTGCGGTGGGCCGGGTGGAAACCACCTACCATATGCTGCTCTCGCTGGGAGACACCTGGGAGACATTCAGTCGCGCCCAGGCCAAGGGGCGGCTAAAGGGCAGCACTTTGGAGGAGCGTCTGGCGGATGCGGTCAATCAGGGTATCATTACCCCGGAACACGTGAAGCCACTCAAGGAATACGATGCCCGCCGATTTGACTGTTTGCTGACGGATCACTTTGACAAGTTGTAAAAAGCGGTAAAATCCATCAGCGGGTCTGTCGACAGCTGGCCCGCTGTTAACACAATAACAATAACAGGAGTATTCATGAGTTGGTTACCTGACAGCGAGCCCCAGTGCCTGGAGCGTTCGGCCACAGAGGCGCCTGTATCCCTGGTGATTGCCCCCAATATGCGCGATATCGGCGATTTTTCCGTGCGCCGGGTGCTCCCCGCGCCCGCGCAGCGTGCGGTGGGGCCGTTTGTGTTTTTCGACCATATGGGGCCGGCCAGCTTTGGGCCCGGTCAGGCACTGTCCGTGCGCCCTCATCCGCATATTGGCCTGGCGACCCTGACTTATCTCTATGAAGGCAGCATCGTTCACCGGGACAGCCTGGGTTTTCGCCAGATGATCGCCCCCGGCGCGGTCAACTGGATGACCGCCGGGCGGGGCATAGTGCACTCCGAGCGCAGCCCGGAGCACCTGTTGGCGGAAACCCATGCGCTTATGGGACTGCAGGTGTGGGTGGCGCTGCCTAAAAGCCACGAACAGACCGCGCCCGGCTTTGTGCACTACAGTGTGTCCAGCCTGCCGGTGGTGGAAGACGTTGGGGTTACGGTGCGGGTAGTGGCCGGTGACTGTTTCGGTGTGCACTCGCGCCTGGAGACCCTCTCGCCCCTTTTCTATGTGGATATCGCCCTCGCGCCCGGAGGCAAGGTGAAAATCGACGCCGACTATGTGGAGCGCGCACTCTATCTGGTGTCAGGTGCGGTGACTATCGATGGCGAGGAATACCAGGATAAACAAATGCTGGTGCTTAAGCCCGGCGCGGAGATTGTTGTCAGTAGCCCCCAGGGTGCTGACCTGGTGGCCGTGGGCGGGGAGCCGCTGGATGGTCCCAGGCATTTATGGTGGAATTTCGTCGCCAGCGATAGAGAGATGATCGAACAGGCCAAAGAGGACTGGCGCAACGGCGAGTTTGGCCAGGTGCCGGGGGATAGCGAATATATTCCGCTGCCGGAATAGACTGGCGCGTCAGACGTCAGACGCTTAGCGTGGTTAACCAATAGCACTGAGTGAGGCGCAAGTTATTCTGTTGCTTGTTCTTGAGTTTCCCAATCCAGCCCTTGGCTCACCTCCATGCAGCGTTGGTATTCTTCTTCGGTGGTTTCGTAGCTGCAACTGTAGTGATTTTCCAGCTCATTGTGAGTACAGGCACTTAATACTGCCAGGAGTGCCAGAATTTTCAGTCGATACATGGGTAAATACCGCGATGGTGCCTGCAGATGAGTGAAGGGTAAAAATGGATTTTTTTGCCGTGTTTGTCAATGGCTCGCGCATTCATCCGGAATGACAGTAGTGTGAGGTGGCAGTGCTAAAAGGCTTTACGTTAGTAGTGGCGCCAAGCTACCTTGGGTAAACGAGGTGTCAAAGCACCAGAAGTTGATGCTGTAGCCCGGAACTCTGTCGGTGTGATCACGTTGAGGGAAATCTTCCAGCGACACCCGGCCTTTATTGAATTTTGGTCGCTTGCCATTGACCCGTACCTTGCGCGAGGTCAGGCGCTTGGCGGTGAGGGTATAGATGGTGTCAGGTTGCGCCTGTCCGTCCACCTGGATATGCACACCCCGCGGCCTCAAGTTGATAATCATCAACGTGCGGCCGCCTGTTTGCGGGTGGCGATGACAGTAGACTCGCAAATGTTTGTCGGAGTGATAACAGCGGTAGATGTCGCGCCCCATTAGCCGGACCCAAAGCCAGCTGAGCCAAAAATCGGGGCGCGGTTTCAGTGTTCTATCGTCCACCAGACCGTAATCGCCACCCACCAGACTCTGGCGCACCATGACTTCGTGACCGCTTAGCGCCGACTGCCCCAGTTGATCGGCCCACCAGAAGCAGGAAATAAAGCGGTCGGATAGTCGCGGTTGCCCGCCGCACTGGGCGGAGCCTGTCTCTCCGCACCAGAGTTTAGCTTGGGGCTGGTAGCTGTCGCGCCAGAAATTGAGCGTGTCGGTGTACTTGCGGAAATCCCGAAAGGAGGCGGGGTTCAGCAGAGTACGCACGTTGGCCGCGCGGGTGCGCACCGGCGAGCGATCGCTCTGGAAGGGATAATAGTGCCAGTTGAGAATATCCAGTTCAAAAGGCAACGCCTGCAAAAAGCGGCGGGTGATATTGGAATAGGGGCGGATGGTCTCACCCAGGCGCGGCCAGAAGGCGCTGCCGGGACCGCTGATACGCACATGAGGATAGTATTCGCGTACCTTGTGGGTAAAGGTGGCGTAGTCGGTGGCCAAATGTCGAGCGCGAGGTTGTGAGCGTAAACCGTGAAACGCCCAGTAGGCATTGAGTTCATTGCCCAGTTCCAGCACATCCAGCCGATAACCCTGGTTATGGCTGTACTGCAATAAATCCAGTAACTCATTGCCACTCCAGTTGCCGTGTTGATGGCGGGCAAAGAGACCGTAATTGACGGTAAAAATCAGTTTGAGGTCATAGTCACGCACAAAGGCGTGCAGGCGATCCCACTGTTTCTGTGTGAGAACCAGCGCGTCGCTTTCCCCGGCGGGCGCGGCAAAATAGTGGATCTTGTCGGCTTCGGAGCCACCCACGCGCAGATATGAGGGCCCGAGGGCCCGAGCCAGTCTGCCCAGCTTGGGATTTGCCAGGTTCAGCGGGGCAATGCGCCGGGTTCCCAACCCGCGGCGGGCGCGTTTATTGTTCTCCCACCAGAAACCGCCCGCAAGTACGGAAATATCGATGGAGAAAGACAGGAAACGGGGACTGACCCGATGCCGCAAAGGTTCCGGAGAGATCACAATGTGTACATTGACGCTGGCGGTGCCGCGACGCGGCGTCAGCCGCTGAAACCAGCGAAAAATTCGAGCCGTGACTGTTCGCGTGTTCAGTACCATGCGTGTATGATTAGTGACCTCGAAAACAGAGCCTAAAGGGCGAATGTGACGGTAACATGACCACCGCGAGACACTTTTTGATCAATGGTAGAGTGCAGGGTGTCTACTATCGCCTCAGTACCTGCGAGCGCGCTCGGATGCTCGGGCTGACGGGCTGGGTGCGCAACCTGACTGATGGCCGGGTCGAGGTATTGGCCACGGGAGATGAGCAGGCGCTGGAGGAGCTTGAGCGCTGGTTGTGGCAGGGTCCGGAGCGCGCTCAGGTAGAAACGGTCATCACTCGTCAGTTATTGTCGGCAACACTGCCGGATTTTACCACCCGGGAAACCACCGAGACTCCCCTGAGCGAGGATAGCGATTAAATGTTGCGTTTTTTTCTGGTTTTTCTCGCGGTGATGGGAGCCCTTTTTACCCTGGAACTTCTGCCGCTGGGCCAGCGGTTGGTAGTACAACCGCTGACCGCGTGGCTGGCGGATGCGTCGGCGTTTTTTATTGCCCTGTTTGGTCGGGAGCTGACGGTTCAGGGGGACATCATTGTCGACATTGCCACCGGTTTTGCCGCGCAGATAGCCGCCGGCTGCAACGGCATTGAAGCCATGATTCTGCTGATTGCCGCCATTCTCGCTTTCCCGGCGCCCTGGCGCTATAAACTCTGGGGCGTGCTTTGGGGTTCGGTGGCCATTCAGGCGCTCAACCTGGTGCGCATTGTCTCGCTGTTTTACCTGGGTCTGTGGCACAAGGAGGCCTTCGAGTGGGCACATCTGTATATCTGGCAGGCCTTGATTATGCTCGATACGCTGGTGGTTTGGCTGGTGTGGATACGCTACCTGCCACGCCCATCCCAGGAGCCACCGGCCGATGCCGTCGCTGCCTGAGACATTTAGCCTACGCGGCTACTTTGGTCGCGTGCTCCTGTGGCTGCCGGTATTTTTTGCGCTCTGGTATTTCCTGGCGCCCTTCTTCAATATCGTCCCGGGTTTGGCCAGCCAGTGGGTGGCCAATCTGATCTACGACAACCTGGTGGTACAACTGGAGTCCGCCGGTCGACATGTGGAGTATGTGACCTCGTTGACAGCGACTGCCGCTGACGGTGCGGAAGGCAATGTGGTGGTAAGCCTTAACCCGCTGATTTATTCGTGGAATATTCCCGTGCTCTTGGCTCTGTGCTTTGGCGTACCCGATGCACTTTTTTCCAATACCCGGGTGGTACTGGCGGTGGCGGCGCTGTTTCCCCTCCACGCCTGGGGATTGGTGGCGGAGCTGTTTACCACGCTGCTGTTTCGCCAAGGGGCCCCGGTGGCGAAACAATTGGGTTACAGTGGTTGGCAATTGGAACTGGCGGCGCTGTTGTATCAGTTCGGCTATCTGATGCTGCCAGTTATCGGCGCGTTGTGTATCTGGTTTCTGGCCAATCGCCCTCTGGTGGAAGCGCTGGTCAAACAGCGGCATTCAGAAACCAGCGACAAGTTGTAGTGGTAGCCGTTAACCCGCAGGTGCCCAGACTTTACACCAACCCGCTGCTGCCACCAGCTTTCCCGGGAACAGGCGACAGCCAATCCAGTCGCTGTCCAGATCGCCCATGGCGTGAATACAATTGGCACAGGTCTGGCCTTCTGTTTCACTCAGGGATGTGTACTCCAGCGCCATGGCCTGGGGATCGTCCTCAGCCAGCCGACTGTCCTGAGCCAGCAGTCGTACCGGGATCAGCCCGGCGCCGGTGAGCAGGACGCCGCGACGAATAAAATCTCTGCGTTTCATGGTGTTTTTCCTCTGCGACACCGGCCTTTATAAGTGCATTATAGTGGTTCCAGACGGCCAAGTACTAAGAAGATCATAAGGAAGAGCCCTGGTAGTCAGTCATCGGTAGCAAAGTGCCGAGTGGAATTTCCCTCTTCGCCGGGGAATAGTTGCATCACCGGGGATGATGGCCTCACACTGTATTGTTATAAGATAACGTTTCGGGATTAAGCGATGCAAGCTGTAACCAGAGTCAATGTGATTACCGGCTTTTTGGGAGTGGGCAAGACCACCGCGATCCGCTCCCTGTTATCCAGCCGACCAGTGGGGGAAAAGTGGGCTGTGCTGGTTAATGAGTTTGGCGAAGTGGGCCTGGACGGCGCGCTGGTGGCCGCCGGCCAAGATGGCGATTTGGTTGTTCAGGAAGTTCCGGGTGGCTGCCTCTGCTGCGCTGCCGGGTTGCCCTTTCAGGTGGCCTTGAACCGGCTGCTGGCGCGGGTGAAGCCGCAGCGGCTGTTGATTGAGCCCACCGGACTGGGGCATACGGACGATATCCTCACCACCCTGGCGGGTTACGAGTCCGCCGGCCAGCTGCAGTTAGGCGCGACCTTGACCCTGGTGGATGCCCGCAAGTGCCGGGATGCACGCTATCGCGATCACCCGGTGTTTGCCCGTCAACTGGCGGCGGCGGATGTGGTGGTGGCCCACAAGACGGATCTGAGCGGGGAGCAGGATTTTGAATCCCTGACGGCTTTTCTGAGAGAGCAGGGGAACTCGGCTCCAGTGGTGCACTGTCAGTTCGGCAATTTGGGTCGGCACTTGCTGGAGGCGCCGCGCCGGTCGTCCCTGCGGGGGACGGCCCCCATGCCGCTGCTGGATACTGGCTCGCCAGAGCCCGCGCCCTATAACGCCGATGGTTACCGGCGTCTGCACAATAGTGCCGAGGGCTTTCACAGTGTGGGTTGGAGTTTCGCGCCGGATTGGGAGTTTGACCATACCGCTGTGTTGACACTGTTCACTGGCCTGGAGGTGGAGCGTTTAAAAGCCGTGGTGATTACCCCCGAAGGTATTATTGCCGCCAATCTAGCCGATGGCGTGCTCTCGCTTGGCGAGTTGGATGAGTGTGCGGAAACCCGTATCGAAATGATCGCCCGGCAAGTGACCGAAACGGAGGCCATTGAGAAAGCCTTGCTGGCGGCGGGTAGGCGACTGGGACAGGACGTCTTGGGATAATGTCCCGAAAAAAATGGCGCACCCGACAGGATTTGAACCTGTGACCAACGGCTTCGGAAACCGCTACTCTATCCGACTGAGCTACGGGTGCGTATAACTGATTGTATAGCGGGCACAGGTGCCAGCGAATGACTTTAGCGGCACAGTGCTGTTCGCGATACTCATCAGGGGCGTGCATTCTACCCGCCCGGCGCCACAGCGTCCAGCATGCACCGCAGCGGGAGGCAGGGTAGGGTGGAATCTGCTACCATTGGCCTTCCCGGTAAACCGACAACAATAATAGCCATGACTGATACCCGTCGTTTCAATATCTCCCCCTTGATTATCCTCGCGCTGGTGGCTCTGAGTGTGCTGCTATTTGCGCTGTTGGTGATGAGCCAGAAGGGCCAGTTTCGCGAGCGGGCCCAGAGCGCGGCGACGGGCGGTCAGCCACTGTATCGATGGCGCATGGTGACCACCTGGCCCAAGAATTTCCCCGGCCTGGGGACCACTGCCGAGGCTTTTGCCCGGGAGGTGGAGATGATGAGCAACGGCCGCCTGCATATACAAGTGTATGGGGCCAACGAAATTGTTCCTGCCTCTGGCGTGTTTGACGCGGTCTCCTCGGGCAGTGTGGAGATGGGGCACGGGGGCAGCTATTACTGGCGCGGCAAGTCCGCGGCGGCGCAGTTTTTTACCACAGTGCCTTTCGGTATGAATGCTCAGGAGATGAACGCCTGGCTTCACCACGGTGGCGGTATGGAGTTGTGGCGCGAAGTCTATGAGCCCTTTAACCTTATTCCTTTTGCCGCCGGCAATACCGGTATACAGATGGCGGGCTGGTTTAATCGCGAGATTAACAGTATCGAGGACTTGCGGGGTTTGAAAATGCGCATTCCGGGGTTGGCGGGGGAAGTGTTCAGCCGTGCCGGCGGGACGGCGGTCAATATTCCCGGTGGTGAACTCTACACATCCATGCAGACAGGGGTAATCGACGCCGCTGAATGGGTGGGGCCGGCCAATGACCTGGCCTTTGGCTTTCACGAAGTGGCCCGTTACTACTATTATCCCGGCTGGCAGGAGCCGGGATCCACACTGGAGTTGATTGTCAACAAACAGGCCTATGAAGCATTGCCCGAAGATTTGCAGGCCATCGTGCGAGTGGCGGCGCGCGCCTCCAACCAGGATATGTTGGATCAGTATACCGCCACCAATAATGCCGCGCTCAGAACCTTGACTGAAGAGCACGGTGTGTTACTTCGTCGTTTGCCCGACGACGTGCTGCAGCATCTGTGGTCCATTACCCGGGAAGTCTTTGCTGAGCAGGCCGAGAATGATGAACTCTTCGCACGGGTATACGAGTCGTACACCGACTTTCTTCGTAAAGCCAACAACTGGCACCGGGTTTCCGAACAGACCTACTATAAAGTGCGCGAAGAAACCTCATTGCAGTAGCGTCAGACGTCCGACCTCAGACAT
>CBFGUT010000070.1:0-12525 GCA_965652265.1 uncultured Cellvibrionaceae bacterium | reverse complement strand
CCGCTTTGAGCGGCTCACAAACTAAAGCCCCCGGCTTTGCCGGGGGATATTTACTGTTGTTATTATCGGCCTGTAGTCAGCAACAGATGTATCAGGCCGTGCAGGAAAACCGGTTAAACGCCTGTGAAAAGCGGGTGGGGGAGCAGCGCGAGCGCTGTATTGAACAACACAATATGCCTTACGATGAATATCAGCGTGAGCGGGCGGCTCTGCGCGCGGAGGAATAATTACCGACCGAAACGGGTGCCTTGGTCGGTAACCGGGGCCTCAGCGCTACTTTGGCCCGGTCAAGGGCAATCTGAAGAGTGCAATAAAATCCTGTTCGGGCTAGCAGGCCGTTGAAAAACGTTGGCGAGGCAGCCGATGCAAGGCAAAATCAGACGACTCATTCGCCGGGAGCGAATGAGGGCAGCTCAGCTGGCCCTAGGCCGAGGTACAGGATGTACCGAGTCAATAAACGGAGTTTATGAGGTATAAATCATGCGCCACATCCCTGTGGGGACACCTTCGGTAGCTCCGCTATGCAAACTGCTCCTGCAGTTTGTGAGCATATTACTCGCATCGCTCGCCCCTTACGGGGTCGCCCATTCGGGCGCTCAACGGCTGACGCCTTTTGTGAGTCTGATTTTAACGCAGTAGCGGCCACGCAGATAGTTTTTCAATAACCTGCTAGAGTGCACGGATGGCAACAGGAGACACTATGCAGCAGGGGCGACAAAACCGACAAACCACACTTTACTGGCACGACTATGAAACCTGGGGCGAGCGCCCGGCACAGGACAGGCCCAGCCAGTTTGCTGGTGTGCGCACAGATATGGATTTAAATCCCATTGGCGAACCGCTGATGATTTACTGCCGCCCTCCCGCCGACTTATTACCCAAGCCCGAGGCCTGTCTGGTGACGGGTCTCGCCCCGCAGAAAGCCGAGGCCGAAGGGCTGTGTGAGGCGGCGTTTATGGCCCGTATCCTGGCGGAATTGGGTCGGCCTAGCACTTGCGGTGTGGGCTATAACTCCATTCGCTTCGACGATGAGGTCACCCGTTACGGGCTCTATCGCAATTTCTACGATCCCTATGAACGCGAGTGGAAGAACGGCAACTCCCGCTGGGACATTATCGATATGATGCGCATGACTCGCACTCTGCGCCCAGAAGGAATTGAGTGGCCCGATTACGAGGATGGCAGTCCGTGTTTTCGGCTGGAGAAGCTTACCGAGGCCAATGGTCTGGAGCACGGCGCCGCCCACGATGCGCTGTCGGATGTCTATGCCACTATCGCGCTGGCGAGACTGATCAAACAGCGTCAGCCCAAGCTGTTCGATTATGCTTTCAAGTTGCGTGATAAACGGGTGGCCGCCGCGCAGTTGGATATCGACGCTCTGAAACCGGTGCTGCATTTCTCCTCCATGTTTGCGGGCGTGCAGGGCAACTGCGCTTTGATGCTGCCGCTGGCCTTTCATCCCGGCAACAAAAACAGTGTCATCGCCTACAACCTGGCTTTCGATCCCGAGCCATTACTGGCGCAAAGTGCTGAGGTGCTGGCTGAACGCCTGTTTGTTAAAACCGAGGACCTGCCCGAAGGCGTGGAGCGGTTGGCGCTCAAGGAAATTCATCTCAACAAATCGCCCATGCTGCTGCCACCGGCCATGCTGGATGACGCCACCGCCGAACGTCTGGGGCAGGATAAGGATCTCTGCCGCCGTCACTGGCAGCGCTTTAACAGCCTCACTCGACAGGAGCGCGAGCAGCTGCTGGCGAAGTTGGCCCGCATTTATCAGCAAGGGCAGTTTGCCGCCAGCGCGGACCCCGAGCAGCAACTCTACGACGGTTTCTTTGATGACCACGACCGCGCGTTAATGACCGAGGTGCGCGCCGCCGACCCGGCGGAGCTGGGCAAGCGTGCCTGGGACTTTCACGATGCTCGCCTGCCGGAGTTGTTGTGGCGTTATCGGGCACGAAACTTTCCCGAAACCTTGAGCACTGAAGAACTTGCCCGTTGGCGGGCCTTCTGCCGCCGCCGTCTCACCGATCCGACGGCGGGGGCGGGACTGGTGGAGGCGGATTTTCATCAGCGGCTGGAGGCCCTGAGGCAAGAGCCTTTGTCACCCGAAAAAGAACAACTATTGTCGCAGTTGGAAGCCTATGCCCAGCAGCTGATTGCGCAAGTGACTCCCTCCACTTAAGAACAGCATAAGCGCCCGTATGTATTGCCAGCGGGCGCTACACATGCGAACATGTAAATGGTTATCATTTAATTCCCCGTCCTGGGGTCTCCGTATTATGAGGAAAACCTATGTCGTTCAAACTTACTTATTTGGCCTTACCTTTGTTGGTGATTTTGTCCTGGCCCTCGCTGGCTGACGATCGGGTGGATCACTACCGGGGCAAGCCCGCTGATACCCTGGAGCAGGCGGTGGCCAATTTTACTGAGGGCAACCGCGAGCTGCGCGAGTTATTAGCGGGTGAGGTGACCGTCGGAGACCTGGCGCGCATACACGAGCTGAGTTACACCCTGGAGAACGCTCTGGGGAAAATTGATGAGGAAATAAACGTGCTCGCCATCTTGCTTGAAGAGGTGCACCTGGCTTCGGAAACCGCGAAGGCCGAAAGCGTACGGGGCAATGGTCGTGCCTATTTTGAGATTGCGGATGTGTTGAAGCTTGGCGATGCCAAAGCGGAGGCGGGCGACCGGTAATTGTTAAACCCTGGTAGTCGAATCCGGGCCTAGCACGGGTATCCCCCACCAGCAGGGGATGACCCGCGCAGCCCTCCCGGTGAGAAAAGCGCTCGCTGATAAGGCATTGCTGTTATCCCTTCCGTCCCCGTAAGCTGGATGCTTAGCCCCTTTATCCTCCCTCAAAACCACTCCCCCATAGTGGGAATTCGGGCCGATTGGCGGTACAATAGCCGCCCGTCGGCCACCCCTCACGGGGGACCCTCTGTCCAATCATCTGTCTGTTTCACCTAGCGGGAGCTTGTCTATGTCGTCCATCAAAAAAGTTGTGCTGGCCTATTCCGGGGGCCTGGATACCTCGGTGATTGTCAAATGGCTGCAGGAAACCTACAACTGTGAGGTGGTGACCTTTACCGCAGATATCGGCCAGGGCGAAGAGGTGGAACCGGCCCGCGCCAAAGCCCAGGCTCTGGGTGAGAAAGAAATTTATATCGACGACCTGCGCGAGGAGTTTGTCCGCGATTTCGTGTTCCCCATGTTTCGCGCCAACACCATCTATGAAGGCGAGTACCTGCTGGGCACCTCCATCGCCCGTCCGCTGATTACCAAGCGCCTCATTGAGATTGCCAACGAGACGGGCGCCGACGCTATCGCTCACGGTGCCACCGGCAAGGGTAACGACCAGGTGCGCTTCGAGCTGGGCGCCTACGCTCTCAAACCGGGTATCAAGGTGATCGCGCCCTGGCGGGAGTGGGACCTCACTTCACGCGAGACACTCATGGCCTATTGCGAGCAGCACAATATTCCGGTGGACTTCAGCAAGAAGAAGAAATCCCCTTACTCCATGGACGCCAACCTGCTGCATATCTCATATGAAGGCGGCGTACTGGAAAACCCCTGGACCGAGGCGGAAGAGGATATGTGGCGCTGGAGCGTCTCCCCCGAGGCCGCACCCGATCAGCCCACTTATATCGATATCACCTTTGAGAAGGGCGATCCGGTGGCGATCAACGGTGAGGCCATGTCGCCCGCCACCCTGCTGGCGGCCCTGAACAAACTCGGCGGCGACAACGGTATTGGCCGTCTGGATATTGTCGAAAACCGCTATGTGGGTATGAAGTCCCGCGGTTGTTATGAAACCCCCGGCGGCACCATTATTCTCAAGGCGCACCGCGCCATCGAGTCCATTACCCTGGATCGCGAAGTGGCCCATCTCAAGGACAGTCTGATGCCGCGCTACGCGGAGATGATCTACAACGGTTACTGGTGGAGCCCCGAGCGGCGCATGTTGCAGACGGCTATCGACGAGTCCCAGCAATATGTTAACGGCCAGGTACGCCTCAAGCTATACAAGGGCGCCGTCCATGTGGTGGGCCGGCAATCGGCGCAGAGCCTGTTTGATGAAAAAGTCGCCACTTTCGAGGACGATGCCGGCGCCTACGACCAGAAGGACGCCGAGGGCTTTATCAAGCTCAATGCCCTGCGCATGCGTATTGCCGCCAGCAAGGGCCGCATACTGCTATAATCCGGACAAAATTGTCCATCTGAACTATCTTATATTCAGTATATTGACTCAATAACCTTACACAAAGTAAGGTTATTGAGGTTATAATACTCTCTATGCAGGGTTAAGCTGTGCCCGGGTGGCTGGCTTTTCTCGTGTTATATATCCAAACAATAATAATTCCATTGCCAGTGTTTGCTGCCTGCATTTTGTGGACGCATACTGTAAGATGTACTTTAAAAGAATGTTTAAACGAGTAGGGAAGGTCCTATGAGTAGTAACCCATCGACGGCGGTGGAACACCCGGTTTACAACTACAAGGTGGTGCGCCAGTTCGCCATTATGACGATTGTCTGGGGAATAGTGGGCATGGGGGTAGGGGTGTTGATCGCCGCCCAGCTCTACTGGCCCGCCCTGAACGATATCTGGCAACCCTTCAGCCATTTTGGACGCCTGCGGCCGCTACATACCAATGCGGTGATTTTCGCCTTTGGGGGCTCCGCGCTTTTCGCCACCTCCTACTATGTGGTGCAGCGCACCTGCCAGACGCCGCTGTTTGGCGGCTGGCTGATACCCTTTACTTTCTGGGGCTGGCAACTGGTGATTGTGCTGGCGGCGATAACCCTCCCGCTGGGCCTGACCACTACCAAGGAGTACGCCGAGTTGGAGTGGCCGATCGATATTCTTATCGCGCTGGTGTGGGTGAGCTATTTTATTGTCTTCTTCGGCACTATCGCCAAGCGTAAAACCTCACACATCTATGTGGCCAACTGGTTCTTCGGCGGTTTTATCCTGACCGTGGCGATGCTGCATATCGTCAACAGCGCGGCCGTACCCGTGTCACTGTTTAAATCCTACTCCGCCTATGCCGGTGCCGCCGATGCCATGATTCAGTGGTGGTATGGCCACAACGCCGTGGGTTTTTTCCTCACCGCGGGTTTTCTGGGCATTATGTATTACTTTGTGCCCAAGCAGGCGGGCCGTCCCATCTACTCCTACCAGTTGTCCATTGTGCACTTCTGGGCGCTGATCTCCATTTATATCTGGGCCGGATCCCACCATTTGCACTACTCGGCGCTGCCGGACTGGGCCCAGAGCCTGGGTATGGTGATGAGCCTGATTCTGCTGGCCCCCAGCTGGGGCGGAATGATCAACGGCATCATGACCCTGTCCGGGGCCTGGCATAAACTGCGCACCGACCCTACGCTGCGTTTTCTGGTGCTGTCTCTGGCCTTTTATGGCATGTCCACCTTCGAGGGACCGATGATGTCCATCAAGATGGTAAATGCCCTCAGTCATAACACCGACTGGACCGTGGGCCATGTGCACGCCGGAGCCCTGGGCTGGGTGGCAATGATTTCCATCGGCGCCATTTATCACCTGATTCCGGTACTGTTTGGCCGGGAGGCCATGTATAGCGTGCGCTGGATCAATATTCACTTTTGGCTGGCCACCATTGGCACCGTACTTTATATCGCCTCCATGTGGGTGAACGGTATAACTCAGGGCCTGATGTGGCGCGCCTTTAACGACGATGGCACCCTCACGTACAGCTTTATTGAGTCGGTGATTCAGAGCTATCCGGGTTATTTTGTGCGCTTTATCGGTGGCTTTATTTTCTTTGCCGGTATGTTGCTGATGGCCTACAACGCCTGGCGCACCATTCGCGAAGAACCGGCGGCGTCAGCGCAACCGTCAACACAGGCACAAGCGGTATAGGGGCTCTGCATGAAAAATCACGATATTGTCGAAAAAAATCTCGGCCTGCTGACGGTCCTGATGATTGTCGCCATCAGCTTCGGTGGCCTTGTACAAATTGTGCCGCAGTTTTTCCTCAAGGAAACCACCGAGCCGGTGGCTGGGCTTAAACCATTGCCGCCATTGGTGTTGGAGGGGCGGGATATCTATATTCGCGAAGGCTGTCATGTGTGTCACACGCAAATGGTGCGCCCTTTGCGAGCCGAGGTGGAGCGTTACGGGCACTATTCCGTCGCCGGCGAACATGTCTACGAGCACCCGTTCCTGTGGGGGTCCAAGCGTACTGGTCCGGATCTGGCGCGGGTAGGGGGTCGCTATTCCGACGACTGGCACAAAGTGCATCTCTATAATCCGCGCAGTGTGGTGCCCGAGTCCAATATGCCCGCCTTCCCCTGGCTCTACGACAATGTTCTCGATGGCAAACACACCGAGGCGAAGATGCGCGCTCTGCGTCTGGTGGGTGTGCCCTATACCGATGAAGACATCGAAGGCGCGGCCGAAGAGGTGAAAGGCGTAACCGAGATGGACGCCCTGGTCGCCTATCTGCAGCAACTGGGAACCCTGTTAAAAGAGAAGCGGTGAGCGTATGGATCAGGGCACACTGGGTGCAATCGCCACTGTATTGGCAGCCGTCGCCTTCGTCGCCATCGCCTGGTGGACGTTTTCGCCCAAGCGTAAAAAGCGTTTCGATGAAGCGTCCAAGCTGCCGTTTGCCGACGAAAACAACAGTGAGCATAACGAGGCTGCCAAACCCTCCGAGGTCGCCGACAAGAATGAACCGCAATCAACCGATGATGTAGCAAGGCGGAACTGACTATGAGTACTTTTTGGAGCCTGTGGATTATTAGCCTGACCCTCATCAATCTGGCATTGGTGTTGTGGGTTTTGCTGGCCAATCGCAAGGTGGCGGTGCGCGATGACGAAGACCCGGAAAACCGCACCACCGGCCATGTGTATGACGGCATTGAAGAGTACGATAATCCCTTGCCGCGCTGGTGGTTTCAATTGTTTATTGCCACCTTTATTTTTACGGGTATCTACCTTCTGCTCTACCCGGGGCTGGGCAGTTTTCCGGGGCTGTTGAACTGGACCCAGGAAAAAGAATTGCGCGGTCACCAGCAGATGGCTGATGCTCTCTACGCCGAGCAGTTTGGCAAATACAACGACACCCCTATTGTCGAGTTGGCGGAAGATATGGAAGCCATGAAAATGGCCACCCGCTTGTTTGCCAACAACTGCGCTGTATGCCACGGCTCCGATGGCGGTGGCAACTGGGGCTACCCCAACCTCACTGACGATGACTGGCTCTGGGGTGGAACGCCCGAGAAAATCAAGGAAACTCTGGTGCAGGGGCGCCGTGCCGCCATGCCCGCGTGGAGCGCGGTGCTCGGTGAACAGGGCATTGCCCAGACCACGGAGTATGTGTTGAGTCTCAATGGGCGCGAGCACGACTCGGACATGGCGGCTGTGGGCGAAACCCTCTATCAACGCAATTGTATGGCTTGCCACGGGCCCGAGGGCAAGGGCAATATCCTGTTGGGCGCGCCCAATCTCACCAATAATATTTGGCTTTACGGTGGCGAGCCCAGCGATATTCGCCAGACGCTGCGCGAGGGACGCAACGGTGTCATGCCCGCCCAGGAGCCTCTGTTAAAAGACAGCCGCATTCATTTACTGGCGGCTTATGTGTACAGCCTGTCAATGGACTATCAGGACCTCGAGAACGCCACGGAATAGGAGCTTGCCTTACAGGGTCTGTGCTGTCGCTTGGTCCCGGCAAGGCCATGAGGGTCTTGCCGTCTTCCGCTGCTGTATCAAGGTGAAAATTCAGAGGTGCCCTTGACTGATCCCGCCAAAACTCCCGGTTCGGCTTCCAGCGATAAGGACGGCGCTATCCGCTATGTCAATCTCTACGAGGCGGAAGACAAGGTCTATACCCGCAAGATTACCGGGTTTTACCAGAAATTGCGGCGCTATACCGGTTTGCCGTTAATCGCCGGCTTTGTGCTTATGCCCTGGCTCAAAATCGACGGTAGGCCGGCCATGCTGTTCGATCTTCCCGAGCGGCAGTTTCATGTTTTATGGACCACCTTTTGGCCACACGACGGTATGTATCTGGCCTGGTTGCTGATTATCTCGGCCTTTTTGCTGTTTACCGTTACCGTGTTGGTGGGGCGTGTCTGGTGCGGCTTTACCTGCCCGCAAACCGTGTGGACGCAAATGTTTATCTGGGCGGAGTTTCTCTGTCAGGGCGATCGCAATAAACGTATCAAACTGGATCAGTCCCCGTGGACGCCCAATAAAATTCTGCGCAAAAGTGCCACCCACACCATTTGGCTGGTGATTGCGCTGATTACCTCGCTGACCTTTGTCGGCTACTTTGTGCCGATTCGCGAATTAATCTTGGGGCTGGCGGCCATCGACATACATCCGGCGGCGGCATTCTGGGTGTTTTTCTTTACTGCCGCTACCTACATCAATGCCGGGTTTATGCGGCAGCAAGTGTGTAAATACATGTGCCCCTACGCGCGCTTTCAGTCGGTGATGTACGATCGCGAAACCTTGACGGTGTTTTACAATCACCTGCGTGGTGAAAAACGCGGTCCGCGTAAACCCGGCGAGGACTATAAAGCTCAGGGGCTGGGCGATTGTATCGATTGTTCCTGGTGTGTGCAGGTGTGTCCGGTGGATATCGATATTCGCGACGGCCTGCAATATGAGTGCATCGATTGTGGGCTCTGCGTGGACGCCTGTAATACAGTGATGGACAAGATGCACTACCCGCGCGGTTTAATCAGTTTTACCACCGAGGATGCGATTAAAACCGGTAAAACCCGGGTGTGGCGGTCGCGCCTGATCGGTTATGGGATGGTGCTGCTGGTGATGATTTCGGTGTTCAGCTACAACATCGCCACTCGCACCCCGCTGGGTTTGGAAGTCTTGCGAGATCGCGGCGTGCGTATGTATCGTATTAGCGGTGAAGATGTCCAAAATGTCTACACCCTGAAAATACGCAATATGGACAGCCGCGAACATGTCTATAATCTGCACTCCGAAGGTGCCTACCCCTTTGCGGTGGAGGGCTATCGTCCGGCGACTGTAGCACCGGGCGAGGTTTATACCATTCCCGTGCGGGTGGTGGTGGATCGCGATGCCCTGGATGTGGTGGAAACCGATGTGACTCTGGTCATTACTGCGCGCGATAATCGCGAACAGTCTGCCGAGCACACCACTTCTTTTATCGGTCCGGCATTGAGTCGTTAATATGTCAGTCTCCGAGTCCTCTCCCGTAAAGCCCTGGTATCGGCAATTCTGGTTCTGGTTGGTAATGTCGCCGCTGATTGTGGTGGTGCCGGCTTCTTTCACTTTGCTGACACTGGCGATACTGCATTCGGATGATCGGGTTATCGACAACTATTACAAACATGGTCGTATGATCAATGCCAGCCTGGAGCAGGATGAGCGCGCCCGTCTCTGGCAAATGTCTGCCCAGCTGCAGCTGGAAGCCGGGCGTGTGCAGATTGAGTTGACCACCAGCACGCCATACCCACCCGCCCTGTCGCTGTGGCTGGACCACCCCTTTGAGGCAGATCGCGATCAATTTCTCACCCTTGAGCGCCAGGCAGACGGCCGTTACCTCGGTGAGCTGCCGGTGAGTACAGGTGATTGGTATCTGACCCTGACCCCAGCCACCGGACGCGATGAACGCACGCAGATGCCCTGGCGTTTGCGTGGTGAGTTGACCCTCGCGCCGGGAAATCAACAGCAGACACTGAAACTCCAGGCATCGCCCCGTGAGTGAAGCTCTTTCGGCCACATCCGGGCGCTGTTATCACTGCGGAGAGTCTCTGCCCGGAAATACGGCTGAGTATACGGTGACCATCGAGGGTCGCGAGCGCGCCATGTGCTGCGTGGGCTGTCAGGCTGTGGCCAGTGCCATTGTCGACGGCGGCCTGGAAAATTTCTATCGCTACCGCACCGAGTCCAGTGCGCGTGGACAGTGGACTCAAGATGACTGGACACTCTATGACCTGCCGGAAATCCAGGCCGATTTTGTAGTGGAGCGCGAAGCGGGCACACGCCAGGCCAGCTTGCTGCTGGAAGGTATTTCCTGTGCTGCCTGCAGCTGGTTGATTGAAACCCACCTGCAACAAAGTCCTGCGGTTGTTTCCGTGAGCATCAATATCACCAGCCACCGCTGCACCCTGGTGTGGAACCCGCGCGTGCAACCCCTCAGTGATATTCTGCAGGCGCTGGCGGAGATCGGTTATCGCCCGCGTCCGGCCACGGACGAGCAGCGTCGACAACTGGCACAGAAGGAAAATCGCCTGGCACTGTTTCGCCTGGGTGTGGCGGGGTTTGGCATGATGCAGGCCACCATGATGACCGTGGGCATCTACACCGGTGCCAGCGATGCCTGGCTGGATGTCCTGCGCTGGCAGAGTTTTCTGGCGGCCACACCGGTGGTGTTTTTTAGCGGCTGGCCGTTTTTCAAGGCGGCTTGGCAGAGTCTGCGGGCGCGACACCTGGTCATGGATGTACCCGTGGCTCTGGCCATTGGCCTCGCCTATATCGCCAGTGCCTGGGCGACCATTTTTCAGCAGGGCGAGGTGTACTTTGAATCCATCTCCATGTTTGTCTTCTTTTTACTGTTGGGCCGCTATGTAGAAATGCGTGCACGGCATCGCAACCGCGAAGCCTATGGCAATCTGGCGCAGCTGATGCCTCTGAGTGCCTGGCGAGTGTCCAGCGAGGAGGATACGCGCGAACAACAGGTCCCCATCAAGCTGCTGCGCGAAAATGACCTTATTCTGGTGCGCGCGGGTGAAATTTTTGCCGCCGATGGTGTGGTGGAAGAGGGGCATAGTAGTGCCGTGGAAGCACTGCTTACCGGCGAGTCCCAGCCCGTGCCCAAAGCGCCCGGTGATCGGGTGATTGCCGGCACGCTTAACAGTGACAGTCCCTTGCGAGTGCGGGTAACGGCTACAGGTGCGGCCACTCAACTATCGGCCATCGAGCGTCTGGCCGCCCAGGCCGCCGATGAAAAACCCACCCAGGTGACCGCGGCCGATCGTATCGCCCGTTTTTTTATCGCCCGCCTGCTGGTGGTGTGTGCCTGTGTTCTGGCGTTCTGGCTCTGGTACGATGCCGGCCGTGCGCTCTGGGTGACCTTATCGGTGTTGGTGGTCACCTGTCCCTGTGCACTGGCGCTGGCCATGCCGGCGGCCCTCAGTGCCAGTACCGCGCGTCTGCGCGAATGTGGTTTACTGGTCACTCGCGGGCATGTGATTGAAACCCTGAACCAGGTCAACCGGGTGATTTTCGATAAGACGGGCACACTGACCCGCGGTGAAGTCACCCTGCAGGAGGCTCGCCCCCTGGCTGACGCAGATGCCGATCACTGTCTCGCCCTCGCCGCCGCATTGGAGTCTTCATCCCGTCATCCCCTGGCGACGGCCTTCAGGCCTTACGCGAATCCGTTAAATATGAGTGATAAACGCCAGGTTACGGGCGCGGGTGTGGAAGGTCGGGTGAGGGAAGAGGTCTACCGTCTTGGTAAAGTGAGCTTTGTCGCTGAGCCATGGGGGCTTTCCTCTCCACCGACACCGCCGGATACTGGTCGGCAGTGGTTATTACTGGGCAATAGCCTGCGGCCATTGTGCTGGTTTGCGCTGGCGGATTCGGTGCGCGAGGGCGCGGCTGAGTTGGTGGCGCGCCTGCAGGCCGAAGGGCTGGCTGTGGAACTGTTAAGTGGCGATCAATCCGGCGCTGTCACCCAACTGGCCCGGCAACTGGGGATTCGTGAATACACCGCCGGTGCCTTGCCCGAGGACAAATTGCAACGCTTACAAGCGGCCCAGGCGCGGGGTGAAAAAGTACTGATGCTGGGGGATGGCATTAACGATATTCCTATACTGGCCGGTGCCGATGTTTCCATCGCCATGGCTTCGGCGTCCGATCTGGCGCAAATCCGCGCCGATGCCCTGTTGTTGAATGACCGTCTCGATGTTGTGCATCATGCCATTATCCAGGCGCGGCGCACACGCGGTATTATCCGGCAGAACCTTCGTTTTTCCCTGGTTTACAATGTGTTGGCGTTGCCACTGGCTGCCGCCGGCTGGGTCGCCCCCTGGCAGGCTGCCATCGGCATGACCGCCAGTTCGCTGGTAGTGATATTTAATTCGTTGAGATTGTCGAAGCGATGAACGATGAACGATGAACGATGAACGCTGAACGATGAACGATGAACGATGAACGATGAACGCTTGGATTGGGTGGGAGAAGGTTAAAAAGATCCCTGAATGGTGAAAAATTTGAGTTTATCGTTTATTCCAATCGTTAAAGAATAGCTCCCTCCCCCGCTTGCGGGGGAGGGTCGGGGTGGGGGTCTTTTGATGTTGGCACGACGTGTAAAGCATAGTGCCGATTTCTGAAACCCTCCCCCAACCCCTCCCGCAAGCGGGAGGGGAGCAAGCAGCGGGGTGGTCTCGGTGTGGCAGAGTGTAAATATCTCACTCAGTACTTGACACACTTTACCCAAACCACAACCCTCTTGTCCGCGTACCGCGTACCGCGTACCGCGTACCGCG
>CBFGUT010000069.1:0-12569 GCA_965652265.1 uncultured Cellvibrionaceae bacterium | reverse complement strand
CATTGGTATTAGGGGGTACTCCCTATGCCTTTGAGTAGTGGGCGCGATGTGATAATGATTTGCAGTCATTTTTTTAATCCTTTAAAAACAATCACTTGAAATTGAAGAAGATACCCCATAGGAGGTAGAAGGGGGCATTTTGACAGTCTGGAGGCCAGTGGCGAAAAGGCGGATTTTTACGCACTATAAACGGGTGAAATTGATACCGAGCAATGCCCTGATTGGGGCTTGCCATAGCCTCTGTTCAGGAGTCCGCGAATGAGTCACCTTCTCGACAAGCTGCGCTACTTTCAGGCGCAGCGAGAACCTTTTGCCGAAGGCCACGGCGTTACCACCGATGAAGATCGCCAATGGGAGCGCGGCTATCGCCAGCGCTGGCAGCACGACAAAATTGTGCGCTCCACTCATGGCGTGAACTGCACCGGCTCCTGCAGCTGGAAGATCTACGTGAAAAACGGCCTGGTCACCTGGGAAACCCAGCAGACCGACTACCCCCGTACCCGTCCCGATCTTCCCAATCACGAGCCCCGCGGCTGCCCGCGCGGTGCCAGTTACTCCTGGTATATCTACAGCGCCAACCGGCTGAAGTACCCCAAGGTGCGCCAGTCCCTGATGAAGCTCTGGCGAGAAGCGCGTCAGGAGCACACTGACCCGGTGGCCGCTTGGGCGTCCATTGTTGAAGACCCGGCCAAGGCGAAAAGCTACAAATCCCGTCGCGGCCTCGGTGGCTTTGTGCGGGCACACTGGGACGAGGTGAATGAAATCATTGCCGCCTCGAATGTCTACACCGCAAAAACCTATGGACCGGACCGGATCACCGGCTTCTCGCCCATTCCCGCGATGTCGATGGTGTCCTACGCCTCCGGCGCCCGTTATCTGTCCCTGATTGGCGGCAACTGCCTGAGCTTTTACGACTGGTACTGTGACCTTCCGCCCGCCTCACCACAAGTTTGGGGCGAGCAGACCGACGTACCGGAGTCCGCCGACTGGTACAACTCCTCTTACATCATCTGCTGGGGTTCCAACGTGCCCCAGACCCGCACCCCGGATGCCCACTTCCTGACCGAAGTGCGCTACAAGGGCACCAAGGTCATCAGCATCACGCCGGACTACTCCGAAGTCGCCAAACTGACCGACCAATGGCTGGCGCCCCGCCAGGGTACCGATGCGGCCCTGGCCATGGCCTTCGGTCACGTGATTCTGAAAGAGTTCTACGTCGATTCCCAGAGTGAGTACTTCACCAACTATGTGAAGCGCTACACCGATATGCCCAACCTGGTCATTCTTGATGACGAGGGCGGTCGTCTGCAGCAGGGCCGCTTTCTGCGCGCGGCGGATCTGGTGGATAACCTGGGCGAGGACGCCAACCCGGACTGGAAAACCATCGCCATCAACAGCGACGATCAGCGTCTGGTCAGCCCCAACGGCTCCATCGGTTACCGCTGGGCCCGCCCGGAGGGCCAGACAGGCCGGTGGAACCTCGAGAACCGCGATGGCAAAACCGGCGAAGAGGTGGATCTGCAGTTGTCCTTGAAAGGCAATAGCGATGAAGTGGCCGAAGTCGCTTTCCCCTACTTCGGTTGTAAAGAACATGACTACGGTTATTTCCAGCACACCGAACACGCCGAAGTGCAGATGCGCAAGGTGCCGGCCAAGCGCGTTAAACTGGCCGATGGCCGCGAGGTGCTGGTCGCTACCGTGTACGACCTCACTCTGGCCAACTATGGCGTGGACAATGGCCTGGACGATCCCAACTGCGCCCGGAGTTTTGACGACGACAAACCCTACACACCCAAGTGGCAGGAACGCGTTACTGGGGTAAAACCCGAGCATGTGATCCGCGTTGCCCGGGAGTTTGCCCGCACCGCCGATAAAACCCACGGCCGCTCCATGATCATTGTCGGCGCCGGGATGAACCACTGGTTCAACATGGACATGAACTACCGCGGGCTGATCAACATGTTGATGATGTGTGGCTGCATCGGTCAGAGCGGTGGCGGTTGGGCGCACTATGTGGGCCAGGAAAAACTGCGTCCGCAAACCGGTTGGCAGCCCCTGGCCTTTGGCTTGGACTGGCAGCGTCCGCCCCGGCAGATGAACGGTACCTCCTTTTTCTATGCGCATTCCGATCAGTGGCGCTACGAAAAACTGAACATGAGCGACCTGGTGTCGCCCCTGGCGAACAAGGACAAATGGCAGTCCAGTATTCTGGATTACAACACCCGCGCCGAGCGTATGGGCTGGCTGCCGTCCGCCCCGCAGTTGGCGACCAACCCGCTGAAACTGGCCGAGGCCGCCAAAGCGGCCGGTAAAGACGTTAAAGACTATGTGCGCGATCAGTTGGTCAGTGGCGAGCTGAAGTTCGCCTGTGAAGACCCGGACAGCCCCCAGAATTACCCGCGCAATATGTTTATCTGGCGCTCCAATCTGTTGGGCTCTTCGGGCAAGGGTCACGAATACATGTTGCGCCATCTGCTGGGCACCAAGCACGGCTTGATGAATAAAGACCTGGGAGAAAGTGGCGAGGCCAAACCCGAGGACGTCACCTGGCGCGATGAAGCACCGGAAGGCAAGGTGGACCTGTGGGTGACGTTGGACTTCCGTATGTCTACCACCTGCCTCTATTCCGACATCGTTTTGCCCACCGCCACCTGGTACGAAAAGAACGATATGAACACCTCGGATATGCACCCCTTTATCCACCCACTCACTGAGGCGGTGGATCCGGTGTGGGAGTCCCGCAGTGACTGGGATATTTTCAAAGGCATCGCCAAAAAGTTTTCCGATCTGAGCAATGGCCATCTGGGAGTGGAACAGGATGTGGTAACCACGCCCATCATGCACGACTCTCCCGGGGAGCTGGCGCAGCCCTATGGCGTCAAAGCCTGGTGGAAAGGCGAGTGCGACGCGGTACCTGGCGTGACCATGCCCAACATCAATGTGGTGGAGCGGGACTACCCCAATACCTATCACCGTTTCACCTCCCTCGGTCCCCTGATGGACAAGCTGGGCAATGGCGGCAAAGGCATTAGTTGGGATACCAAAGAGGAAGTGGCATTCCTCGGTAAGCTTAACCGCCTGCATCATGAAGAGGGCGCCAACAAAGGTCGCCCGCGAATTGAATCTGCCATTGATGCCTGTGAGGTGATCCTGTCTCTTGCGCCGGAAACCAACGGCCATGTGGCGGTAAAAGCCTGGGACGCCCTGGGCAAAATTACCGGCCGGGATCACAAGCACCTGGCGCTGCCCAAGGAAGAGGAAAAGATCCGCTTCCGCGACATCGTCGCCCAGCCGCGCAAGATCATTTCCTCACCCACCTGGTCGGGTCTGGAAGACGAGCATGTGTCCTACAACGCGGGTTATACCAACGTGCATGAGCTGATCCCCTGGCGCACCATCACCGGTCGTCAGCAGTTCTACCAGGACCACGAGTGGATGCTCGACTTCGGTGAGCAGCACTGCCTGTACAAACCGCCGGTGAACCTGAAAACCGTCGAGCCGATTCTCAATCAGCGCGGCAACGGCAACAAAGAGCTGGTGCTCAACTGGATTACCCCGCACCAGAAATGGGGCATCCACAGCACCTACTCGGATAACCTGCTGATGCAGACGCTGTCCCGCGGTGGCCCGATCGTGTGGTTGAGCGAGAAGGACGCGAAGGAGGCGGGCATTGAGGACAACGACTGGATCGATGTGTTCAACGTCAACGGCGCCATCGCCTGTCGCGCGGTCGTCTCCCAGCGGGTGCCCGAGGGCATGAGCATGATGTACCACGCTCAGGAGCGGATCATCAATACGCCCGGATCGAACCTGACCAAAACCCGCGGTGGGATTCACAACTCCGTGACCCGTGCGGTGATGAAACCCACCCATATGATCGGTGGCTACGCCCAACAGGCCTACGGCTTCAACTATTACGGCACCGTAGGCTGTAACCGCGACGAATTCGTCATTGTCCGCAAGATGGACAAGGTCGACTGGCTGGACACTGAGTGAGGTAGTGCAATGAAAGTAAGAGCCCAAATCGGCATGGTGCTGAACCTGGACAAGTGCATTGGTTGCCACACCTGTTCAGTGACCTGCAAAAACGTCTGGACCTCGCGCGAAGGTGTCGAGTACGCCTGGTTTAACAACGTCGAAACCAAGCCCGGGGTCGGCTATCCCAAAGAATGGGAAAACCAGAACAAGTGGAACGGTGGCTGGAAGCGCGACAAGAAGGGCAAGATCAAGCCGCGTATCGGCGGCAAGCTGCGGGTATTGGCGAACCTGTTCGCCAACCCGGATCTGCCGGAAATTGACGACTACTACGAGCCGTTCGATTTTGACTACCAGACCCTGCACACCGCCGGTGATAAAAAGCACCAGCCGACCGCGCGCCCGCGCTCGCTGGTGTCCGGTCAGCGGATGGAGAAAATCGAGTGGGGTCCGAACTGGGAAGAAATTCTTGGCACCGAGTTTGAAAAGCGTCGTAAAGATGTGAACTTCGATCAGGTGCAGGCGGATATTTACGGCCAGTTCGAAAACACCTTTATGATGTATCTGCCCCGGTTGTGTGAGCACTGCCTGAACCCCGCCTGTGTGTCCTCCTGTCCGTCCGGTGCGATCTACAAGCGCGAGGAAGACGGCATTGTGCTGATCGATCAGGACAAGTGCCGTGGCTGGCGCATGTGCGTCTCGGCCTGTCCGTACAAGAAGATCTACTACAACTGGAAGAGCGGCAAGTCCGAAAAATGTACTTTCTGCTATCCGCGTATCGAAGTGGGCCAGCCCACTGTCTGTTCGGAAACCTGTGTGGGACGCATCCGCTACTTGGGTGTGCTGCTGTACGACGCGGACCGCATCGAAGAGGCCGCCAGCGTGGCCAACGAGGCGGACCTGTATCAGGCGCAACTGGACATTTTCCTGGATCCGAACGACCCGGCGGTGATTGCCGCGGCTCAGGCCGAAGGTATTCCCCAGGGCTGGATCGACGCCGCTCAGAACTCGCCCACCTACAAGATGGCGGTTGAGTGGAAAGTGGCGCTGCCGTTGCACCCGGAATACCGCACCCTGCCCATGGTCTGGTACGTGCCACCGCTGTCGCCGATTCAGAGCGCGGCCGAAGCGGGCCATGTGGGCATGAATGGCGAAATTCCCGACCTGAAATCCCTGCGGATTCCGATTCGCTACCTGGCCAACCTGCTCACCGCCGGGGAAGAACAGCCCGTGGTGGACGCGCTGGAGCGGATGATCGCCATGCGCGCCTACAAGCGCTCCCAACATGTGGATGGTGTGGAAGATCTTGAGGTGCTCAAGCAGGTCGGCCTGAGTGTGGCCCAGGTGGAAGACATGTACCGCTACATGGCCATCGCCAACTATGAAGATCGCTGCGTGATCCCCACCAGTCACCGGGCCTACGCCGAAGACGCCTACGATATGAAAGGCGACTGCGGTTTCAGTTTCGGTAACGGTTGTGCGGACGGCACCAGCGAAACCAGCCTGTTCGGCGGCAATCGCGCCGGGGTTCGCCAGATCATTCCTGCCATCCTGCAGGACTAGGAGAAAGACCGATGAAAAGTTTACGCGTGATTTCTCTGCTGATGGAGTACCCCACAGCAGAGCTGATGGAAGCCCGAGACGAGCTCAAAGCTCTGGTTGCCAGCATGAACCTCAAGGGTAAGCAGCGCGATGCGTTGCTGGCCTTTGTGGAGCAGCGCACCGGAGGAGACCTGATGGACTGGCAGTCCGAGTACGACGCCCTGTTCGAGCGCGGCCGTTCCCTGTCGCTGTTGTTGTTTGAACATGTGCACGGCGAATCCCGCGATCGTGGTCAGGCCATGGTGGATTTGATGAACCAGTATCAGCAGGCGGGACTGGCTATCGGCGCCAACGAACTGCCGGATTATCTGCCGCTGTACCTCGAATTTTTATCCACTCAGGGGTCGGACAACGCCCGGGCGGGGCTGCAGGAAGTGGAGCATATTCTCGGCCTGCTTGCCGCTCGGCTGAAAGAGCGCGAGTCCAACTATTCGGCTCTGTTCGAAGCGCTGCTTCACTGGTGTGGCGATCGGGTCGACATCGAGCAGATTCGGGAGCAGGTGGCTGGCGAGGCCCGGGACGATACCCCCG
Source organism: uncultured Cellvibrionaceae bacterium (assembly GCA_965652265.1). Lineage (GTDB taxonomy): Bacteria > Pseudomonadota > Gammaproteobacteria > Pseudomonadales > Cellvibrionaceae > Gilvimarinus. The sequence continues at coordinate 6,461 of CBFGUT010000069.1, read as the reverse complement.
AGGCGTTGGACAAGGTGTGGGAAGAAGAAGCTGTGACCTTTGGTCCGGACGCCCAGGTCGAGGGCTGTAATGTTCAATACCGGCCCGAAGCCGGCCAGCGTCGGGATCAGGAACAGATACTGAACTTGATGGATCCCCAACCCCTACAGAGCCATCAGGAGGCATGATGTCTACTTTTCATTTATTCGCTTTTGGCATCTATCCCTACATCGCGCTGGCGGTGATGTTTATCGGCACCTGGGTTCGCTACGATCGGGAACAGTACACCTGGAAAGCCAGCTCCAGTCAATTGCTGGAAAAGAAATGGCTGCGGATTGGCAGCATTCCGTTTCACATCGGCATCATCGGTATCTTTTTCGGTCACATGGTTGGCCTGTTGACGCCGGTGGAGGTCTGGCATGTGTTGAGTGTGAGTGCTGGAGCCAAGCAGATATTGGCCGTGGTGGCCGGCGGCCTGTTCGGCGTGCTGTGTCTGTTCGGCCTGGTGGTATTGACATTGCGCCGTCTGTTTCATCCGCGTATTCGCCCCAACAGCAAGCCCATGGATATTGTGGTGTTGTTGCTTTTGCTGGGGCAGTTGCTGCTAGGGTTGGCCTCCATCTTTATTTCCGTTGGTCATTTGGATGGCGCGGTGATGCTGCAATTGATGCATTGGGCTCAGAGTATCTTTCTGCTGCGGGGTTTGACCGGCGCCGAGTACATTGTGGATGTGCACTGGATTTTCAAGGCGCATCTGGTGCTGGGGCTGACTATCTTCCTGTTGTTCCCCTTTACCCGCCTGGTGCATCTGTTGAGCGTGCCAGTCAAGTATCTGAACAGAAACTATCAGGTGGTTCGCCGCCGGACGCGGGCATCGACCTAGGCCAACACCATGATTATTGTCAACCACACTCAAATTTCCGAAGATAAAGTACTCGAGGAAATGCAATACCACCCGGCGGAATCCCGTAGGGAAGCCATGTGTAAAGCGGCCGAGTCTCTTATTATTGGCGAGTTGTTGCGTCAGCGCGCCAAGAGCCTGGGTATTCCGGTTAACGACGACACAGTGACAGCTTCCGATGAAGATTTTATTGAAGCGCTGATTGAGAAAGAAGTTGCCATCCCCGAGGCCAGGGAAGAGGATTGTCGCCAATACTATGAGGCCAACCGCTCGAAGTTCGAAACATCACCGCTGCTGGAGGTCAAACATATTTTGCTGGCGGTACCCAAGGAAGACAATGCCGGGCGGGCTGAAGCCAAGGTGCGCGCCGATGCCCTACTCGATATCCTCAAGGGGGGCGCCGACTTCGGTAAACTGGCAAGGCGGGAATCCGCCTGCCCGTCGAAAGAAACCGGCGGCAGCCTGGGGCAGATCAGCAAGGGGCAGACCGTACCGGAATTTGAGCGCCAGGTGTTCGCCGCCGAGCCGGGCCTGATGCCTCGCCCGGTGGAATCCCGCTACGGGTTTCACCTGGTGTACATTGAGCGTAAGATTTCGGGAAGGCCGTTGACCTTTGCGCAGGCGCGGGAAAAAGTCGCCGAGTACCTCAACGAAAAAGTTCGTCGCAAAGCGATTGCCCAGTATATTCAGATTCTTATCACAGAAGCCACAATTGAAGGCTATGATTTTAAAGTGGATGGCTCACCGCTGTTACAATAGCGCCGTACAAAGCTTTGAGTGGAAATACCTATGAGACAGAATTCGCCCTCGCTGGTGTGGGATGAAGCGGTGATTCGCCGCTATGACCTGAGTGGCCCCCGCTATACCTCCTACCCCACCGCGCCGCAATTTCGCGAGAATTTCTCTCGAGATGAATGGCTGGCGGCGGTGACGCGCAGCAATCGGGATAATCGCAACCTGTCTTTGTATTTTCATATCCCTTTTTGCGAAACTCTATGCTATTACTGCGCCTGCAATAAACTGGTGACCCATCACAAGGAGCGTGCCATGCCCTACCTGGAACGGGTTAACCAGGAGATGGCGCTGCAGGCGTCGGTATTCGCGACCGGAAGGCCGGTGACCCAGTTGCATTGGGGCGGTGGTACACCCACTTATATAAGCGAACAGGAAATGACCTGGCTGATGGAGCGAACGCGAGAACACTTTTACTTGCCGGAAGGCGATGACAGTGAATTGTCGGTGGAGGTTCACCCGGGCCTGGCGTCGGTGGAAAAAATCCGCCATTTGCGCAAGTTGGGATTTAATCGCATCAGCATGGGTGTGCAGGACTTTAACCTGCAGGTGCAGGAGGCCGTCAACCGGTTTAACAGTCTGCAACAGGTTAAACAATTGGTGGAAGTTTCGCGCGGCTTAGGGTACCACTCTATTAGCATGGATCTAATCTATGGCTTGCCGCGACAAAACCGCCACACGCTACGGGAAACACTGGGGCATGTGATCGATCTTTCCCCGGACCGGCTCTCGCTGTTCAATTACGCGCATTTGCCGCACCTGTTTAAAAGTCAGACGCTGATTCGGGAGGAGTGGCTACCCAGTGCCGAGGAAAAACTGGAGATCCTGCACGAATGTATCGACACCCTGCAGTCCGCGGGCTATGTGTATATCGGTATGGATCACTTCGCCAAGCCCGACGACAGCCTGGTGAAGGCCCAGCGGGAAGGTAGCCTGCAGCGCAATTTCCAGGGGTATTCCACGCATGGTGACTGTGATTTGATTGCCTTTGGTGTGTCTGCCATCAGCGATTACGGCGGCGCTCTGATTCAGAATGTGAAAAAAATCGACGACTATCAGTCCATTATCGATAGTGGCAAACCCGCCTTTGCCAAGGGAGTGGAGCTGACACCGGAAGACCACCTGAGGCAATATATAATCAATCAGATTATTTGCCATCTGTCGTTGGACTATGAGGATGTGCGGAAGGCGTTTGGTGTCGATGTCCCGAACTACTTTGCGAGTGAACTGGCGCAACTGGCGCCCATGGAAGAAGATGAGTTAATTGTCCGCCACCCGCACGGTCTGCAAGTATTAAATGCCGGACGCCTGCTGGTGCGACGTATCTGCATGGTGTTTGATCAATACCTGACCGCAGGGGCGCAAATCCGCTACTCTAAAATTATATAGGCTTGTACACGGCCAGGTAGATGGCCAGAGCGATGGTGGCCAGGCCCGCCGCTGCCAGCAGATCGCCGCGGGGGGAGGGTGCGGCACGCATGGCTGCGATACCCAGCAGAATATAAACCACAATCAATATCAGTTTGGTCAGCAGCCAGGGTGCCTCCAGTGGCGACAAGCCATAGAGCCAGGCCAGGGCGATACCGCTGGCCAGCAACAGAGTGTCGACAATATGAGGCACAACTTTCACACTGCGCCAAGTGGCAAAACCGGCTCCCAGTCGCTTGCCGAAATAGCGCAGCACAAAACTGCCGATGGAAATCACCACCAGGGTGATATGGATGTGTTTGAGGGCGAGCAAGGAAATCACGGCGATCCTGCAATAAGCAACGTTTTAAGTTCCGTCAGTCTAGCATCGGGTACCAGGTCGGCCAAGGTGTGCTGATCCAGGGTTAGAAAGAAGTTCTCCAACGCTTTGCCGAGGATGCTTTTCAGTTGGCACAGGGGGCTGAGTAAGCACCGTCCGTCCGCGCTGAAGCACTCCACCAGGGTCAGATCCTGCTCGGTACTGCGCACCAGATCGCCCAGGTTGATAAGCGCCGGCTCCCGACTGAGCCGCAATCCGCCGTTCTTACCCCGCGTGGCCTTGAGGTAACCCTGATTGTTCAGGTTCTGCACCACTTTCATCAGGTGATTCCGGGAAATATCATAACTGTCGGCAATCTCGCGGATGGTCACTTGCTTATCGGGGTTGAGTGCCAGATACATCAGCACCCGCAGGGAGAAATCGGTATACCGTGTTATGTACATATCAGTCCCTCAACCCGGGCGGCCATCGGCGCGGGGTTTGATGAGTACGCCAGTGTAGAGCAGCAAGAACAGGCCGAAGGCCAAGACCCACGACAGCGCCGACAGGGTGACGCCCCAGCGGTAATCCAGCCACTGCCCGGCGGCGCCGGCCCGCAGCACGGTGGCGAGGGTGATAAACACATAGATCCATAGGCCGTGGGGCTGGAGGGTGAGCGACCGGCCCGTGTGCCCCATGGCCACGCGGGTAATCACCCCCAGGATCAGTGTGCCTATGCCACCCACGGTCAGCAGGTGTTGCCAAAGGGAAGTGGATATACCCTCCGACCACACACTGAACCCGCGCAGCCACAGCGCCATCACGACCCAGCCATAGGCCAGGTGCAAAATCCACAGCAGTGGTTCGCGCACCACTCGCCAGCCGGCCCACTGCCACAGGCGCAGGCTGTTGATAGCCGCGGCCGCCAGCGCGGCCACCCCTTCGACCACCGGTGGTAGCGGCAGGGCCGTGGCCAACAGCAATACCACCACACTGATCATGGCCAGCCGGGTGATCAGGGCCGACTGAGTGACCCACGCCGGGTCGCCGCCATGCGCGCGCAACCAGTTGGCGCTGAAGGCGGGAGTGATACGCCCGGCAATAATCACCATTAGCAGAGTGACCAGATCCAGCCCCAGCCCCTGCCCGAGCGTCAGCAAATCCATACGGCCGCTGATAAATCCGCTGTGCATCAATACATTGCCCAGAGTCAAAGTCGCCAGTGCCAACACCAGAATCAGATTGCGTTTATTGCCGTGGGCGAGCAATACGTTGAGCACATAGAGCATTAAAACCGGCAGGAACAGCAGATCCACCATGGCCACCACCCAGGCGGGTAGCCAGCCGGCCAGCCAGAACACCAGCCGCCCCGCCAGCCACAACAGGATAAGCGTCAGTAATCGCCAGCCCGACAGCGGGGCCGCGCCGGTCCAGTTACAGATGGCCGTCAGCAGAAAGCCGGCAATGGCGGCGGTAATAAAGCCGTAGAGCATCTCGTGGCTGTGCCATTGGAGGGGAGACCAGCCCAGTGGCAAAGGCCAGCCGGCAAACAGAAAGGCCAGCCAGGCGAGGACCGCTATCAGAGCATAGGCGGCGGTCAGCAGAAAAAAGGGCCGAAAGGCATAGGCGAGCAGGGTTGGAGGCTTCTGAGACATTAACCTTCTCCGGGCAGTGAAGGGCGGCTTAGCAGGTAGCCCGCCACCAAAGTGAACAACAGGGCCAGGACCGCCAGCACCAGAGGGGCGGTCTGTAACCACCACAACAGCGCCCAACTGGCGGTAAGCATGAGCACTGCCAGCCACTTGGCGCGCCGGGGAATGGCACGGTGCCGGCTCCAGGCTTCTAGCAGAGGACCGAAATGCCTGTGCCTCTGCAACCAGTCTGCCAGTCGCGGCGAGCCCTTGGGTGCGGCCCAGGCGGCCAACAGGACAAAGGGCGTGGTGGGCAACAGTGGCAGGAGTGTACCGACGGCGCCCAGCACCAAGCAGCTCCAGGCGAGGCAGCGCCAACTCAAGCGGGTGTATTCGGCGGTTGGTGAAGTCATGGGTATCGGCCAATCCTTAAAGAAGTATTTATATTACATCTTATGAGGGTCGGTCGCAAACCTCAGCTGCTACCCCTGTGTGGGTACCTCCTCCGAGATGCCCTCTTTAAGATGAATTTAATTTACATCTTTAAGGGGTTTGGGTAGACTCCAATAAAGATGCATAAATTATGCATCTTAATGGCTGGGCAGGCTTGCCCAGGTACAGGCTGGCTTATGCAGGAGGAGTCCCGCAATGACATTACTCGACACCACACTGGGTCAACTGGCGCGGGAGATTCCCGGTGCCACGGCCATTTTTCATCACCACCGGTTGGATTTTTGCTGCGCTGGGCAGCAGACGCTGGCGCAGGCCTGTGATCACAAGAGCCTTGATGGCGAGGCAATTGCCGCCGAGCTCCAGGCGCTCAACCAGGTGTCTGCGCAGGATCAATGGCAGCAGTCCGACAATACCGCTCTGATTGAGCATATTCTCAGCCGCTATCACGACGTTCACCGCCAACAACTGCCGGAGTTGATTCGCCTGGCCGCGCGGGTGGAACTGGTGCACGGTGGCCATCCCGCCTGTCCGGTGGGCTTGACGGATCAACTGGAGCGTATGCAAGAGGAACTCTTGGCGCATATGCAGAAGGAGGAGCGCATTCTTTTTCCCATGATCGCCCGGGGTATTACCGGCATGGCAGTGGGGCCGGTGAGCATGATGCGCGCGGAGCATCTGGATCACGGCGAGGCGCTGGAGGCATTGCGCCGCCTCACCCGGGATTTCAATCTACCGTCGGGCGCCTGCAATACCTGGACGGCCTTGTACAAGGGGCTGGAAACCCTGATGCAGGATCTGATGGATCACATCCACCTGGAAAACAACATTTTATTTGAACGTATTGACGGACAGAGGGGTGCCGCTCATGGGTAAGTACAAAACACTATGGTGGACACTGATTGCGGTACTGGCGTTTACCTTTTCGCTGTTGGGAAACAACGGCAGGGAAATCAACCGCAAGGCCCCGCCCAAAACCGCA
>CBFGUT010000068.1:0-12789 GCA_965652265.1 uncultured Cellvibrionaceae bacterium | reverse complement strand
AATTTCCAGGGCAATATCCTGCGGTGGTGCACGCCAGTAGAGGTTGGCATCAAAGGTGGCCGTATCGCTCTCCAAAGCCCGTGGCAAGCCCCAGGATTCCAGCACCTGCCCCATATCGGCCGTGCGCAGCCGTGCACTCAAACCCGTGTAGGGATCCTCGGGTGTGTTGTACCAAATCAAATAGGCACCGGCATGGTCTGTTGCGCCCACCTCCAGACCGCGAATACTGCCCTCGATATCCAATAACGCCAATTGCTGCTGATAAGGTTTAAGCGAAAATTGCCAACGGCCAAAATCCTCTCCGTCCAATGTCAGGGCACCAATGCGCACCTGCGCGGGACGCAACCGCTGCCAAACATCATCGAGCAAGGTCCCTGCTTTCGACGGGGTAGCCTCATCGCTTTTGCCTAACAGGGCATCCGCTTGCAGTGCCAGTTTGTCCAATTGCAGCCTTGCTGCACGCGCCGGATCCTCAGGCCAGAAAATCTCTCCGGTGATCTGGTCACCGGTCACCAGCAAATCCCAGCCCGCGGGCAATTGTTGCCCCTGCAGGCGCAGGTTGTCCCAGGACAGGGGCCCCAGTTGATAGGTATCCAGCCGAAGATCAAAGGTCAAGGGCAGTGTTGTGGCCCCATTGGTGGCCCGGGGCTGTGCTTGCAAACTGCGACGGTAGTTTTGGTAAGCCGATTGCCAGGCGGGAATATCCAGCGTGGGCAGGTGGGCCTTGATCGTCAGTGCCGGCTCCACCGGTAACTGCATATCTGGCAGATTGCCGATCACCGCACTCTGTATTTCTTCGCTCTGCTGATCCAACAGCAGTAGACCGCGCAGGGAGTCACCGTAGCGCACATCGGCCAGGCCAGTGCGTGAGCCCATGATATAGTTGAGCACCAGTTGCCGCGGTTCTCCCGCTGATTTGCCCACGGGTGGGGGCAAATTCACCCGCGTCGCTTTCAGGTCCGCCGTCACCGCCACCGCCGCGCGGCGAAGATCGTCGTCAGCCGATGAAGTTTGAAGATGACTCACGGCAATGTGCACATCCAGTGGAATCATACCTTCGATAAAATTGAGCACGGGCTGTTGTGCCCATTGGACGAGTCGCTCGCTACCCACACGTGTGGTGATATCAATGGTGGTAGCCGGCATTCCCGCGCTGTCGCCGGTATCCAGTTGAATCTGCATTGGTTCGCCAAACAACTGTGCCTGCAGCCCTTCCGAGGAAATGCCGGCCTCTGTATCGTAATAAATATCACCGTTAAAATCGGTCAGTTCCAAATTAAAATTGTCCAGTGCAAAACTGGATGCCGCCACTGACAGTTGCAGTGACTGATGCATACCCGGCTGACCCTCCACCAGCGGAATTGCCAGCGACAGTCGAGCGGCGAGATCGCCGTGTAAATACCAGTTATCCATGGTGTCGCCCACGTACTGGCGCAACAAGCTCTGGCGCAGTATGCGCAAGCCATCGCTGGCGAGGGCATCTACATCACCGGCCACCGTCAATAACTTGCCTCTGCCATCGGGATTATCAAACAGGTAGACACGGCCACTGGTGACCTGTGAATTGTATACGCGTCCTTGAGAAAGACTGCCAGTCACATTGTCATCGTCCAGCAACACTCTGCCAGCCAGCTCCTTGACCGCCGGCCAGCCCGGGTAGTAATCCAGCTCTCCCTTCTCGACTTCAGCCATTAACTGAAAGCTGCGCATGGCTTCGCGTGGAGTATTGATAGTGCCCCGAAAAAGAAAACCACCCCGGGTAGCAATACCAGGGTTGTGGTTACCCAGGCTGCGGCTAATCCACTCGCGAATCTCTTCGGGTAATAGCACGGGCACATATTTGCGGTGTTGATTGGCACTCACCTGCTCAGCACCGAGATGAATGATCAAGTCAATATCACCGCTGTTGCGCTCCCAGGGCAAGGACAGCCAAAAATAACCCTGGGCGCGCTCCTCGCCATCGCGAACCTGTATGCGCCCACTATTGATATAGATCTGATTGTCCTCGGGGCGCAGGGACCAGGCCACCTGGCCGCGGGCCGCATCGAAGGTCAAGGGGTGTTCATAGACTCCGGCAAAGGTGGCACTGATCTCACGGTCAGTATCCACCTGGAGATAACCGTTGTGGGCAGTGGTATAAAGATAGCCATTGACACCGGTGAAAGCCGGTACATCGTTCCAGTGGGATACATCCACACCCCGCAGATTTGCCGCCATGGACCAGTCGCCCGGTGCCGCAAAGGGCAAACGCAACCACAGATTGATAAGCTGCCCGCGGGGCTGCAGCTGCGTGAGTAAATCCACCAGTGCTGGATAGGGCTCCAGCACAGCCGCCCGGGTCACCAGCTGTTGCAGCCGTTCGAGATCAAGCGCGTCAAGTTGTATTTGCAGCGCCTCATCACCGCTACTGGACAAGGCCAGTTGCCAACCGGAAAAATGTGCGTCCGCCACTTGCAAGTCACCCTTGCTGATCCCCAGTTGCCACTCCCCCGGATGGCGAAAAAAACCGGAGACCGACGCACTGAAAGCGTCCATATTGCCAATCGTGCCCTCGGTACCACTGAGTGAGAAGGCGCCCAAAGACAGGTCACCTAATACCCGGTAATCACTCTGGTTGGGACGACGCGACAGCCACAGGCTGGCATCCAGCCGCCCACCCTGAGCGTCGATGGGCAGGCCCTCCACAGATCCGGCCAAGAGAGCGCTGAGGGCGGTCATGGGTGTATCCGTGGGGACATCGCGCAGTTGCAGGTAGGCTTTTACCGCTGAATTCTCGCGCCGCGGGTCACCCTCTGCTTCGGCGATAAAAAACAGGGCGTCGGTGTTATCGGGTAACCCCAGCTGCAAACGCAGCCGATGGAAATTACCACGATTTTCCAGAGTCAGCGAAGGCGCATCGAGAGTCATTGATCGACCGCCCTGAAATTTCAAGTGAAAAGCGGTTTTATCAAAGGCAATACGCCGCGCTGCCAACAGCATATCCACCAGGCGGTTGTGAACACCCCGGGTCACGGTATTGGCACCCGCCCCCACCAATTGCCAGCGTCCATCCTCCAACTGTCGCAACTCCAGTTGCACCCCGGTGAAGGTAAGATTGCCCCACACCAGTTCGCGCTGGAAAAGGCTGGATTGCAGATCCAGACGCAGGCGCGCCGATTGCAGCGCCAGCAGGGCTTCGCCTCGATCATCGGCGATCTTCACGTCTGTCAGGTTCAGGACCGGCTGCAAGCCTTCCCACTGGGCATGCAGACTACCCACTGTGACAGTCCCCTGCAGACGCTCGGAAAAATAGGTTTCCAGTTGTGGCCGATAGTCGGCCACCAGATAGGAAAAACTGCGGCCCAGCTGCACCAGTACCGCCAGGGCAATCACACAGATTACCAGCAGCAAATAAAACTTACGCAGCAGGTAGCGCAACAGGCGTCTCATTCGCCGGTGCCTCTCATGCCTGTCCAGTTTTGCGTAAAGCGCTAGACCAGTACAATGTCATACTGCTCCTGGGTAAACAGGGGCTCCACCTGAAACTCGATGGGCCGGTTAATGAAGGCTTCCAGATCCGCCACATAGGCGGCCTCTTCGTCGAGCATGCGATCCACCACCACCGGCGCGGCCAGCACCAGAAATTTATCGTTATCGTAGGCCCGTGCCTCGCGCAATATCTCGCGGAAAATTTCATAGCATATGGTTTCCGAGGATTTAACCTTGGCGCGACCGCGACAGACGGGACAGGGTTCGCACAACATTTGCCCCAGGGATTCGCGGGTGCGCTTGCGGGTCATCTCCACCAGGCCCAATTCCGACACACCGGTAATGCGGGTTTTAGCGTTGTCTCTCTCCAGCGCTTTTTCCAGAGTACGCAATACCTGACGGGCATGCTCGCGATCCTGCATATCGATAAAATCCAGCACGATAATACCGCCGATATTGCGCAGGCGTATCTGTCGGGCAATGGCAGCCGCCGCTTCCATATTGGTTTTGAAAATCGTCTCTTCCAGATTGCGTTTGCCCACAAAGGCGCCGGTATTCACATCCACTGTGGTCATGGCCTCGGTCTGCTCAATGATCAAATAGCCATTGGACTTCAGCGGCACACGTGTGTCCAAAGCGCGGGCAATTTCATCTTCGACCCCATACAGGTCCAGCAGTGGGCGCTCCCCCTGGTAGTGCTCTATCAGCGGCACCAGCTGTGGGCAGTAGTCGATGGCAAAGGCGCGAATCTGTTCGGTGCTGGTAGCCGAGTCAACCCGTATTTTTTCCAGCGGTGAGCGCGCCAGATCACGCAACACCCTGAGGGTGAGCGGCATGTCCTCGTAGATGGGTGCGGGCACCGCGACGCTGGCCAACCGCCGGTTGATATCGCTCCAGAGTTTTTGCAAAAAGGGGATCTCGGCGACAATATCAGCGGTGTCCACACCTTCGGCCACGGTACGCACGATAAACCCACCTTCCACCGACTGTTGACGCACCGCCACCTCCACGCCAGAGCGCAGGCGCTCGCGCTCAACCTCGTCATCGATACGAATGGAGACCCCAATGTGGGGGCTGTTGGGCATATAGACCAGATAGCGGGAAGAGAGACTCAGATGACTGGTGAGACGGGCGCCCTTGCTGCCGATAGGATCCTTGCTGACCTGTACCAGCAGGCTCTGTCCCTCTCGCACCAGCGAGCGGATATCGGGCAACTCCTGCCGGCGGGATTCGCCTTCCACCGCCTCGGGGACCAATTCCTGAGCGTGAATAAAACCGGTGCGTTCCAGGCCAATATCCACAAACGCGGCCTGCATCCCCGGCAATACCCGCACCACCTTGCCCTTGTAGAGATTGCCCACATAACCCTTGCGGTGACTGCGCTCGATATGCAGCTCCTGCAGCACACCGTTATCCACCAGTGCGACGCGGGTTTCCACAGGGGACACATTGATTAGAATTTCTTCACTCACGACCGGCTCTCGGGTGCACCACTGGCATTATTGCCACCAGCGCACATTGTACGCTGCCAGCAGCGGTACTGTCGCCTCTATAGGCAGGCCCACTACATTGCTGTAGCTGCCGTACAGTGCTTCCACAAAGACCCCCCCGAGCCCCTGAATACCATAACCTCCCGCCTTGTCCCGGGGTTCTCCCGTTTCCCAGTAGCGGGCGATTTCCGCCTCATCGAGCGCTCGGAAGCACACCCGCGTCTCACTGTAGCGGACATCTTCGCGGTTGCCGTCAGTAATTGCCACCGCGGTAATGACCCGGTGCTCACGCCCAGACATGCGCCGCAACAGCTCTGCGGCATGCTGGCGGTCGCGGGGTTTTTCCAGTATTTGCCCACCCAGCAATCCCAGGGTATCGGCGCCCAGCACCGGTGCCGGCGACAGGCCCCTTTGCTGTATGTATCGCCAACCGGCACGAGCTTTCTCCAGCGCCAACCGCTGGACATAGTCCAGTGCTTCCTCACCGGCGCGCGGTATCTCTTCAATGCCGGCGCTCAACACGGTAAATCTGACGCCAATCTGGGTGAGAATATCCCGGCGCCGCGGCGATGCCGAGGCCAGGAAGAGGTCAACTTGCGGGTTGTCACTCGATGGCGAGGGCATGGCTTACACCTCACGCGAGATTCGATAGCGACGCCGCCACCAGTCCAGCAGCAGCGCCACCAGCGGCCACAGTGTAGCGCTGGTCAGGGCGGGCAGCAGCAGGTCCAGACCACGAAAGGACACACCGGCCAGGCTCTGTACCCAATAGCCCATCAACAGGGCCACCGTCACCAGCAGCCACACCCAGAGCATCTCCTGCCAACGGGAAAAGTGTCTGACCCGGCGGTAGCTGCGCAAACACAACCAGGCCACCGGCAACAACATCAGTGGATGCTGCCCCAGGGGGACACCGAGCAGCATATCCTGTACCAGACCCAGTGCCAGCAGCGCCAGCATACTGGCGCTCTGGGGCATCACAAAGAGCCAGTAAATCACCACCAGCAGGGTAAACTGCGGACGCAACAGGCGGTATTCCAGCGGTAGCGGGTAGATATCCAGCAGCAGTGCCAGCAACACCGAGATCGACAACAAACCCAGCAGGCTCCAGCGTAGGGTCACGCCTAGTCACCCTGTTCCGCAGGTTTGTTAAACACCAGCAGCACATTGCGCACCCGCTCCAGCTGCACCATGGGTCTGGCACTGACCACGGCAAAAGCCTGCCCCGGGTCGCGTTCAATGGTCTCCACCACCGCCACCGGATAACCGGCGGGGAAACGCCGTCCCAGGCCAGAGCTGACCAGCAGATCACCCTCGCGAATATCGGTGGTATTGGCCACATGGCGCAGATTGAGCCGGTGCATTTCGCCAGTTCCCTCGGCAATGGTGCGCACGCCGTTGCGGTTGACCTGTACCGGCACCGCGTGGGCGGTATCAGTCACCAGCAGCACCTGGCTGTAACCGCGCCCCACTTCGGTGACCTGTCCCATCAGGCCACGGGCATCGAGCACCGACTGTCCCACATAGACACCATGTTCCAGGCCGCGGTTGATCACCACCGTGTGCGTCAGTGGGTTGGGAGAAACACCGATAATCTCCGCTGCCAGTATCTCTTCCTCGAATTGCTCGGCGGCGTTGAGCAGGCGTCGCAGACGCACGTTTTCCGCCGCCAGCGAGGCCATTTGCTGCAACTTGCGCTGATGAATCAGCAGTTCCGTGCGCAGCTGTTCGTTTTCCTGCTGTAATTGCGCTCGCGCCACGAAGGTTTGCTGGCGCCATTCATTGACGCGAGAGGGAAAGTCGGTGATGTGATAGAGGGGAGCGACCACGGTGCTCAATTGGCGGCGCACGGGGTCCAGCCAGTCAGTATGAATACTGACCAACACCAGTGCCAGCGCCATCAGACTGAGCAGCAAGAGCCTCGAGGTGATCGGTGGGCTCTTGGTAAACAGCGTTTTAATGGTGAACTCTCCTGCTGGGTTGGCGCCGCCAGCCTGCGGGCCGACGGTCGCGGATCATCAGGATGATAGCAAATCGATATTGCGCTTGTCGTTCATTTCCATGGCAAATCCGCCACCACGGGCCACACAGGTGAGAGGATCCTCGGCCACCACGAAGGGCAGGCCGGTTTCACTGGCCAACAGCCGGTCAATATCGCGCAACAGGGCCCCACCGCCGGTGAGCACCACACCGCTCTCGGCGATATCCGAGGCCAGCTCCGGCGGGGACTGTTCCAGCGCGCTCTTCACGGCTTGTACGATACCGGCCAGGGGCTCCTGTAAAGCCTCGAGAATTTCATCGCTATTGAGCGTGAAGCTGCGCGGCACACCTTCGGCGAGGTTGCGACCGCGCACATCGATCTCACGCATCTCGCTGCTGGCGAAGGCACAGCCAATTTCCTGCTTGATGCGCTCAGCGGTGGCATCGCCAATTACACTGCCGTAGTGGCGTCGTACATAATTGACGATGGCCTCGTCGAAACGGTCGCCACCTATACGCACGGAATCCGAGTAGACCACGCCATTAAGCGAGATCACCGCGATTTCGGTGGTGCCACCGCCGATATCCACCACCATGGAGCCCGATGCCTCGGAGACCTTGAGGCCGGCTCCCAGCGCCGCCGCCATGGGCTCCTCAATCAGTCGTACTTCCAGTGCCCCGGCTCCCAGCGCCGATTCGCGGATGGCCCGCTTCTCCACCTCGGTGGACAGGCAGGGCACGCTGATCAATACCCGGGGGCTGGGCGAGAACCAACTGTTTTCATGCACTTTGCGAATAAAGTGCTGCAGCATCTTTTCGGTGACCTGAAAATCGGCAATTACCCCATCTTTTAGAGGGCGAATGGCCGTGATATTGCCGGGGGTACGCCCGAGCATGCGTTTGGCCTCTGTTCCTACAGCCTCCACAATCTTGTGTCCGTTGTGATGGCGAATGGCCACCACCGAGGGTTCGTTGAGGACTATGCCGCGTCCACGCACGTAAATCAGCGTATTGGCCGTACCCAGGTCGATGGATAAGTCGTTGGAAAATGCACCGCGAATAAATTTAAACATGTATCTTGCTCTGTTGCCGGATGGCCCACCAAGGGCCACCCTCTGGAAAATCGGTTGGTATTCGAGCCCCGGGAACATCACAGGTGTTTACCGGAGAGGGTGCCCAAGCACCGCCCCACACCGGTTGCGCGCATCTGGCCCGAGAATGCTGGAACTCTATCAATGGCGGGGATTCAGGGCAAGGCGCAAATGTGATAACTTTACCGGCTTTTTGGGTTTAAGAGGCACAATTGGCCCCTTTTGGCTGTCCAGCGGCCAGTTTCACCCGTAAAATGACGCCCCTGCCCCGAGCGGGGCCCTGGCAAACCGGAGCAACTGTCTATGGCCGTCACACGATCCGATATTGAAAAACTCGCCGAACTGTCGCGCATCGCCATTACCGATGCCGCCGCTGAAACCGTCGCCGGCAGTATTTCCGACATTCTCGCACTGGTGGACCAACTGCAAGCCGTGGACACACAGGGTGTCACCCCCATGGCCCACCCGCTGGATGCGGTACAGCGCCTGCGCGCCGATGAGGTCACTGAAAACAACCAGCGTGAAAGCCTGCAGTCCATGGCCCCCGCGACCGAGGACGGTCTCTACCTGGTACCCCGTGTGATTGAGTAAGCCTCTGCAGACCGTGATCGAGTAAGCCCCCCAAGGCATAGAACAAATACCCCAAGGAATTGCCCATGCACACCAAAACCATTGCCCAGCTGACGCAGATGCTGCAGCGCCGGGAAGTGTCCAGCCTGGAGTTAACCCAGCACTTTCTGGATCGCATCGATCAGTTGGACGAGCGCTACAACAGCTTCATCACCGTGACCCATGAGCAGGCGCTGGAACAAGCACGAGCCGCCGATCAGCGGCTGGCGACCGGCGACGCCCCCGTGTTGTGCGGCCTGCCCATCGCCCACAAGGATATATTCTGCACGACCGGTGTCCGCACCAGTTGCGGCTCGAAGATGCTGGACAACTTTATCTCACCCTATGACGCCGCTATTGTGGAAAATTATCAGCAGGCTGGCGCGGTGATGCTGGGCAAGACCAACATGGACGAATTCGCCATGGGTTCCTCCAACGAAACCAGCTACTACGGCCCGGTAAAAAACCCCTGGGATACCGGCTGTGTTCCCGGGGGGTCCTCGGGCGGCTCGGCAGCGGCCGTAGCCGCGCTGCTGGCACCCGGGGCCACGGCCAGCGATACCGGCGGTTCTATTCGCCAGCCCGCCGCGCTCTGTGGCCTCACCGGCCTCAAACCCACTTATGGGCGGGTCAGCCGCTGGGGCATGATTGCCTTTGCCTCCAGCCTGGATCAGGCAGGTGTGCTCACGCGAACCGCCGAGGATGCCGCCCTGATGCTGCAGACCCTGGCCAGTTTCGACGACCGGGATTCCACCTGCGTCAACGAACCAGTGGACAAGTATACGGCCCGGCTGGATCAACCGGTTAAAGGGTTGAAAATCGGTATTCCCCAGGAGTACTTTGGTGACGGCCTCAATCCGCAAACCGCCGCTCGCGTGCAGGACGCCATCAAAGTGTATGAGAGCCTGGGCGCCGTGGTGCAGGAGATCAGCCTGCCCCATACCCACCTGGCGGTGCCCGCCTACTATGTGATTGCGCCGGCCGAGTGTTCGGCCAATCTGTCTCGTTTTGACGGTGTGCGCTATGGCCACCGCTGCGGCAACCCGCAGGATCTGGCCGACCTCTACAAGCGTTCGCGCGCTGAGGGCTTTGGCGACGAGGTCAAGCGCCGCATTCTGGTGGGCACCTATGCACTGTCGGCCGGTTACTACGACGCCTACTACAACAAGGCGCAGCAGGTGCGCCGGCTGATCAAGCGCGATTTTGTCGAGGCGTTTGAGCAGGTGGATGTGATTCTCGGCCCCACTTCGCCTTCGCCCGCATTCGCCTTCGGCGCCAAGACCCAGGACCCGGTGGCCATGTACCTGGAGGATATCTATACCATCGCCACCAACCTGGCGGGACTCCCCGGACTGTCTATTCCCTGCGGGCTGGTGGATAACAAGCCCGTGGGTCTGCAACTGATCGGCAACTATTTTGCCGAGGCGCAGCTGCTTAATGTAGCCCATCAGTTTCAACAGGCCACCGACTTTCACGCGCACACCGCGCCCGGCGTTGCATAAAGGGGGATAGAAAATGGAATGGGAAACCGTCATTGGGCTGGAAGTGCACGTACAACTTTCCACCCGCACCAAGTTATTTTCCGGTGCCAGCACCACTTTCGGCGCCGAACCCAATACCCAGGCCTGCGCCATCGACCTGGCCATGCCCGGTACTCTGCCTGTGGCCAACGCCGATGCCTTTCGCTACGCGGTAATGTTCGGCCTAGCCATGAATGCCGAGATTGGCAAGCGCTCGGTATTCGAGCGCAAAAATTACTTCTACCCCGATTTGCCCAAAGGCTACCAGACCACCCAACTGGCCGAACCCATCGTGGGGCCGGGTGTCATCGACATCCAGTTGGCCGATGGCAGCAGCCGTTCCATTCGCCTGCACCACGCCCACCTGGAAGAAGATGCCGGCAAGTCACTCCACGAAGACTATCACGGCATGAGCGGTATCGATCTCAACCGCGCCGGCACCCCGCTGATCGAAATCGTCTCCGAGCCGGACCTGCGCAGTGCCGAGGAAGCCGTGGCCTACCTGAAAAAAATCCACGCCATTATCACTTACTTAGGCATCAGTGACGGCGACATGTCCCAGGGTTCCATGCGCTGTGACGCCAATGTGTCAGTGCGCCTCAAGGGCGAGGAAAAACTCGGTACACGTGCCGAAATCAAAAACATTAATTCCTTCAAGTTCGTGGAAAAAGCTATCAAGGTGGAAGCCGAGCGCCAGATCGACCTGATTGAGGACGGTGGTAAGGTGGTGCAGGAGACGCGCCTCTACGACAGCGAGAAAAATGAAACCCGCCCCATGCGCAGCAAGGAGGTGGCCAACGACTACCGCTACTTCCCCTGCCCAGACCTACTGCCGGTGATGCTCGACGACGACTACATCGAAGCCATCCGGCGCGACTTGCCGGAACTGCCCGACGCCAAGCGTGAACGCTTTTGCAACGAATACGGGCTGTCCGCGTATGACGCCTCGGTGCTGACGGGTGACCGCGCCACCGCCGATTATTTTGAAGCGGTTGCCACTGAATCAGGGGAAGCCAAGCTGGCCGCCAACTGGGTGATGGTGGAACTGGCCGCCTATCTCAACAAGGCGGAGATCGACATCGCCCACAGCCCGGTGGCAGCGACGCAACTGGCCACCCTGATCAAACGCATCAAAGACGGCACCCTCTCCGGTAAAATTGCCAAACAGGTCTTCGAAGCCATGTGCCAAGGTGAGGGCGACCCGGATACCATTATCGAAACCCGTGGCCTGAAACAAGTGAGTGATACCGGCGCCCTGGAAAAAATGGTGGATGAAGTGATTGCCAACAACCAGGCGCAAGTGGAAAACTATCGCAACGCCGACGAGGCCAAAAAGCCAAAAATGCTGGGCTTTTTTGTGGGACAAATCATGAAAGCCAGTAAAGGCCAGGCCAATCCGCAAGCGGTCAACGAAATTCTGCTGAAAAAACTGAAGTGAATACCATGAGTTTACGCAAAGACAAGAAAAAAGTTCTGGGTGAAGTCTTTGATGACGAGCGCATCAAAAGCTTTCTCGATTATCCCGCACCGGAGGGCATCAATCCGGATTATCACGTGCTGGAAAAAGCCTATCGCGGTATGCGCGAGGAAAACTTCGTCACCTTTGTACGCTTTTTCCAGGAAGACGGCCGCGAGATTAACGCCCCAGGACCCGACGGCAGAACCTTTCTGCAAACGGTGAAAACTCACCGGCAGGCCGAGGACTATATCGCCGCGCTGGAACAGGCGGGCGCCCACTAAGCTGATGCGCGGCAACCCGGCCGAAGCGGCACATTACCTGGGACGCGGTGCCCGCTTGCTGATGCAGCCGGGCCTCAAGCGCTTTGTGCTGGTACCGCTGCTGATTAACCTGCTGGTATTTATTGCCGTTACCGCATTTTTTATCGGTCGCTTTAGCGATCTACTGACACAGCTGACCGAGTGGCTACCCGACTGGCTGGCCTTTCTCGCCTGGATACTGTGGGTCATCTTTGTTCTTGCCCTGCTCATTATTTATGGTTACACCTTCAACCTGATTACCACGCTGATTGCCGCCCCCTTCTACGGCTTGCTGGCAGAAAAAATTGAAACCGCTCTCACCGGCAACACCCTGCCCGGAGAATCCTGGCCCGCCCTGATCGCCAGGACGCTGCAACGAGAACTGGTTAAACTTTGGTACTTTATCACCCGCGGCCTATTGGTGCTGCTGCTGGTGATAGCGGGCTGGTTTATCCCCGGGGTGAACCTCGTAGCTCTGGTGGTGGCGGCACTGTGGTCCGCCTGGAGTATGGCAGTGCAATACGGCGACTACCCCGCGGACAACCACCATACCCCCTTTATCGCCCTGCGCCGCAAGCTGGGCGCCCTGCCCCTGACCAGCTACAGCTTTGGTGGCCTGATTATGGCGGGCAGTATGGTGCCAATTCTCAATATCCTAATCATGCCCATCGCCGTGGCCGGCGCCGCCGTCTACTGGACGGAGCGGCTGCGTCACTTGCCTCCTGCACGTCTGATGTCTGATGTCTGACGCTTCCGGGTGGCGCGGAGCTTACCCGGACTAGCTTTAAGGACTTTTACTGAACATTAATTCACGTCTATAGGGCATAGTAATGAAAATGGGCTTTGCCTAATAAATAGCGGTGTTTCGTTGTG
>CBFGUT010000067.1:0-12878 GCA_965652265.1 uncultured Cellvibrionaceae bacterium | reverse complement strand
CGCCACATCTTTTCAGTCTTTTTTGCAGTGGCGCACAAACTGAATTTTCATCAGCAGCATGGCCGCAAAAACCGCCAGTGATGCCACGCCCAGCAATGGTCCCAATACGGCTTCCGGGGCGTAGCCGCCATAGAGCAGAAACAGCCCAATGATAATGCCCAGTGTGCCCACTTGGTGGGCAATCATCTGGACTTTTCCCAGCAGGTTGTCGAGCCCCGCCAGCCACAGCTTGTAGCAGACGCCGTAGACAAACTCACCACAAAACCGATCAGCATAATATGCGCATGAGTGACATGTTGCAGATGGTTTTGGCTGTGAGCCATATAAATTCCCAGTAACAGGCCCAGCAGGCCATAGCCGAGGGCGGTAATCACGTATTGACGATGCATACTTGTTCTCCATTGTTATTTTTTTGCCCCCTCACTGACACCCGGGGTGATGCATCATATAGTCATTTACCGCGCGGCGGATAGACGCCAAATGTGGAAAATTGTAGTGAAGCCAGTGGCGGGTTCAGGGCTCCGATGTTTCCACCCGGCAAGTCAGTTGACCTCGGCCCAGGCGGGCGTGGATTCGCTCGCCCGCTTGTACCTGATCGGCGGATTTGATGACCTGCTGCTCGCTGTCGGTGAGTATGGCATAGCCGCGCTCCAGAGTGCTGAGGGGGCTGACGCTGTGCAGCAGGCGCGCATTTTCCCCCAGGCGCTGTTGGTGCTGTTTCAGGGTCTGACGCATGGTCCCCACCAGTCGCGGGCGCAGATGGTCGAGGCGGGTGGCCAGGGTGGATAATTGGCGCGCCGGATGTTGGTGGCGCAACAGGGTGTGCAGATGTTGCAGACGCTGGCGCTGCCTGTCCAAGCGGGTATTGATGGCACGCCGCAGTTGTAGTTCCAGGCCGTCGATACGTTGCGCCTGGGCCTGCAGGGCCTGGCGCGGATGCCGGAGACGCTGACGCAAATGGTCCAGCCGCAGCTGGCGCGAAGCCCGGGTGTGTTGCCAATTGCGGGTCAGCTGTGCCTGTAGCTGTTGCAAGCGCCGCAACCAGTCGGCGCGATCCGGCACCAGCAGTTCAGCGGCGGCCGAGGGGGTGGGGGCGCGTACATCGGCGGCAAAATCGGCGATGGTAAAATCCGTCTCGTGCCCCACGGCACTGACTATCGGCAGGGGGCAGGCGGCGATGGCGCGCGCCAGCGCTTCGTCATTGAAGGCCCAGAGGTCTTCCAGGGAGCCGCCGCCGCGGCCGATAATCACCGCATCGAACAGTTCTGCCCGCACCGCCAATGCCAGCGCCTCACACACCTGCGCAGCCGCCTCCCGCCCCTGTACCTGGGTGGGGACTACCGTTACCTTGCAGGCGGGGAAGCGCCGCGCCAACACCGACAGAATATCGCGGATAGCCGCCCCGGTGGGGGAGGTGACCACGGCAATGTGTCGGGGCAGGGTGGGCAGTGGTTGCTTGGTACCGGGATCGAAGAGTCCCTCGGCCGCCAGTTTGTGCTTCAGCGCCTCGAACTCCCGCTGCAGGCGACCGAGACCGGCCTCTTCCATATGCTCGGCAATCAACTGGTAGTCACCGCGTCCCTCGTAGAGGCTGACCCTGGCGCGCAGCAGCACATGCTGGCCCTGGTCCGGCATGAAGCGAACCGACTGGTTGCGGTTCTTAAACATGGCGCAGCGCACCTGGGCGTCGTCGTCCTTGAGGGTGAAATACCAGTGGCCGGAGCCGGGGCGAGCGAAATTGGAGACTTCCCCCTCCACCCATACCAGCGGCAACTGGGTTTCCAGGATCTGGCGGCAGAGGCGATTGAGGCGTGAAACCGAGAGTATCTCGCGGGTATTGTCGGTGTCGTTAAGCATGGCGGCTATTGTAGCCATGCCGTGCGCGGATGCACAGCTTTTTCACCCGCGCCCGGCGGCGCAACCTCGGGCGACCGAACATTGCCATAAAAATAAAAGAATATCAGTCAGTTAGCGTCATTTCGGGGCGGATTTCCCGGTTTACCCGAAAGGCCGAGTAGGCTATACTTGCGCGCTTATTTTTCTCAGCCTGAAAGGTGTAAAGCTATGCTGCGAATAGCGGAAGAAGCGCTGACATTTGATGATGTTCTACTGGTTCCCGGTTACTCTGAAGTGGTACCGAATAGCGTATCGCTGAAAACGCGTCTGACCCGTGAAATCGCACTGAATATTCCCCTGGTCTCCGCCGCCATGGATACCGTGACCGAGGCGCGACTGGCCATCGCCATTGCCCAGGAGGGCGGTATCGGTATTATTCATAAAAGCATGTCCGTGGAACAGCAGGCACAGCAGGTGCGCGCGGTGAAAAAATACGAGGCGGGTATGGTCAAGGATCCCATCACCATAGACTCCGACGCCTCCATCAGCGATCTGATTGCGCTCACCCGGCAACACAATATTTCCGGTGTGCCTGTTTTGGAAAAAGGCAATCTGGTGGGCATTGTGACTCGCCGCGATGTGCGCTTTGAAGACAACCTGGACGCCCCCGTCTCAAGCATCATGACGCCCAAGGACAAACTGGTTACCGCGCTGGAGGGCACTGACCCCGATCAGGTGCGCGCACTGCTGCACAAGCACCGTATCGAAAAAGTGTTGATGGTGAACGACAAGTTTGAACTGCGCGGCATGATCACCGTCAAGGATATCAACAAGGCCGAGCAATTTCCCTTCGCCAGCAAGGACCCGGAAGGGCGCCTGCGCGTGGGCGCCAGTGTGGGCACCAGTGCCGACACCGACGATCGCGTCAAGGCCCTGGTGGACGCCGGCGTGGATGTGTTGGTGGTGGACACCGCCCACGGCCATTCGCGCAACGTCATTGAGCGGGTGCGCGCCATCAAGAAAGCCTATCCCGACGTGCAGGTGGTGGGTGGCAATATCGCCACATCGGAAGCTGCCCTGGCTCTGGTTGAGGCTGGCGCAGACGCCGTCAAGGTGGGTATTGGTCCGGGCTCCATTTGCACCACGCGGATTGTCAGTGGCGTCGGTGTGCCGCAAATTTCCGCCATTGCCAATGTGGTCAAGGCGCTGCAAGACACTGATGTGCCAGTCATTGCCGACGGCGGTGTACGCTTCTCCGGCGACCTGGCCAAAGCTATTGCTGCCGGCGCCCACTGTGTGATGATGGGCTCCATGTTTGCCGGCACTGAAGAGGCGCCGGGCGAAGTGGAACTCTATCAGGGGCGTACCTATAAGGCCTACCGCGGTATGGGTTCGCTGGGTGCCATGGCCCAGACCCAGGGTTCATCCGACCGCTATTTTCAGGATGCCAGTGCCGGTGCGGAAAAACTGGTGCCCGAGGGCATCGAAGGTCGGGTACCCTACAAGGGTCCATTGCATGTGATTGTACATCAGCTGATGGGGGGCCTGCGTGCCGCCATGGGTTATACCGGCAGCGCCGATCTCACAGAGATGCGCACCAAGCCGCAGTTTGTGCGGGTGACGTCGGCCGGCATGGGCGAGAGCCATGTACACGATGTGCAGATTACCAAAGAGGCGCCCAACTATCCCATCAGCGGGCGCTGATGCTTTCAATCCGGCGCTTGTCGTGAGCGCCGCCCTTTATTTTTATGTGGACAACGCATGACTCAGGATATTCACGCCCAGCGCATTTTGATTCTCGATTTTGGCTCCCAGTACACACAGCTGATTGCTCGCCGTGTGCGCGAGGTGGGCGTCTTTTCGGTGATACGCGCTTTCGATATGACCGAGGCGGAAATTCGCGAGTTTGATCCCGCCGGGATTATTCTCGCCGGTGGCCCCGAGACAGTGACCGCCGAGGGTTCGCCGCGTGCGCCCGAGGTGGTGTTTAATCTGGGTGTGCCGGTGTTGGGTATTTGCTACGGCATGCAAACCATGGCGGAGCAGCTGGGCGGGGCTGTTCAGGGCTCCGCGATTCAGGAGTTCGGTTATGCGCAGGTGAAGATCGACAACCCCGGTCCGCTGATCGACGACATCAAGGATCATGTGGATGCCGATGGTGAGGGCCTGCTGGATGTATGGATGAGCCACGGCGACAAGGTGACCCAGCTGCCGCCGGGTTTCGAGGTCATGGCTTCCACGCCTTCCTGTCCTATCGCCGGTATGTATTCGGTGGAGAAAGATCTCTATGGCCTGCAGTTTCACCCGGAGGTCACCCACACCCTGCAGGGCAAGCGCATTCTGGAAAACTTTGTGCTCAAACTCTGTGGCTGCGATGCACTGTGGACCCCGGCCAATATTGTCGAGGATGCCATAGAGACCGTGCGCGAACAGGTGGGTGCCGACAAGGTATTGCTGGGGCTCTCCGGCGGCGTGGATTCCTCGGTGGTGGCCGCGCTCCTGCACAAGGCGATTGGTGATCAACTGACCTGTGTATTCGTGGATAACGGCCTGCTGCGCAAGCAGGAGGGCGACCAGGTGATGGACATGTTCGCCAAGAACATGGGCGTCAAGGTGATTCGCGCTGATCGCGAGGAGCTTTTCCTGTCGCGGCTCAAGGGTATTGTCGATCCCGAACAGAAGCGCAAGATTATCGGCAATACATTTATCGAGGTGTTTGACGAGGAAGCCACGCATATCCGCGATGTCAAGTGGCTGGCGCAGGGGACTATCTATCCGGATGTGATCGAATCCGCCGCCGCCAAAACCGGCAAGGCACATGTGATCAAGTCGCATCACAATGTGGGAGGCCTGCCGGAGGAGATGAAGCTGGATTTGGTAGAGCCGCTGCGCGAACTATTCAAGGATGAAGTGCGGGCCATTGGCTTGGAACTGGGTCTGCCCTACGATATGGTCTACCGTCACCCGTTCCCGGGGCCGGGACTGGGCGTACGTATCCTCGCGGAAGTGAAAAAGGAATACGCGGAAATCCTGCGCGAGGCCGATGCCATCTTTATCGAAGAGCTGCGCGCTGCCGACTGGTACCACAAGACCAGTCAGGCCTTCGCGGTCTTTTTGCCGGTCAAATCCGTGGGCGTGGTGGGCGACGGCCGCCGCTACGAGTGGGTCATCGCCCTGCGTGCCGTGGAAACCATCGATTTTATGACCGCCCGCTGGGCGCACTTGCCCTACGAGCTGTTGGAAAAAGTCTCCAACCGCATAATCAACGAAATCGCCGGTGTTTCCCGCGTTACCTACGACGTCTCCAGCAAGCCACCGGCGACGATTGAGTGGGAGTAATTCATTCAGGAGGCGCCCTGATGAAATCGCTTTACGTTATCTTCCTGCTGCCAGTTTTGTGTTTGCTCGGTGCGTGTGCACAACTGGTCATGCCCGAGGCCGATCGTGAGCTGGCGCAATTGCCCGCCGGCAATTACCGGTTGGACCCGGATCATACCCGGGTATTGTTTAAGGTCGACCACCTGGGTATCTCCTCCTATGTCGGCCGTTTTAATGATGTCGATGCCAGCCTGCAATACAATCCCGACATGCCCGAAAAAAGCCGTCTAACGGCGACGGTGGCGATGGACTCGCTGGATGTGAATGACGCCGACTTTGCCGAGACTTTGACGGGGTGCGACTGGCTGTGTGCCGAGAAGTATCCGCAGGCGGTGTTCGAAACCACGGCGAATGCCGAGGTCGACGGCAACCGGCTGGTGTTTCCCGGCCAGTTGCGTTTTCGCGGCGTCACGCGGGACATTCGTCTGACCGTCAATATTCGCGGCGGGGCGGACAATATGCTTACTGGTCGCTACACCATCGGCTTTGACGCGGGACTTTCCTTTGATCGCTCAAACTTCGGTATGGACCGGTATATCCCCGTGGTGGGTGATCGTGTGGCAATAGAAGTCTATGCGGAGTTTTTGCGGGAAAAGAGTGACGATATACGATAAACGGAGAACGATAAACGCCGGGCGACATATGGGAATTCCGTGACTCATCGACGGGAATAATCATGGAACTTTTACACATTTCTATCTAACTGTGTTCCCCGTTCCCCGTTCCCCGTTAAAACCTCATCCGTACCCCTGCCGCCAGACTGTAGCTGTCGGCACTCAGGCTGCTATCGAAGGTGGCGCCGAAACGCTGTAGCGGCCAGTAGGTGAGGTTGAGGTTGAGGGCGGTTTCGCCATCGTAGATGGTGTGGTGTGCCAGCTCCGCCTTGCCTTCCAGCTGTGGCGCGAGCATGCCGCGCAGGCCGGCGGCGGCAACCGCGCCGGTGTCGTCCGCACCGCTATCCGGATCGGTGCGCTCCACGCCCAGGGTGGCGTAGAAGTGGAAGCTGTAATTGAATTTCATCCGATAGCCGGCGTCCACCCGTACGGTGGTGGAGCCGCAGCCATCATTGCCGCCCACGTCGGTCACTCGCCCCTGGCCAAACCAGCCGCCGTCGATATGTTTGCTGCCATAGAGGGTGAGGCCGTCCTGGTCGCAGTCGTAGTCATCCAGATGCTGATAGACATACTGCAGGCCGGCGTGATCGTAGCTGACCACCGAACGGTGGATATTGCTGGGCTGTGCCACAGCGATCAGGGGCAGGGTGAGTGCAAACGAGAGAATAAAATGTACAGGCTTTTTCATCGCGATACTCCTCAGGATAAAAAACACCAAATCAGGATAAAAAATTATCAACAGAAACAGAAAAAATTGCCGGGATAGCCAATGCTGTCCTGATCAGTCCTGTTCCGCCAGTTGATGAATGTGTTGCCACTCTTGAGAGGTGACCGGTTGTATGGATAGACGACCCTGTTTGAACAATACCATATTTTCCAGAGCCGGCACCTGCTTAAGGGTTTTCAAGGGCAGGGTTTTGCTGAAAATGTGCTCCAGTTGGATATCCACGCAATACCACCGTGGGTTTACTTCCGTGGCCTTGCTGTCGAAATAATCACTGCGGCGATCGAACTGTGCCGGATCTGGATAGGCAGCGGTAACCACCCTGGCAGTGCCGACAATGCCGGGGACTTTGCACTGGCTGTGATAAAAAAGAACGCCGTCGCCAACCTTTACCCGGTCGCGTAAAAAGTTGCGCGCCTGGTAATTGCGAATACCGTCCCAGCGGCCGGTGCAATTTTTTTCCGCGGCCAGGTTTTCAATGCTGTAGGCATCGGGCTCGGATTTAAACAGCCAGTACTGTCGGCTCATGGGTTGGGCAATTCGGAAAAAGCGCTAAGCCGTTCGGCAATGGCAGCGTCCACCAGTTCCAGGCTGATACGACGCGCTTCTACATCAACAGCAATCACTTTGACCGTTACCGGCTGGTCGAGGCTGAAGCTTGCCTCTTCGGTAGTCAGGGTCAACTTGCGGCTGTCGAACTTGGGTTTGGGCTTGTCTTTCTCGCTCAACTGGGCAAAGCCATCGGTGCCGATATCATCCAGACGTACAGTGATGCCCTTGGCATTGACGCCCGTGACCACACCCGTGTGCACGGTACCAATGTGGTCGCTCATATATTGGCACAATAGCCACTGTTCCAGCTGGCGGCTGGCCTGGCGACCGTTCTGCAGTTGGGCCTGCAAGGATTCCACCGCTTCCTCATCCAGAGCCGGTTGGGGCTGTTGGTTGAGAATGGCCTTGATCACATAGTGGTTGTGCAAATCCTGATAGCGCCGGATGGGCGAGGTGATCATGGCGTAGTGCTCGAAACCGAGACCAAAGTGGTTGAGTGGCTGGGTTTTCAGGCAGCCCGCCTGCTGCATCCGCTGCAACAGTGACAGCAGGGCAGAGATGTTGGCATCCGCACTGGCCCGCTCGCGCAGGGTTTTAAACAGTGCTTGAAAATCCTGCAGTGAGGCGAGATCGCCGGGTGCGTAGTCGGGCAGGGTCTCGGCAATCAGTTGTCGGGCATCTTCCAGGCGCTCGGGGCGAAATCCGATGTGCGTGGAGAATATACCGCTGCCAGGATGTTCGGCGAACAGTTGCCCGGCACAGATATTGGTGGCCAGCATGGCTTCTTCTACAATTTTTTGCGCGATGTTGCGGGTTCTCTTTTCAATTCGTTCAATTTTCTTCTGCTCATTCAACCAGTACTGGTAATCCGCGCGATCCTCCATGACCAGGGCATGCTGTTGGCGGTGATCCAGTCGACTCGTGGCGCACTGGTGCAGAGCGCGCAAAGAGTCGATTACGGGGGCGGGCAGGGTGGTGCCCAGAGACTCACTGTCTTCGCCCTCGAGGAAATCGCTGACACCGTTGTAATTGAGCTTGTGATGGGAGCGGATCAGTGCCTGGGAAAAGGAAAAACCGGTTATTTCCCCCTCTGGGTTGATTTGCATGTCACATACCAGTGCTGGTCGCGCTTGTTCCGGGACCAGCGAGTAAATATCGTGGGACAGCTCCGGTGGCAGCATGGTAATGGGATAGCCCAACAGGTAGAGGGTGCTGGCGCGCTCGCGCGCAGTGAGGTCCAGCGGGCTGTTATAGTCGATATGGGCGCCGGGGTCGGCGATGGCAGTCATCAATCGCCAGCCCTCGGGGCTGCTTTCGCAGTACACACCATCGTCCATATCGCGGGTGAACTCCGAGTCGATAGTGACGAAGGGCAGGTCGCAGAGGTTGACACGCGCCTCGTCATCATTCGTACCCTGGGCAGCGTTGTGGCTAATCTGCTGGCTCTGGCTCAGTGCCGCTTCGCTCCACTGGCTGGGCAGTTTGTACTTGGCAGCGATATAGCGACCTTCAATGCCGCTCTCGTCCGGGCGGCCAATGCGGTTGAGTACGCGGATCTGCGCCTTGCCCTCGAATTTGAACGGATGGCGGATTAACTGGCACTCCACCAGATCGCCCTCGGCGCAGTTGGTACGCTCCTGCGGCGGAATAAACAGCCAGCGGCTAAACGGCGGCAAGTCGGGCTCGACAAAGTGCGCCGGGCCCTTGCGCACATAGCGTCCGACAAAGGTATCGATGCCCTGTGTCAGCAGTTTTTCCAGTTTGGCTTCGAGCTGATTTTTGCTGTTCTCGGTAAGGCTGACCTTCACCCGGTCGCCGGGCAAGACCCGTTGCATTTGCTCGGGGTCGAGGAAAGCGTCGCGACCATCGTCCAGGCGCACAAAGCCGAAGCGTTTGGCGGTGCCGCGGACAAGGCCTTCGGCGTACTGTTTTTCCGCCTCCAGGGAGGATTTTAACTGGGAGAGTTGCGCAAGAGCGTCTTTATTGAGCATGAATACAAACTTGTGTCAGCAATATGAATGCTGCCAATCATAACAGGAAAACACCGCCGGCGCTGAAGGCCGAACCACGCTCACGATTTGACGGAGAGGAAAGCCTGTGCGAGGGAGATTTGGTGTATTATTGAATCATGGATTTACTCAATCAGTTGATATTGCTGGGCGCTGTATTATTTTTGATCAGCATCCTTGCCAGTGCCCTCTCGCCACGAGTAGGCATGCCGCTATTGTTGGTGTTCCTGATAATTGGCATGTTGGCTGGTGAGGATGGCATCGGCGGCGTGGTGTATTCGGACGTGCAGTCGGCGCTGTTTCTCGGCACTCTGGCGCTGGCGGTAATCCTCTTTGACGGTGGCCTGCGCACGGATATACACAATTTTCGGGTGGGGTTGCGACCGGCTCTTCTGCTGGCCTCGCTGGGGGTAATGATCACTGCCGCGGTCTGTGGCGCCTTTGCTGCCTGGGTGCTGGGACTCTCGCCTATTCAAGGGCTACTTATTGGGGCCATTGTCGGTTCCACCGATGCGGCGGCGGTCTTCTCGGTGCTCAATATGCAGGGGCTGGCGCTCAAGG
Source organism: uncultured Cellvibrionaceae bacterium (assembly GCA_965652265.1). Lineage (GTDB taxonomy): Bacteria > Pseudomonadota > Gammaproteobacteria > Pseudomonadales > Cellvibrionaceae > Gilvimarinus. The sequence continues at coordinate 3,204 of CBFGUT010000067.1, read as the reverse complement.
CCAGGGTGGGCGCCACCCTGGAGATCGAGTCGGGCCTCAACGATCCCATGGCGATTTTTCTGACCATTACTCTGGTGGAATTTATCCTGCTGGGCGATAGTGGGTTCGACGTTCTCATGCTGGGGGCCTTTGTCTGGCAGATGGGTGTCGGCGCGCTGGTGGGTCTGGCCGGTGGCCGGGTATTGGCTTGGGGGGTTACCCGTCTGGAGCTGAGTCCGGGGCTCTATCCTCTGTTGGCGCTGTTTGGCGGTATTTCCATTTTTGGCCTGGCTGCGGTGGTGCAATCCAGTGGTTTCCTGGCGGTGTACCTGGCCGGACTGGTGGTGGGCAACCGGGTGTCACGGGGGCTCTACAACATCCAGCGTTTTCACGACGGTATAGCCTGGCTGGCTCAAATCAGCTTGTTTTTGATGCTGGGTTTGCTGGTATCGCCCTTCGAAATGGCCACTTATGTCTCCAGTGCGCTGTTGGTGGGGCTGTTTCTGATTTTCGTGGCGCGTCCGCTGGCGGTGACCCTCTGTCTGCTGCCATTCCAGTTTTCCTGGCAGGAAAAACTGTTTATCAGCTGGGTAGGGCTGCGCGGCGCCGTACCCATTGTGCTGGCCATGTTTCCTTGGTTAGCGGGGCTGGATAACTGGCCTTTTTATTTCAATATTACTTTTGTGATTGTACTGATTTCCCTGGTGCTGCAGGGCTGGACTGTGGCGCCACTGGCGCGCTGGCTCAAGGTGAATGTGCCCACCAGCTCCTCGCGTGTGCAGCGGGTGGAGCTGGGAGTACCGGGGCAGGCGGGTTACGAATTTGTGGGCTATAAGCTTCTGCAGGACAGTCCCGCCCTCAAGCTGAAGGCCAACAGTCTGCCACTGCCCGCTCAGGCACGGCTGATGTGTGTACTGCGCGAGGGGCAACCGGTCAATGGCGAGGAGGACAACAGCCTGCTGCCGCGGGATCATATTTACTTCCTGGCACGGGCCGACCAGTTACCCAGCCTCGACAAGCTGCTGGTGGGTGAGCAGGAACCCGAACGACTCTCCGCTCAGGCCTACTTTGGCGAATTCGTCTTTACCCCGCGGGCCAAGTTGGCCGATCTGGGCATGCTGTACAATTTCGAGGTGCCCGAGGAGATGAGCAACTGGAGTATCGGTCGCTATATCTACAAGCGCTTCAAGCAGCCAGTGGTGGGTGACCGGGTACGTCTGGGTAAGGTAGAGTTCATTGTGCTGGAAATGATCGATGCCAAGGTGGTGAAGGTCAGCCTCAAACTGCATCGTTAGTACTGGCAATAACTGTCGGCTACACTATTTAACCGGGAGCAGATTATGACAGAGCGAACGGCCAATCTTGTGTTAATCGGAATGCCGGGTGTGGGCAAGAGCACCATCGGGGTCTTGCTGGCCAAGGAGTTGGCGCGTGAGTTTGTTGATACCGACCTGTTGATTCAGTTGCGCGAGGGTAAGACGCTGCAGGATATTTTGCTGGAGAAGGGCTACGAGGCCCTGCGCGCGATTGAAGCCGAGGTGCTGCAAACGGTGACCGGTAGTGGATTGGTGATCGCCACGGGCGGCAGTGCCGTTTACAGCGATGCAGCCATGGAACACTTGCGCCTCCAGGGACAAACCGTCTATTTGCAGTTGCCACTGGATACCCTAGCCGAGCGCATCATCAACCCCAACACTCGCGGGTTGGCCAAACCGCAGGAGCAATCCTTCGAAGAGCTGTACCGGGAGCGTTTGCCGCTGTACCAGCGCTACGCCGATATCACCATCGATTGCCGCGATAAAACCCAGTCGCGGATTGTTGAGGAGATTATTTACGAAGAGGGCGAGTATTACGCCGAAATGGATGCCTGATTGCTGGCATCCACCGCTTTATATAAGTGTTCAGAGATCCTTTAGGACGACTGGGCTTTAAGCCTGGCCAGGTGCGCCTGGGCCAGCTCCAGGAAGCGGCTGGTGGGTCCCAGGTCTTCGTAGATGGGGTCACCCTGCTCGTCGCGACTGATGACCTGGCTACCGGGCTCATAGGGCATGGATTCCTCCAGCTCAAACAGGGCTGCCGTGAGCAGTTCACCAATCAACTGCTCCAGGGTGCGCTTGGGGTACATCTCCTGCAGGGCGTGGATCTTGGCGGCTTCCTCCAGGGGCAGGTGAACTTCGAAGGTTGAAGGGGTCATTTCACCGGTGGCGGTTTTTTGCCAATTTGCCAGTAATTCGGCAGGTTTCATGCGACTCTCCTGAAAATATGGGACGGGATGGGCTATTAGCCCCGGTGCACGGACCATTATATGAAGTTGACACGGGGTTTGGGTAGGCCTCTGGCCGCTGTCTTGTGATTGATCACACACCCGTGTATCGTATCGCCTTTTTCATCATAAGACCGTGATTATGCTGGTGGATCTCCCGCTGGCCACTAGCTGACATTCTTGAGGAGCAAACGGTAATGAAGGTCATTCTATTGGGGGCACCGGGTGCCGGCAAGGGCACACAGGCCAAAATGATCATGGAGGAATTTGGTATACCGCAAATCTCTACGGGCGATATGCTGCGTTCCGCCGTCAAGGCGGGTACCCCACTGGGTATGAAGGCCAAGGATATCATGGCGTCCGGTGGCCTGGTACCCGACGATTTGATTATTGCACTGGTTAAGGAACGTATCAGCGCCGACGATTGCGCCAAAGGCTTTTTGTTCGATGGCTTTCCGCGCACCATCCCGCAGGCTGAAGCGCTGCTGGAGGCGGGCATTGACATTGATCATGTGATCGAAATTAACGTCAGTGACGAGGAAATTGTCAAGCGCCTGAGCGGCCGCCGAGTGCATGAAGCCTCGGGCCGGGTCTACCATGTGGAACACAATCCCCCCAAGGTGCCGGGGCGCGATGACGAAACGGGTGAAGAACTGGTACTGCGTGAAGATGATCAGGAAGACACCGTGCGCAAGCGTCTTGCGGTTTATCATGAACAGACCAAGCCGCTGGTGGAGTTCTACCAATCCCTGGCGGATGCCGGCGCTGCTAACGCTCCCAAGCTTACGCGGATATCCGGCGTAGGTTCGGTGGATAAAATTCGTCAACAGCTTTTCAGTGTGTTGCGTTAATCCGGGTTTGTTTCCCTGAAAGTGACGACTTGCAATAAGGCCCCGTAAGGGGCCTTTTTTGTTGCCCTGAATAAGCGGTCGTCTCTTAGACAGAAGCTCCTGCGTTCCTCC
>CBFGUT010000066.1:0-12901 GCA_965652265.1 uncultured Cellvibrionaceae bacterium | reverse complement strand
GTCTGAGGTCTGAGGTCTGAGGTCTGAGGTCTGAGGTCTGAGGTCTGACGGGATGGTGGAAGCATTCGCCTTTCCGTCAAACACTGACCAAGGCAGCATGAGTCAGTGATTCGCCAATCGAACAACACATCATTTTGCTACAGACATAAAAAAGGCCACCGAAGTGGCCTTTTTTGTGTCTGGCTTGCCCCCAAGGGGGAACGCATCAGTTTTGCTCTACCGGTACCAATACCACACTGGGGGCATTCGCGGCGCGGGCAGCATCGGCCACTTCCACGTAGACTCCGGCATGCGACTCGTGGTGAGCCTGGATAATCACGGCGGCGTTGGGGCGCTCGGCCCGCTGCTGAGCAATGTTGGAACGTACGGCGGAGACATCAATACGACGGGCGCCGTTCTCATCGAACATCCACACCTGATTGTCAGCGCGCACCTGCACCAGAATATTGGGCTCGGCGTCCTCCGGCGGCGGTTCCTCGTTGTCTTCGGGAACATTGACATCCAGACCGATCTCTTTCACAAAAGTTGCGGTTACAATAAAGAAGATCAGCATGATGAACACCACGTCCAGCATCGGCGTGAGGTCGATATCGTTGCTCTCTTCAGGGTTACGGCCTTTTTTTCTACGACTCACCGCACAGACTCCCAGGTTGTTATAGTGACAAATCAAAATTGAAGAGCGCCAATACTACCAGCTTGAAGCAGCGCTGACTAGCAGGCTGTTGGTAAACACACTGCGCGCTTCAGGCCGCGCCCTTCGGGGCTTGCAGGCTGAATGCACAAGCGGATTACCAACAACCTGCCACCTTTGCACTGCTTTACTCATGGAAATTGTATTAACAGCCGCAAAAAATGGTCACTTTTTAACCAAATACCACCGTTGAATTCAGGCCGGGAACAAGGGCAACTGTACACCGCTACCGGGAGCCTGAAACCCCACCCCCAGCCCCAAGAGGCGTACCGCCCCGCCGTGACGGGTCAGCGCCTGCCGCATTAACCCGCGATACCCCTCCATATCGCAACGGACACCCGTGCGCTCCAGCGTGGTCAGGGTAAAATCGGCAAATTTCACCTTTACAAAGGCCTTGTGGATATAACCGAGGTTACGCGCCCTGCCCAGGCGCTCCTGAAGGCGTAGATACAGGGCCGGCAACATGGACTCACAGGCACTGGCCCCAGCCAGATCCTGGGCATAGGTATGCTCAACACTGAGGGACTTGCGCTGACGCTCCGGCTGCAACGGCCGATCATCGCGACCGCGACAATAGTGAAACAGGTTCACGCCAAAGCGGCCGTAGTCGCGACACAGCTGCTCCCGGGACAGCGCCTGGAGATCGCCGCAGGTGATAATACTGCGGCCTCGCAGGCGGCTGGCCATAACGCGACCCACGCCGGGGATACGCTCCACAGGCAGCGTATCCATAAACTCTTCCACCCGGGAGGGAGGAATCACGCAGAGGCCGTTGGGTTTGTGCCAATCACTGGCCACCTTGGCCAAAAATTTATTGGCCGCCACACCGGCAGAGACATCAATGCCCAGCTCGCGCCTGACCTGTTTGCGTATCGCTTCGGCCACGCGGGTGGCACTGCCGCCACAGGCGGTGTTGTCACTGACATCCAAAAACGCTTCATCCAGGGACAGGGGCTCAACCACATCGGCATACTGTTGGAAGATATTCAACATCTGGGCAGACACCTGTCGATAGACAGGCAAACGATGCGGCAAAATAAGCAACTGTGGACACAGACGCATGGCCGTGGAGGAAGGCATCGCTGAATGCACACCAAAACGACGAGCCGGGTAATTGCATGTGGAAATCACTCCGCGACGCTGAGGGCTGCCACCCACCGCCACGGGACGATGACATAAGTCGGGGTTGTCGCGCATCTCAATGGCAACAAAAAAGCAATCGGCATCACAGTGAATAATTTTACGGACCATAAACGTCCACAAACGCCTGAAACTGTATATAAAAACAGTATATTGTGCGATTGTGGAAAATGCCAGAGTTTGACCCATGAGGTGAACGACTTTGGCCTTTGCCTGTAAATCTTCTGAATTTGCTCTCCAAACACCCCCAAAAAGCCATTTTTTTTCCAAAAAAACATTCAATTTTCAGAAAATCACTATTTTTTAGAAAAAATTGTCGTAAAATGCTTGAAATTTATCGGTAAAGTTTTAACTTAAGCCTACCGGTAATTTTTACTTTTTTGTTCACAACAATAAAGGAAGCACACCATGGCTGCTCGTAAATCGAAATCGGTTGATACCGTCGCTAAGCTCGAAGCGCAACTGGCGCAATTAAAATCCCAGTTGTCCAAGGCCCGCGCGGCAGAAGAAACCAGTGCGGCAAAAGCCGTTGACGCCGAGAAGAAATCTCTCACCAAGGCAAACAACGCCCTGAAAACGGCCAAAGCCAAACTGGCGGCGGCCAAGAAGAAGAAAACCCCGGCCGCTGCCAAACAGGCTGCTACTGCCAATGCAGCGGTCAAGAAAGCCCAGCAGGATGTGAAAGCCAGCAAAGCGTCTCTGGATGCGGCTAAAGCAAATCTGGCCAGCGTGAAGGCCAACAACCAGACCAGCAAGCAACACGAAAAAGCGCTGGCCAAAGCTGAGAAAGAACTCTCCAAGAAGCAGAAAGCCGCTGACAAGAAAGCCGCTGTCAAAGCGAAAGCCGCTGCCAAAAAGGCTGCCGCCCGCCAGAAAGCCGCTGAGAAGAAAGCCGCTGCCCGCGCTAAAGTAGCCGCCAAGAAAGCGGCCGCCAAGGCCAGAGCCGCGGCCAAAAAGGCTGCCGCTCGCCAAAAAGCCGCCGAGAAGAAGGCTGCTGCCCGCGCCAAGGCCGCCGCCAAGAAAGCGGCTGCCAAGTCTAAAGCCGCAAGCAAAAAAGCCAGTAAGAAGAAGCCCGCGGCTAAAAAAGCAGCCGCCAAGAAGTCTGCACCCAAGGCCCGCAAGGCAAAGGCTCCAAAAGCCAAAGCCCCCAAGGCAAAAGCCCGCAAGGCTCCTAAGGCCAAGGCCAAGAAAGCACCTGCCAAGCGCGGACGCAAGCCAAAGGCCAAGTAATTCTGCAATCAGCAGTTGGCCGTTGACGAAAAGCACCCTCCGGGGTGCTTTTTTTGTTTGTGATAAACCCTCGGCGAATACAGTAATGCGCTATTGAGGTGCAAAAGTATCAGTGCACAGCACTTTCTGCCGTTGGTTTGTTGCCATTCGCACCCGGTGGATTAATCAACCGTCGATGGCACTTGCATGTCAGTGTCGAGAGGTTTTGAGGCCTGCTCGCGGGCCTTGCGCTCCTCCAGGACGCGCGGATGAATACTGTGGTGGCTTGGCTCTTCACCTTCATTATCAAACACACAGTAAGCCCGATAAGCCAGCGCTGTGCCATGGGGGTCCACAGCATTGAAGTCCACCGCGAAGCGAAAGTGGGGTTCAGGCGGATTGTTTTCGTCCTTGTTCTCGCCTTCACCATCGGCATCACCCTGGCCTTCGCTTAGCGTCTCAGCCGGCGGCTGTGATTGTGTCAGCCAGACAACCTCCAGCATATTGGCGGTTTTCTCTGTCAACAGCGCTCGGCAGTTCTGCCACTGTCGCTCCCGCCGGGCGATTTCCTCCAGCCGCTGGCGCTCGCGCTCCTGACGCTCCAGTTCCTCCTGACGCTGACGTTCCACTTCGGCTCGCTCACGCTGCAGCGCGGCGATCGCGGCGGCCTCGGCCTCCTCGCGCGCGCGCTGTTCGGCCCGCTGGCGATCGATTTCCGCCTGTAATTGCGTAAAGGAAACGCGCCCCGAGGGCCGGGAGGCATCAAGAATTTCATGGGTGAGGCCATCCACCAACAAACTATAGGTGCGCTGATTCGGATCCCGGCAGGTATAGATAAAAACAGGGTGATCGAGTTGACTCTTGTCGAGGCTCAATTCGCCGGAGAGAAACGTGGCACAGCGCTCGCTGGCGGCCATCAACTTGCCCCCATCGAGCATTTGCGGCAGATAGCGCAAATAACTTTTGGGCAGATGCAGCTGCTTCAGCTCCACGGCCAGGCTGACCGCACTGACCCAGCACAGTAACAGGGCGCTAATCCGTTGGATCTGGCGTCTGTTCGGCAACAATACTCGCATAGACATAGGCATAGAGTGTCAGCAATACATCTTCATTTTGCTCCATAAATTCCACCCCATAGACCGCGGGATATTCGTGTTTATCCTCCTGGGTGCTGCGCTCGATGCGCGAGCGGATAATGGCTTCCAGAAGGATGGGGCGCTGCAGCTTCTCCACCTGCAGCTGCATTTGCAGCCTTAGAATATCGCCCACATCACCGATGGCGTCCCTGAGTTCCAGGCGCGCCCCACTGGTACTGATATCGGCCACCCGCCCCTGGGTCTTGAGTGAATCCAATCCATTGGCATGACTGACCTCGGCCGGCAGGTTTACCACAACCCGCGTGGCCCCGCGAATGCCCTTGAATTTTACCGAGTCAGGATAGCTGACAAACAGCATGGGAAAGGGCTCGTTGACCTGGGCCTCCACCATGCAGGCAAAAATCCCAATGCCATTGGCCACCATCAGGCGTACGGCAAGCTTCTGGCCCGGGCGAAAACGCAGGATTTTACCTGCGCTGCGCGGCACCGACAGGAACAGCATGCGCCCCGGCACGCCTCCCAGGAAACGGGCGCTGAGGCGCTCGGGCTGCCCCGTACTGTTAATCAATTGCAATTGTAGTGAGGTGCCCGAGGCCAGATTCAGATCGTCAAACTGCATAGGTGTCGTTGCGCCTCCGGCTACCGCTCAGTGGCGCTCATTAAATCCTGCGACGAGGCATCCTGCCCACTGGAACCCAATTGCTGATTCCAGGCAAACAACAGCTCTGCCAGCGCGCGCGCCTGATCATAGAGGGAACGCAACTCTTCAGGTGTGTCCTTGGGCCCCATATAGAGTTTGATCTGCCGGTGCTTATTGGCCAGCGAGTGATCGGGGTATTGGGCGCGGTACATTTCCAGTTTCCAGCGCAAATTGTGCACGGTGTTGCGATAATACAACAGCTTGGTATGCAGGCTGACAGGTCGCGTGGCCTTGAGGTCGTCGAACTGGCTGAAATCGGCGGAAAACACCATGGACTCACGGGCGCTGCTGTCAGCGAGTATCGTGGCCGAGCGCGGCTTGCGCATCAGCCGCGCCAGGTCGCCAAAGACTTCCCCCGGCGTAATGTAGTTGACCGGTTCATTGTGCAGCACATCCCCGGCATAGACCGCCAGGCGGCCCTTGAGCAGGAAATACAGGCACTGGTCTCCATCTCCACGATTGAGCACCACTTCAGAGGGACGATAGGTGATGATCTTGGAGTAGTGCAACAGGGTGTCAAACTGCTGGTCGTCGTACTGTTTGACGGCCTTGAAAAACGGTATGGCAGAGAGCAATTGCTCAATGGTATGCCGCTGGAATTTTTCTAAAGGTTTTATTTCCATGCCCGCTTCCGCTAAAAAACCGGTCGCTCGCCAGAACAACCGTACCCGATGTGCTATAAGTTAAGGATAGAGAGGTGCCCCTCCTATTGTATAGCACTATTGTACGTGTATAGGCCAGCAGCACAATAGCATTTCTTTACACTTAGAGGCGCCTCGACTCCAGACATCGGTCAGATCGCCGGGTCGCATTTCTTTCCCGACATCGGTTTTTTAGGTAAAGTAAGCGATAAAGGGGGGAAATGCCCAATAACACTAACATGTGAAGCTACCACTATGCGTAAATTACTCTGGATCGCCGCACTGCTCTCGCTCTTCGCCCTGCCCGCTTCGTCGCAAAGTCTGCTCAATGGCATGTCTGTGCACCAGGAATTGGGGCAGGACCAGTTTATTGGTGCCCTGTATACCAACACGCTGACGGATAGTGCGAGCACCCTGATGGCCGCCGATATGCCCATGCGCATGGAGATGAAAATCACCTCCGACACGGGCCTCACCGCGCGCCGCTTTAGCCGCCTGTGGGTGGAGGGCATGGCCATTAATGTGCGTCCCGATACACTCACCGCCCAGGCGGACAATATGGTGGACTTTACCAATTTCTTTCGCGGCCGGCTAAACCAGGACGATCATGTGGTGTTTTCACTGGAGCCAGGCGAGGGGGTGGATATACTTGTCAACGGTATTACCCTGGGCTCCATTGCCGACGATGAGTTCTTTTCGCTGCTGCTCAGCACCTGGGTTGGCAATGTGCCTCTGTCATCCACTTTCCGCGACAATGTTCTCGCCGCCGGCAATGTGGATAGCGGTTTGATAGGCCGCTTTGAGTCTATCTCTCCCTCCCAGTCCCGCATCAATCGCATTGCCGCCTGGATTGCACCGGAACCCGAACCGGAACCAGCTCCAGCGCCTGAACCCGAACCAGAGCCAGAGCCGGAACCCACCACTGTGGCTTCCGCTGACGATCAGCCGGAGCGGCCAGCCATAGATATTCAGGTACCCTCGGTAAGAGACACTCTATCAGGCGAGAGTGACAGCAATCCCGAGACAGCCGCCAATACCGCCGCTGATGGCACTGAGCCCACTGCTCCAGCTGAGCCTGTGAGCGAGCCTGAACCCGCGCCCGCCGCACCAGAAGCGACTCCGACGGACACCGCCGTCGCCAGCATTGAGGCCGAGGAAGATGAAGAGGCACTGCCAGCCTTTACGGCGGAGTCGCTGCTAGCCAACCAGCGATACTTCTCCAATCTGAACCTGGTGATCAGACGCAACCTTGAATACCCGCGCCGCGCCGCGCAACGGGGCCAGGAAGGGAGTATGCGTATTGCCATTGAATTGGACCGTAACGGCAATTTGCTCCGCGCTGAATTTTTGGAAGAATCCGACTATTCCATACTCAACCGGGCAGCTATGGACACTATTGAAGAGCTGGCGCCTTTCCCCCCGATTCCGGCCGCTGTTCCCGGCACTCGTCACGACTTCACCATCCCCATTACCTTCGAGTTGGCTGACGGATAAGGGCTTAAGCCGCCGCTATGACAAGCCCCGCTATTGATCACAATAGCGGGGCTTTTTTCTGGCTGTCCAACGAGAACAGCAGCGGAAGTCGCCTGTCAACAAAGGCTGTGCAGGTGGGTTTCAATGACCCGCTTGATACCGGAGCGCTCCAGTTGGGAGTGATCCGTGAGGCGGTCCAGATGGATAAAGTTCAGGTGCAGGCAGGGTGTGGAGGCATCCAGTTCGCGCAAGTCCCCCTTCATCAACACCGGTAAAAATGTCTTGCCGGGGGGCAGTCGTTGGGACACCAGCTCCAGCCCCCGTTTCAGAGGGACAAGACGGTGATCCGCCTTGCCGTGCTTAAAGGGAATGCTCAGATTCAGCGCCGAGCCCTGCCCCGGTACAATGCTCATGCCGGTCGGTGTAACCGCAAGATCGGGAATACCATTGAAAGTATCGTGAGGGGCGTAGGGGTTGGGGAGGATAACCAACTTGCGCGCCTCCTCCTTGGGAAAGAAAATATTGTAATTGGTGTAGAGCTGCTCCACCGAGCGCGAGTAGACACAGAGCTTGTTTTCAAAGCCCATCACAAAATCCACTGCCCGCTGGCGCTGCTGGAAGGCATCCAGATCCCAGACCAGGTCTTTATTGTCGTTTGCCAGCTCCACACGCGCTCCTATGTCAGGGGCTGTTATTATCTGCCCTGAGTATAGCGGTCCAACCGCAAACAACCAAGGGGCCGGAGAGCTTCACCCCTCGTGGTATAAGGCCAACTGAGGGACGGCTATCTCTTTCAGCGCCTGCCAGGATGCCCCAGCGCGTTATCAGTGCTCGCGCGTGGCAAAAAAGCTCACCTGGGGGTAGCGCTCCTCAGACAGCGACAGATTAACCCGGGAGGGGGCCAGATACGTGAGATGTCCACCTCCATCAATAGCCAGATTATCGGCACACTTGCGTTTGAACTCTTCCAGCTTCTTGGCATCCTCACACTCCACCCAGCGGGCGGTATTCACATTGACCGGCTCGTAGAGGGCTTCCACCTTGTACTCATCTTTAAGCCGGTAGGCCACCACTTCAAATTGCAGCACTCCCACGGCTCCCACAACGATGTCGTTATTGTTGAGGGGAAAAAATACCTGTGTGGAGCCCTCCTCGGACAATTGTTGCAAACCTTTCTGCAACGCCTTGGTCTTCATTGGGTCTTTGAGGCGAATCCGGCGAAACAGCTCGGGCGCAAAGTGGGGGATGCCGGTAAACTTCAGCGTCTCGCCCTCGGTGAAGGTATCGCCTATCTGGATGGTACCGTGGTTGTGCAGGCCGATGATATCCCCGGCGCAGGCCTCCTCCACCGTTTCGCGGTCGCCGGCCATAAAGGTCACGGCGTCGGAGATTTTGATATCCTTACCCAGACGCACATGACGCATCTTCATGCCCTTGCTGTAGACACCGGAACAGACGCGCATAAAAGCGATGCGATCGCGGTGCTTGGGGTCCATATTAGCCTGTATCTTGAACACAAAACCCGAGAATTTCTCCTCGTCGGCAGTCACCTCTCGCTCGTGGGCACTGCGCCCCTGCGGCGGTGGTGCCCAGTCTACAAAGCCATCCAACATTTCCCGTACACCGAAATTGGCCAGCGCTGTGCCAAAAAACACCGGGGTCATGCGCCCGGCGAGGTAATCCTCGAGAGAGAACTCATGGGTGGCGCCACGCACCAGCTCAATCTCCTCGCGGATGGCGTGGATATCATTGCCCAGCAGGGCTTCGGCCTCGTCGCTATCCAGGCCCTGAATCTGCTTGTCCTCGGGAATGGTGTGGCCCTGGCCTGGCGAATACAAATGAATGGTATCCGTGTAGAGATTGTAGACGCCCTTGAATTCACGCCCCATACCCAGCGGCCAGTTAATCGGCGCCGCGGCAATCTTCAATACCTCCTCGATTTCATCCAGCACTTCCACGGGGTCGCGAATATCCCGATCCATCTTGTTGATAAACGACAGAATAGGTGTGTCCCGCAGACGGCAGACTTCCATTAACTTAATGGTGCGATCCTCCACACCCTTGGCACCGTCGATTACCATCAACACAGAATCCACCGCCGTCAGCGTACGATAAGTATCCTCGGAAAAGTCTTCGTGACCGGGGGTATCCAGCAAATTGACAATGCGATCCTTGTAGGGAAATTGCATGACCGAAGAGGTTACGGAAATCCCCCGTTCCTGCTCCATGGTCATCCAGTCAGACCTGGCATGGGGGCCGCGTTTACCTTTTACCGAACCGGCCAACTGAATGGCCTGCCCAAATAGCAACAGCTTTTCGGTGATGGTGGTTTTACCCGCGTCGGGGTGGGAAATAATGGCAAAGGTGCGGCGTTTCGCCACCGCTTTGGCCAGTGCAAAATGGGTCATGATGCCGCTCGTTGTCGGATTGCTCGCCCTGAGGCCAGGGCGGAAAAGGGCGCATTTTCGCCCAAATGGCAGCTCGATACAATGAACGCTTTGAATCAAGCTGAAGAGATGGTTAAGCGGCCCGCGCTGGCAGTGTACGCGACAGCCAGACAATGGCGATGACTGCCACCAGTATATTGGCCAGGGCCGAGGCCACAAATAACCCCACCACTTGCCAGAAAAACTGAAGGGACAAGGCCAGGGGTAGGTAGACTACCAGCACTCGGCATACTGAGATTAACGTGGCGGGCCAGGGTCTACCCAGACCGTTAAAAGCGGCATTAACGGACATGACAATACCATAGGCGCCGTAGCTTAACGGCACAATGGTCAGGTAGAGTACGGCCACGCGAATCACCTCGGCATCATCGCTGAAAAGACCCACCAGAGCGCGCGCGAAGATCATCAACAGCAACATCAGCACCAGACCGAATCCCAGGCAGAATATCACCAGTACGCGCTTGGCCTCACGCAGGCGCGAGAGCTTGCCGGCACCGAGGTTCTGACCAAAAAAGGGCCCGATGACGCCACTCAGGGCGTAAAACACGATCAGCATCAGCGGCTCTATGCGAATGGCAACACCCAAACCCGCCACCGCATCGGGACCATAGGCGGCAACCATCATCAACACCACCGTACTGGCCAGGGGCACCACCACATTGGTGGCGGCGGCGGGCGCGGCCACATGCACAATATGACTCCAGGAGCGCCACAGCGATGCCCAGCCGGCAAAGGGTGAGACCAGCAGCTGGACGCGTATGGCGAGAATATACAGGGCCACCAGCATCATCAGTAACCGGCTGACCAGGGTGGCCAGGGCCGCTCCTTCCAGCCCGAGCGCGGGAAATCCCCAGAGGCCAAATATCAACAGCGGATCCAGTGCTGCATTGAAGATCGCGGCACAGCCCATCAGCCAGCCCTGGACCCGGCTCAACCCCATGGCCCGCAACGAGGCCAGGGCAACCATGGGCACCAGCAGGCAGGGTGCACTCAGGTACCAGAGCGTCATATAGTCGCGAATCAGCGGCAAAAGATCCTCGGGGGCACCCAATAACCGGAACATAGGGTCCATATAGTACCAGCCGAGCAGGCAGACACTGACTGCAATCAACAATGTCAGACTGACCGCGTCTGTGGCCAGACGGCGAGCGCGCTGGGCATTGCCCTCGCCAATACCGCGAGAAACCGCCGAGGAGGTCCCTGCCCCCAGCCCAATACCAATGCTGGTGAGCACCATGGCCACCGGAAAGGTAAAACTCATGGCTGCCAGCGGCCGGTTGCCCAGTTGGGCGACAAAGAAAGTGTCCACCACATTGAATGACATAGTGGCCAGCAGCCCCCAGACCATGGGAAAGGCCAATGCATACAACTGCCTGGACACCGAGCCCTGGGTCAATGTGGCGGGAATGGGGGGCATGAATCACCTGTTATTACTCAGCGCGCAGTATACACCACGTCCGACGTCCGACGTCCGACGTCCGACGTCCGACGTCCGACGTCCGACAGGATTGTGCGACATCCCGTCGCACCTGTGCCACTGTGTCGCAAGCTCGCTTATAATGCCGCCATGACACTCTCACCCCTGTTACTCAAGGCCCCTGCCCAGCATCTGCGCCAGCTTATTCTCATACGCGCCGGGCTGATTCTGCTATTGGCACTGGCCGTGATCACTTCTGCCGCCAGCGATTTTGCGCGTCTGCCTCTGGCCCCTATCTTGACGGTGCTGGGGGCATTGACATTGCTCAATGCGGTGTCGCTGATGCGTGTGCTGTGGGGCGCTGGAATTGGCCAGCGGGAAATTTTCTGGCAACTGGCGGCGGATATTGTGGCCGTGGGCTTACTGGCCTATTTTACCGGCGGCGCCACCAACCCCTTTTTATCCTACCTGCTGGTACCCATTTGCATTGCCGCCGCTATCCTGCCCAGCTATCTGACCTGGCCCCTGAGCCTGTCGGGCATCGGCATGTACGGCCTGTTGCTGTGGCACTATCAACCGCTGGTGCTGCTGGCACCACCTGTACACATTCACGGCGCCCAGAATCTGGATACCGGCGCTCATCTGCATGTGGTGGGTATGTGGCTCAACTTTGCCCTCAGTGCCCTGCTGATCTGTTTTTTTGTGGCGCGCATGGCCGCCACCCTGCGCCGCCAGCAAGAGGACCTCAATGCCCGTCGCGAGGAGGACTTGCGTAATGAGCAACTACTGGCGATTGCTACCCAGGCGGCGGGCACCGCTCACGCATTGGGCACGCCCCTGTCCACCATAAAGACCCTGATACATGAGCTATCCCGACAACCGGCACTGGAAGCGGCATGGGGCCCGGAACTGAAGATACTCCAGCAGCAGGTTGGTGTCTGCGGTGAGACACTGGCCGAGTTACGGCACCAGGCGGACTGGGAGCAACTCACTCATCCGCAGACGACCGAGGCACTGAGTTATTGCCGGCACATCATTGAGTATTGGCAACTACTGCGCCCGGATGCCCGAGCCGAGATCAAGCTCGATTCAAAACTTGCAGCAGTCAAAGTCAGGCTGCATCCCACCGTACAACAGGCGGTTATCAATGTGCTCGACAATGCCGCCGATGCCGGTGACGAGGGAATAACGGTGGATGTGTCTCACGATCAGCACCACTTGCATTGGCTGATTGCCGACCGGGGCACGGGCATGACTCGCGATACCCATGCAGCTCTGGGGCAGCGTCCCCTGACCACCAAGCCGGAAGGTCTGGGCTTGGGCCTATTCCTCACCCACGCCACCCTGGAGCGCTACGGCGGCCGGGTAGAGCATCGGCCGCGTCCCGGCGGCGGCACCTGTACCGATCTTGCCTTGCCCCTGGAGACCAGTGAATGAGCGAACCCAAGCGTTTGCTGATAGTGGATGACGACGTCACCTTTGGCGACATTATGCAAGCCGCTCTGGCGCGCCGGGGGCTGGCGGTCAAGGTGGCGCGTTCCGGCGCTGAAGCCCTGCAGTGTGTGCGACACTGGCCCTGTCAACAAGTGCTACTGGACTTGAAGCTGGGCAATGAATCGGGGCTGACGCTGCTGCCCGATCTGCTGACATTGCGTCCCCAATTACGTATTGTGATACTCACCGGCTACTCGAGTATCAGCACAGCGGTGACAGCCATCAAACGCGGCGCCCATCAATACCTGTGCAAACCCGTCAACGCCGACGAAGTCCTTAACGCCTTCACCGGGGAAGCTGGGCAGGATACGCCGGCTATTCCCGCACAACCCACCTCGGTGGACCGACTGACCTGGGAGCATATTCAAAAGGTCCTGCAGGAACACGACGGGAATATTTCCGCCACCGCCCGCGCCCTGAATATGCACAGACGCACCCTGCAGCGCAAGCTCGCCAAACGGCCGGTGAGGCAGTAGAGGTAGGGGACAAAGAATTGTGGTGTGAATGGAAGGCGTCAGGCGTTAAACGCCATCTCGGCTGATGTCTGATGTCTGATGTCTGATGTCTGATGTCTGATGTCTGATGTCTGATG
>CBFGUT010000065.1:0-13333 GCA_965652265.1 uncultured Cellvibrionaceae bacterium | reverse complement strand
AATGGAGCCGAACGCAAACTGCCTGATACTGGAATACCCATGCCCGCTATTGCCGAGCGACTTCAACGCGTAAACCAGCGCATAGCCACTGCCGCCAGTGAAGCCGGGCGCAGCCCCGACAGCATCCACCTGATCGCGGTGAGTAAAACCCACGAGGCCGAACGCATACGCGAGGCTTACGCCACGGGTGCAAGGCGCTTTGGCGAAAACTACCTGCAGGAGGCACTGGATAAACAGGCTACACTGGCGGACCTGGATGATATTGAGTGGCACTTCCTGGGGCCGGTGCAATCCAACAAAACCCGCGCGGTGGCCGCCCACTTCCACTGGTTGCACAGCCTCGACCGACTCAAGATCGCCCGCCGCCTCAGCGAGCAGCGCCCATCTGCCCTGGGACCGCTCAACGTCTGTCTGCAGGTAAATATCGATGCCGAGCCCAGCAAATCGGGCGTCAGCCCTGATACACTGGAGCCACTGGCACGATCGGTGGATGAACTTCCGGGCCTCACTTTACGCGGGTTGATGGCCATTCCCGCCCCCAGCGCGGACAAACAGCAAACCCGCTCCGCCTTTGCCGCCCTGCGTCAGGCGCTGGAATCTCTGCGCACACTGGGCCTGCGGGGCCCACTCGACACCCTATCCATGGGCATGTCGGGGGATCTGGAGGAGGCCATCGCCGAGGGCGCCACCTGTGTGCGTATCGGCACAGATATTTTTGGTGCCCGTGCACCGCGGGATTGAACACCTAAAGCACAACACCAGTGTGGCTGACGCCTAATCACACGAGCAAGAGACGAAAAATGGACCACAAACCGCTGTTATTTATCGGCGCCGGCAATATGGCCCGGGCGATTATCCAGGGCCTGCTGGCGAGGGGCTATCCCGCCGAGCTGCTGCGCGCCACCACCCGCTCGGCGGCTTCCGCCGCAGCCGCCGAGCAGGCGCTCGGCATCACCGTCACCACCGATAACCTCGCCGCCGCCGAGTGGGCGGAGGTGGTGGTGCTGGCGGTCAAGCCACAGATGCTGTCGGCGGTCTGTACACCGCTCAAGAACATCCTGACGGACAAGCTGGTGATCTCCGTGGCGGCGGGTATCGATACCGCCACCCTCGGCCGCTGGCTGGGTGCGGAACTCGCCATAGTGCGCAGCATGCCCAATACGCCTTCCCAGGTGGGTGTGGGCGCCAGCGGGCTGTTTGCCAATGCCCACGTCAATGAGAGCCAACGCGACTTTGCCGAACAATTGGCGGCGGCCACCGGCACGGTGGTGTGGGTGGCAGACGAACAACTGATGCACGCGGTCACCGCGGTCTCCGGCTCGGGTCCCGCGTATTTCTTTCACTTTTTCGAAGCCATGATCGCCGCCGCCACCGAGTTGGGGCTCAGCCCCGAGCAGGCGCGCGCACTCACCCTGCAGACCGCCAGTGGCGCCGCCGCGCTGGCCGCCGCTGCGGATGTGGAGGTGGGCGAACTCAAGCGCCGCGTCATGTCGCCCGGCGGCACCACCGAGCGGGCCATTCGCGTTTTCGAGGACGACCAACTGGCCGCCATAGTCAGACGCGCCATGCAGGCCGCCGCCGCGCGCTCGGAAAGCCTCTCGCGCGAACTCGGCGCCGACGCATGAATGCGCAACTTAGCCTTGAACATGTGATGTAAACTAGCCCTGATTTGACGAGGAAAGCCCATGAACACCCTGGCACAAATGGCCATTTACCTGATTAAGACCCTCGGCTCGCTTTATCTGCTGCTGGTGATACTGCGCTTTTTGCTGCAACTGGTGCGCGCCGACTTCTATAACCCCATCTCCCAGGGCATCAGCAAGGCCACCAACCCGCTGCTGCTGCCACTGCGGCGGGTCATACCCGGCCTCTATGGTGTGGACCTGGCGTCGCTGGTGCTGGCGCTGTTGGTGCAGTGGGTCACCTTCCAGTTAATCCTGCTGGTGGCCGGTTACGGTTTCTTCAACCCGCTGTTATTACTCGGTTGGGGGGTTGTGGGCATCCTCGCCATGCTCACCGCCATTTACTTCTGGGGCATGCTCATCTACATCATCGCCAGCTGGGTCGCGCCCTTCAGCCACAACCCTGCGCTGGTGCTGTTGCGCCAGATAATCGAGCCGGTCATGGCCCCCATCCGCCGAGTGATCCCACCGCTGGGCCCCATTGATATCTCCCCCATTTTCCTGATTCTGGCCCTGAATCTGATCAACCGCTTCCTGATTCCGGCCGTGGGCGAACTGGTTAACGCCCCTGCCTGGGTACTGTTTAGCGCCTATTAATCGTTAACCATCAGTCTGCAAAAGCGCCCGATTATCGCCAGTGAGTGGACACTCACTGGCATCTGCGCGTTTTTTAGGCTTTAATGCAAAGTCGACTGTAAAGAAGTGTCACGATTGGCCCCGCCAATCCGATAACAAGACTCAGAATACAACAACACAAAGCGGCAACGATTATGGATATCAAAGCGCTACACCGGCAAATGGCCGAGTACAACGCCTGGAAGCAGCAACTGGACGAACGTCTGGCCAACTTTGAACGCTGGAGCCAGGACTACCAGTTAATCACCCCCGAAGCCCAGCGCAGCCTGCAGCGCGCGCGCCGGCTGCTGCAGGGCAAGCACTTTACCCTGGCCTGCGTGGGCGAGTTCTCGCGCGGCAAGACCGAATTGATCAACGCTCTGCTCCACCATCAGGGCTTCAAACGCCTGCTGCCCTCCCAGGCGGGCCGTACCACCATGTGCCCCACGGAAATCTTCTGGGACGAGCAACAGCCGGCCAACTGCGTGCGCCTGCTGCCCATCGAAACCCGGCGCAGCCCTGCCAGCCTGCAGAGCTTCAAGCGTATTCCACAGAACTGGCACACCATTGTGTTCGAACCGGGCAACCCCGATTCGGTGGCCGCAGCCATCGGTCAGGTCTCCGCCAGCAAGCAGGTGACCCGCGCCGAAGCCGCCAAGCTGGGCTTTGACACCCGCGAACTGGGTGAACCCGATGCCAATGGTCTGATTCCCGTGCCCACCTGGCGCCACGCGCTGATCAACCTCGACCACCCGCTGCTGCGCCAGGGGCTGCGCATTGTCGATACCCCCGGGCTCAATGCCCTGGGCAACGAGCCGGAGCTGACCCTGAAAACCCTGCCCGAGGCCCAGGCGATCCTGTTTCTGTTGGCGGCCGACAGCGGCGTCAGCGCCAGCGACATGGCCATCTGGAAAAACCATATTCAGCACCTGCGCGAGGAAAACTGCACCGCCGTGCTGGCCCTGCTGAATAAAATCGACACTCTCTCGGATGAGCTGTCGCCCGTGCCCGAGGTCAATGCCACTATCGAACGCATTCGCGGGCAGACCGCGCGCCACTTGCAACTGGCCACCGAGCATGTGTTGCCCCTGTCGGCGCGCCAGGCGCTGATCGGCAAGACGCTGGGCAAGTCGGAGCTGATTCTGAAAAGCCGTTTCGCCCAGCTGGAACAGCGGTTGGCGGAATGTATCCTGCGCTCGCAGCAACAGATTATCGCCCACCGGCTGGTGAGCGGCAGCTACGATATTATCGTCGGCACCTACAACGCCCTGCAGCGTCGCATTGCCGAGAGCGAGCAGGCGCTGGCCGAGCTGCGCGAGGCGAAAAGCGAAGACGTCTCTGCCGAACTGCGCCGACAGCGCGAAAAAATCCGCAGCGCCCACCACCAGTACCACAAACAGGCCCTGTCTTTGCGCACCAGCCAGAGAATGCTGGACAACCAGCGCGAGGCACTGCTCGCCCCCATTAGCGAGCGCCTGCTGCAGCGGCTGATCGACGAGACCTACGAGCGCATGAGTCAGAGCTGGACCACGGTGGGACTGTCGCGGGCCATGGGCGACTTTTTTGAAGATGTGGACGCCAATGTCAACAACCTGCTGCGCGAGGCCGAGCGCGCCAACCGCGTACTCAATTCCATCTACGAGCGCCCCGAGCACGGCCTGGGCAACAGCGAACTGGCCGGCAAGAGCCAGTTCAACTTCACTGCCGAGCGCCGCCAGTTGCGCAACCTGACCCGCAGCGCCGAGAGTTTCCGCCGCTCGCTCAACAGCGTGCTCAGCGTCAAACAGACCCTGATCAAGCGTTTTATCGCCACCCTGGTGAAAGAGGTGCAGCAGGTCTTCGCCGACCTCAACCGGGCCGTGGACGACTGGCTGGCCGAGGCACTGGTGCCGCTGGTGCAACACAACCAGCACCAGAAACAACTGCTCGAACACCATATGATGCGTTTGGGAGAGGTGCAGCGCGAACAGCGCTCGCGCAGCGAGCAGGTGGAAATTCTGGAAACTGACCTGCAAAAACTGCGGGGAGCCATAGAGGCACTGGAGCCGCTGTTTCGCGAAGTGTCGGCCCACCCCGCCGAGCGCCACGCCGCCACCAGCGCCGATGTGGTCTCCCTGCAGCAGGCGCGCCAGGCACAGCAGTCCTAAAGGGCTTGTTTTCTGGACGCCCTTAGGGCGTGCCTGATAGATAGCGGTGTTTCTTACCAGCTTGGGATTGGCACAGAACCGGAGTCGTTTGTAGGTTGGGTAAGCTCCGCGCCACCCAACGATCGGGGTGTTGGGTGGCGTTGCACTTACTCAACCTACACCTCGGCGGTCCCGGAAAGAACACCACGCCCCCTTCGAGAGGGCTCTGGCAAAACCGGGGCATTGAATCCGGATTGTTACTTCATAAAATATTTCAACGAATGAATCGGACAGGACACTAGTGTAGGTTGCCACACTCTATCTGTGGCAACCTACACCAGGCAGGCGCTTCTCTTGCAGGGAAGCGCACGCCCCCTTAGACTTGCGCTTTTGCGGCGCGCAAGCGCTGCCTGGTGATACGGACGAGCGATGACAAACCCCTCTGCGCCGGGCTCTGTGGGCCTGGTCACCCCCGAGTTATTGTCCTTTGAGACGCCGCTGACACTGGCCTCGGGGCGCACCCTGCCGCGCTACGAGTTGATGGTGGAAACCTACGGCCGCCTCAACGCCAGCAAAAGCAACGCCGTGTTGATCTGCCACGCCCTGTCAGGCAACCATCACGCCGCCGGCTACCACCGGGAGACGGATCGCAAGCCCGGTTGGTGGGATGCCTATATCGGCCCCGGCAAGGTGATCGACACCAATCGTTTTTTCGTGGTCTGCCTCAACAACCTGGGTGGCTGCAGCGGCTCCACCGGTCCCACCTCTATCAACCCGGAAACCGGACAGCCCTGGGGTGCAAGCTTTCCAGTACTGCGTGTGCGCGACTGGGTACACAGCCAGGCGCAGCTCGCTGATCGCCTGGGCATTCAGCAGTGGGCCGCTGTAATTGGCGGCAGTCTGGGCGGCATGCAGGTTATGCGCTGGGCACTGGAGTACCCCGAGCGGGTTCGCCACAGTGTGGTAATCGCCTCGGCCATGAAGCTGAGCGCGCAGAATATCGCCTTTAACGAAACCGCCCGCCAGGCCATCGCCAACGACCCCAACTTTCACGGCGGCGACTATCTGTTGCACGACACCTACCCCAAGCAGGGGCTGGCCGTGGCGCGCATGATCGGCCACATCACTTACTTATCCGATTACGTGATGGGCGAAAAATTTGGCCGCGAACTCAAAAGCGGCAGCTTTGCCCAGGGCCTGGAGGAGCTGGTGGAGTTCCAGGTGCAGAGCTATCTGCGCTATCAGGGCGACACTTTCTCCGACAGCTTTGACGCCAACACCTATATGCTGATGACGCGGGCACTGGATTATTTCGATCTCGCGCGCGAATACAACGACGACCCGGCGGCAGCTTTCGAGCAATCCCAGTGCGGTTTTTTTGTCTCCGCGTTTTCCACCGACTGGCGTTTCCCCATTGAACGCTCGCGGGAAATCGTCGACGCCCTGATCGCCGCGCGCCGGCCCGTGGTTTATACCGAAATTGATTCACCCTACGGCCACGACGCTTTCCTGCTGCCCAATGAGGATTATCAACAATCCTTTGCCCGCTACATGAATACCATCGAGATCTAAGCCATGCGTATCGACCTGGATCACCTACAGCAGTGGATACAACCGCGCAGCCGCGTGCTCGACCTCGGCTGCGGCGACGGCACACTGTTGGAATTCCTCACCCGTACCCGCGAGGTACAGGGCTACGGGCTGGAAATCGCTCCCGAATCCATTCACCAGTGCATCAGCCGCGGCCTCAATGTCATCGATCAAAACCTGGATCGCGGGCTTGGCAACTTTGCCGACAAGAGTTTTGATACCGTGGTGATGACCCAGGCCATTCAGACGCTACACGTGCCCCACCTGGTGCTGGAGGAAATGTTGCGCGTGGGCAAGGAGTGCATCGTCACCTTTCCCAACTTCGGCCACTACAAAGCGCGCCTGCACTTGGCCCTGCGGGGACGCATGCCCGTATCAGATTTGCTACCCTATGAATGGTACGACACGCCCAATATTCACTTCTGTACCTTTCGCGATTTTGAGGTGCTCTGCCATCAACTCGGCATCACCGTGCTCCACCGCCTGGTGGTCAACGAGCGGACCGCGCAGTGGCTGGGCAATCTGTCACCCAATCTGTTTGGCGAAACGGCCATTTATCATTTGTGCAAAACTCGCTAATCAGCGGCGGTACGTGCCATCAACCGTACAGGGAGCCTGCCGGAGAACATGAACGTTAAGTTTATACCTCGCAGCCCAACGTTTTGGCTGTACCATAGCCTGGGCTTGCTGGGACTCGCTTCTGTGGATTTGGCGACATCCTTTCTGGCTCCCCACCTGATGGCATTCAAATTGTGGGCCGCTTTTCTGCTATGGCCTATCTTCTTTACCACGGCAACACTCGGTTTTCGTTGGCTATATAATCGCTACTCCATATTCCATGAAGGTGTAGGAAAACTGGTTCCCCTGGTGGTTGCCTATGCAACGGCGGCAGCCTTTCTGTCCGCCTTGGCCACCACCGCAACGCTTTTGCCTTTCTTTTGGCAGGATTTTGTGCCACCGCAGCAACTTGCCACCGGCGACGTCAACCTGGCGGGAATAGCGGGGCCGCTGGTGTTGAGTGTGACCCTATCGGGTCAGCTCTTTATTTCTGTGTGGGCCTTCATCTACGTTTTCGTGAAAGAACGTCGGCGTGCAAAGGCATCCGAGCTACACAATCTGCGGCTGCAAAACAGTTTAAAGGAGGCCCAGTTGGCCTCGCTGGCAAACCAGCTAAACCCACATTTTCTGTTCAACTCGCTCAACAATATCCGCTTTGCGGTGCACGAAAATCCCCTGCATGCGGACCACATGATAACGGCACTGTCCGAGATTTTGCGGTACTCGCTGGAATCATCGGCACGGGAAGTGGTGGAGCTGGCAGAAGAACTGGCGATGACACAGCGTTTTATCGATATTGTGAAACTACAGTACGAGGACAAGCTGGAGTATCGGGCTGAAGTCCCCAGTCCCATGTATCACTTTCGAATACCGCCAATGAGCCTGCAACTGTTGGTAGAAAATGCCGTAAAACACGGCATAGAACAGATTCGGGATGGCGGCACTATCACCGTGACGGCGGCAACAGAAGCCACTGGCTATAGCCTGACCGTTATCAGCCCCGTGCCGGATTCCCCTGCCCATACGGCACCTGCCACCGGCACAGGCCTGGCCAATATTCGCAATCGCCTGCAACTGTTGTATGGTCATCGTGCAAATCTGGCCATTCAGCAAACCGAAGGGGAGTTTCGCGCCGTGATCACTCTGCCCGCGGAGTCAATATGAGAGCAGTGGTTATTGAAGATTCACGGCTTGCCCGCAATGGGCTTATTCGCATGCTCCAGAGTCACCCCTCTGTCGCGGTGGTGGGCGAAGCGGAGCATCCACAAGGAGCGCGCGAGATAAT
Source organism: uncultured Cellvibrionaceae bacterium (assembly GCA_965652265.1). Classification (GTDB taxonomy): domain Bacteria; phylum Pseudomonadota; class Gammaproteobacteria; order Pseudomonadales; family Cellvibrionaceae; genus Gilvimarinus. The sequence continues at coordinate 5,477 of CBFGUT010000065.1, read as the reverse complement.
TGCCGCGGAGCGACCGGATTTACTATTTCTGGATATCCACATGCCCGGAGAATCCGGATTCCAACTGCTCGAATCGCTGGACTACACGCCTAAAATCATTTTTACCACCGCCTATGCCGAATATGCGATTCAATCCTTTGAGCACAACACGGTGGATTACCTGCTCAAGCCTATTAGCGAAGAGCGCCTGGCGACCGCTATCGCAAAACTGAGCACTGCTCAAGCGCAGGACACTGACACTCCAGCATCAGCAGCGCCGCTGGACTTAAGCAGCCGACTTTTTGTAAAAGACAATGAGCACTGTTTTCTCATCGCCTTGAATCAAATTCAATACATCGAAAGCTGTAAAAACTATGTACAAATTTTTTTCACAAACAACGGTGGCAATAGCGGCACTGAAAACAAAAAAGCCTTCGTGAAGAAATCTCTCAACCTGGTGGAAACGCGGCTGCCTGCCAGTAGCTTTTTCCGGGTGAGCCGCCAGTATATTGTCAATCTCAACGCGATTATGTCTATCGCCCTCTCCGTCAGCGAGGGCTATGAATTAACCATGGAGGATGGACAAACCATTGAGGTCTCGCGGCGCAACGCCGCCCGCCTCAAAGAGAGGCTCAGTTTGTAACCGGCTCTTTTCAGCCGCCCATACCCCCATTTCGCCGTTCGGCACCTTTTTGACCTCCACCAGGGCGTTACCCCCGAGACTGGTGCTATCAACCAAGGAGATAGCACCATGAAAGCATACCTGATAGCCCTGATGTCTATATTGTCGCTGTTCTGTACAGCCAGTATGGCGCAAGCCCCACAAAACCTGGCTGAGCTACAGCAGACCATAAGCACCATTCAAAAAGAGACAGGGGTACCGAGCATCGGTATAGCACTGGTCGACAGCGATGGCCCCACCTGGGTGTCGGCGATGGGCCAGGCAGACATAGAGCAACAAAAGCCAGCCACGGCCGATACTCTCTACCGGATGGGCTCGGTATCCAAGATGTTTACCGGCGTTGCCATCATGCAACTGGTGGACCAGGGCCGTCTGTCCCTCAATGACCGGGTGGCCGACTTATTGCCGGACTTTGTGTTTGAAAACCCCTGGGAGGAGACCGACCCCATCAGGGTAGCGCACCTCCTCGAACACACCACCGGCTGGGATGTACATGCGGGTGAGTATATCGGGGACGCACCCGACAGTCTGAGCCTGGAGGACGGACTCAGCCGGCACACCGATGCCCGCGTATCGCGCTGGGTCCCGGGCACACGCCACGCGTACAGCAATACCGGTCCGGTGGTCGCCGCGCTGATTGTGGAGAAGCTGACAGGCATGAGCTTCGATGAATACACGTCGCAGTTTATATTTGCCCCTCTGCAAATGCACGCCAGCGCCTTTCTGAAAACCCCGGCCTTTGAAGAGCGGGGCGCAACCGGCTATACGCAAGAAGGCCCCACTCACTACCACTATATTCACACACGACCATCCTCTGCCCTCAATGCTTCCCCCAGAGAGATGGCAAACTTTCTGACCATGCTGATTAACCGCGGCACCTATGAGGGAAAAACATTTCTCAGCGCCAGCGCCATCACCCGCATGGAGAATAGCGAAACCACCCTCGGCGCAAAGGCAGGCATCCATGCCGGCTATGGTCTGACGGTGGATGTTTTCGGTTTCGAAGACCGGGAAACCCCTTTTTTTGGACATACCGGGGGTATCCCCGGTGGCGTTTCCGAAGTCATCTATCAACCAGAGCTGAAAGCGGGCTACGCCTTCATGATGAACCAAGCCAACCACGAGGCGTTTTCGCGGGTGTCCCATGCCCTGCGCACTTATCTTTTAAAAGATCAGATCCGCCGGGAGTACACCCCTCAGCCATTACCCGAAAAGTTCAAGCATTTAAATGGCTTTTACGTACCGGTTAACCCCTTGTCCAGTAATATGAAAATTATCACCGACATTAGTGGCGTGATGCGTTTCGAAACCAATGATCGCTATCTACACCGAAGCCCGTTCTTTGGCGGCTGGAAAAGCCAGGATTACCAGCGCAAAGGCACCAGCAACGAGGTTTTATTCTCTCAATGGAGCGGCTTGCCCTCCATCGCCATTGTCCATGACCCACTTTTGGGTGAGACAGTCCAAGTGGAAGGCAATCTCTACCGCAAAGTGTCCGCACTGGTCGTTTACGGTCGTCTTCTGATGCTGGCGTTCAGCTTGGCTTTGGTAGTCAGCAGCATTGTTTATCTGGCTGTGTGGGGGGTAAAACGGGTACTGACAAAAAAGCCAGAGAAGCCGGGCAATAAAATCCGCCTGGTACCCGCCACTCTCAGTTTATTGCTGCTGGCGATACCCCTATTCTTTGTACTTACGGCTACAGACCCTGGCTCAATTCTGCAGTCGAAGCCCATCAGCATCTTTGTGTTTGTCGTCAGCCTGATTTATCCCCTGGCGGTTGTCGCAGCCCTTTACCCCCTCTACAAAGCGAAATTGTCAGCGGTGTCCAGCGGCGTCTATTGGTACTCGGCCACTGTCGTACTGGCTCACATCGTTATCGTCATGTATTTGGGGGTATACGGATTTCTGGCCTTCCGTGTGTGGGCGTAGATTGCCGCTTTAACCTTTCGGAGGTTCCCAATGGAAGGCGGACATAAGCGGTGAGAAACAACACCTGATGGAGTCCCTCCCCCAGGCAGTGCCGAACAGCGAGCCCGGCCTGCTTGGGGTTGGGGTTGGAGAAATCAGAACTCCCCTGAGCGCTCCGACCCCGCACTGATAATTTTGCTTTTGTTTTTTTGGATATCCAGAAGCTGCCCCAATGTATCGCGAGCACTATGGCTCTCCGCACGGCTATACAAATGGGTGTAAAGATCCACCAACCCCTGATGAAGCTCGGCAATCTTACCGCTAATCTCTTTATCGCTCATCTGATTGAATGGCACTTCACGCGGATCCTGGTGAATGATTTTGTGGCGGTCGGTGTACTCATAAAGCCAGGTATCGAGCGCCCGCAGATCGGCCTTTTCACGGAAGGTCTGCAGAATGTCAGAAAGCCTGGCTTCATGATCACTCAAATAATCCAGCAACATTTTATTGCGCTCCGAGCTGGCATTATCGGCGTTCTCTTGCAGATGATGTGATAACTGAGCATGCCACGCCTGCGTCAGTTTCAGGATATCTTCCATCGTCTTGGATTCCATCACCATGGATAAAGGCTCCGTGTTCCGGGTTGAGATTCATAGAAATCGGCAGTTGGGTGCCTGCGGACATAACCCTGCCTTGGCTAAACAGTATATGGGCTCATTTTTGATAAACAAAACCACAGGCCATTAAAAAGCCGCACGATGTCGCAATTCTTACTTCTGGCAGGCTGCGGGAAAATATTATCCGGCAGGCGATACCGACAACTGCTGAGTTTCCGGTATCTGCACCAGATAATCCCCAAAGCCGGAGGCCAGCGCCAGTTTGTATAAGCACGCCCTGTGCCTTTTTATTCGCCTATTTGGGGTGTGTTAGCATATCCGGCATATTTACCCAGATGAGACCCTATGCCCTCACTGCAAGCCGGTTCCCGACACAATATCCGCACACGACTGCTGCTGTTTGTGCTCTTGCCCTTCGTGCTGATTATTATCGTCAGCGGCTGGTACAGCCTGCGCGCGCTGGAACTCAGCGCCCAGGCGCGCATGGAAGAGGATATCCAGCTGATTGCCCGTGCCATTCGCCCGGCGCTGGGCCACGCTCTGGAGTATGGCCACCGTGCCACCATACGCCGCACCGTCACCTCGGCCTTCGATATGGACCAGGTGTACGGCATCTATGTCTACAACCGTCACGGCCGGCGCATTTCCGCCATTGGCGACCTCGATGCCGAGGTGCGGGGGGACCAGGCCGCCTCCCTGGCCTCCATCGGCGACGAACAGGGCACCTTCGAGGAAGTGGACGGCGAGGAGGTCTTCTCCTACTTTATGCCCCTGTCGGACAGTGGCGGGCGCATTATCGGCCTGCTGCAAATCACCCGCCAGGGCACGGACTTTACCGATTACCTGGCGGCCTTCCGTATACGCGCCCTGGCGCTGCTGATCAGCGCTTCGCTGCTGTTGATCCTGGTGATCTGGATCGGCTATCAACGCGCCCTGGGCCGCCACCTGCGCACCATGGGCCAGAGCATGGCACGCATCGGCGCCGGTGATATTGGCCATCGCCTGCCGCTCAAGGGGCCGGCGGAAATTCGCGGCCTGAGCCAGGGCATCAACACCATGCTGGACAGTATTGTCGCCTCCGAGCACGAGCTGGAACGCCAGCGCGAGCGCGAGCTGGCACTGAAAACCCGCCTGCACGAGAGCGAGAAACTGGCCGCCATCGGCCGCTTTGCCGCCGGCATCGCCCATGAACTGGGCACCCCACTGAGCGTGGCCGACGGCAAGGCCCAGCGCGCCCTGCGCCACTGCGACGCCGACCAGGCGCACAGCCTCGGCGCCATTCGCCAGCAACTCCAGCGCATGGAACGCATTATCCGCCAGTTGATGAACTTCGCCCGGCCCGTCAAACCCGAGCACCGGCAGGTCAAGGTGACGGAGTTGATCCAGTCCGCCCTGCAGCAGGTGGAGGATGACCGCCAGCGCAGCGGCACCCATATCCAGATCACCGGCGACACAGCGCCGCCCAGCCTCACCGGCGACCGCTTGCGGTTGGAACAGGCGCTGATCAACCTGCTGCGCAACGCCATGCAGGCGGCCCCCGGCGGGCAAGTGGAGTTGCACTGGCAGTGCCGCGAGGGCAGTGTTCACCTGTGCGTGGACGACGACGGCCCCGGTATCGACGCCAGTGTGGAGGCCGACTTGCTGGAACCTTTTGTCACCACCAAACCGGTGGGGATGGGTACCGGCCTCGGTCTCGCCGTGGTCAACGCCGTGGTCACCGAGCACGGTGGTCAAATTACCCTGGGCCGCAGCCCCCTCGGCGGCGCCCGTTTTTGCCTGAGCTTACCACTGGATAACATGCCATGAGCCATCCCCAATCGCCACCCGCCGATATCCTCGTTGTGGAAGACGACCCCGACCTGCGCCAGTTACTGCTGGAGGAGCTGGAGGATGCGGGCTACCAGTGCGCCGGCGAGGGCAGCCTGGCGGCGGCTCACCGGTTTCTCGCCGGACAGATGCCGCGCCTGGTGGTGAGCGACCTGCGCCTGCCCGACGGCGAGGGGCTGCAACTGCTGCAGAGCCTGCAGACCCTGCCCGCCAAGCCCGGCTTTATCGTCATCACCGCCTTCGGCACTATCGACCAGGCGGTGGATGCCCTCAAGCGCGGCGCCGACGACTTTCTCACCAAGCCGCTGGACCTGGAGCACCTGTGCCTGGCCGTGGCGCGCATTCTGCAACACCAGACGCTGGAGCAGGAGCTGGCCTATTACCGGCGCCTGCTGGACCGGGGAGAATTTCACGGCATGGTGGGCACCAGCGCCGGTATGCAGCAGTTGTTTACCCAGGTCCGC
>CBFGUT010000064.1:0-13492 GCA_965652265.1 uncultured Cellvibrionaceae bacterium | reverse complement strand
TAATGAGTGTCTCCCCCTTCAGATCGGCGGGCTCTACCCACGGCTTTTGCGCCAGGCTATGATCGGCAGCGGTGACCAGAACCTGCTCATAGTCGAACACGGGCGTAAACATTAAACCCTTGTGTTCCAGGGGGTCGGGGGTGACCAGTATGTCGATTTCGTGGGCAAAGAGCGCGCCGATGCCACCGAACTGGAATGCCTGCTTCACGTCCACATCCACATCCGGCCAGCGCTGCAGATAGGGCGCCACCACCTGCAGCAACCACTGGTAGCAGGGATGGCACTCCATGCCGATGCGCAGGTTGCCGCGCTGTCCCCGCGCCATCTGCTCAATGACCTTCTCGGCGTGTTCCAGCTGCGGCAATAACCGCCGCGCCAGCCCCGCCACATAGTGCCCGGCAGGGGTCAGTCGCAGGCCGCGACCCTCGCGCGTCCAGAGCGACGTCCCCAATTGCTGCTCCAGCTTTTTCATGGCGTGACTGAGCGCTGGCTGGGTCAAATGCAGGCTGGTGGCCGCTGCCGTCAGCGACCCCTGCTTCTCCAGTTCTCGCACAATTTGCAGATGTATGCGGTCCAACATAATTCATGAATTAATTTTATAGATTAATGAAATAATACCATTTTTTTTTATTTAAACCAGCCCCTAGACTGCCGCTCTGACACTAAAAAACCTGTTTGTACTGGAGCGACCTCATGCCAATCACACATAACCTGGGTTTTCCCCGTATCGGGGCCAACCGCGAGCTGAAATTTACCCTGGAACGCTACTGGCGCGGCGACATCAGCGCCAACGATTTGCAGACCGAAGCGCGCGAGCTGCGGCGGCTGCACTGGCAACAGCAGGCGGACTTGTCGCTGGTAGCTGTGGGGGATTTCTCCCTCTATGATCAGGTGCTGGACATGAGTTTTACCCTGGGCCATGTGCCCTCCCGGGTCGGCGAGGGAGAGACACTTGACCGCTACTTCCGCCTGGCGCGGGGGCGAACCGCCGGCGACAGCGACTGTGCCTGTATACACGCCGGGGAAATGACCAAGTGGTTCGACACCAATTACCACTATATCGTCCCCGAATTCGACGCCCAGACCCGCTTTCATCTTAACCCCGAGCGCCTGTTGAGTCAGCTTGAGGAAGCGCGTGCGCAAGGCCACACCGCCAAACCGGTGATTATCGGCCCGCTCACCTATCTCTGGCTGGGCAAGAGCAGGGACAACACCGAAAAACTGGCACTACTCGATTACTTGATCCCCGTGTATGCTGAACTGCTGGACAAGCTGGCCGCAGCCGGCGCCGAATGGGTACAGATAGATGAGCCCATTCTGTCCACCGAGTTGGATCAACCCTGGCAACATGCCTTTAACCGCGCCTATCACGACCTCAAAGCCAGCCGCCCACGGTTGTTGCTGGCCAATTACTTTGGCGCGCTGGGACGCAATCTGCAATTGGCCTGCGGCCTGCCCGTTGCCGGTCTGCACGTGGATGCTGTAAACGCCCCGGAGGAGGTGTCCAAGCTGGTGGACTGGCTGCCCGCCCATAAAATATTGTCACTGGGCATTATCAACGGCCGCAATGTCTGGAAAACCGACCTGGTCGCGCTGCTGGACCAACTGGCCCCGGTCTACCAGCGGCTGGGGGAGCGTCTGTGGCTGGCGCCCTCCTGCTCCCTGTTGCATGTGCCGGTCAGTCTGCACCGGGAGGACCAACTGGATCCAGAGGTCAAATCCTGGCTCGCCTTCACCCTGGAAAAACTGCAGGAGCTAAGCTTGCTGGAACGCGGCCTGCGCCTGGGACACGAGGCTGTAGCTGAGGCGCTCACCGAACACCAGTCGGCTATCGACAGCCGTCGCCAATCGCCGCGAGTTCGCAATCACCGTGTGCGCGAGCAACTGCAAGCTATTACCCCCGAGCTCGGCCAACGGCAGAGCCCCTATGAACAGCGTGCCCGCCAACAGGCAGAGAGCCTGCAATTGCCGCTTTATCCCACGACCACTATTGGCTCATTCCCACAGACCGCGTCAATTCGCCAGACACGACGCGATTACCGCGCGGGCAAGATCACTGAGGCGCTATATCGCCAGGCGATTGAGCGGGAAATTGCCCACGCCATTGACGTGCAGGAACAGCTGGGGCTGGATGTGCTGGTACACGGCGAAGCCGAACGCAACGACATGGTGGAGTATTTTGGCGAGCAACTTGACGGTTTTGCCTTCAGCCGGTTTGGCTGGGTGCAATCCTACGGTTCACGCTGCGTCAAACCCCCCATTCTGTACGGTGATATCCAGCGTCCACGGGCCATGACACCCACATGGATTGGCTATGCACAGTCACTCACCAATAAACCGGTCAAGGGGATGCTCACCGGCCCGGTGACCATCCTCAACTGGTCCTTTGTGCGCGATGATCAACCGCGCCGCGACACCTGCCTGCAGTTGGCACTGGCCATACGCGAGGAGGTGCAGGACCTGGAGCGCGCCGGCGTGCGTATCATTCAGATTGACGAGGCGGCCCTGCGCGAGGGTTTACCGCTCAAGCGCTCCGCCTGGAGTGAGTATCTGCAGTGGGCGGTGGAGGCCTTCCGCATCAGCGCCAATGGCGTGGCAGACAGTACCCAGATTCACACCCATATGTGCTATTCGGAATTCAACGATATCATTGCCGATATTGCCCGTATGGACGCGGATGTCATCACCATTGAAACGTCCCGCTCGGCTATGGAGCTGTTGGATGCTTTTGATGATTTTAACTATCCCAACGATATCGGCCCGGGTGTCTACGATATTCACTCACCCAATATTCCCACGGTGGAGCAGATAGTCAAGCTAATGAGCAAGGCTGCCGAAAGCATTCCCGCCGAGCGTCTGTGGGTCAACCCCGACTGTGGTTTGAAAACCCGGCAGTGGGCGGAGGTGGTACCAGCACTGCAAAATATGGTCACCGCCGCCCAGCAGTTACGCCTGGCATGCGCCAAGCACTTATCGCCCAAGCAACACACTGGATGATCTGTGTGGCCGCGCCGGTCATCCGGCGCGGCTCTATCAGGTCGGGTTAACAATTCATCGACCGTGTCCGGTTAAAACCATTTTCGCCAAAATCCTTTTCTCACCTAACCGATAATTATATAAAAACTAAAGTTTTTATAATTTGGCACAATTATGCGCCAGCTTCGTCTATACTCAGGCCAACCATGCGAATCGTCGCGGAGTCCCGGTGGAACACAGCCTGTTACGTACACTCGCTGACAATACCCTCGACCTGATCTATGCCAAAGATCGTGAGGGTCGCTTTGTCTTCGCCAACCGGGCCATGGTCTCTGTGCTGGGCTGTGACTCGGCTGACGAGGTGCTGGGGAAGACCGATTTCGATTTTTTCAATACCGAACGGGCCCAAGCCTACAGTGCCGATGACCGACAAGTCATGCAAAGTGGCACCCCTCTGACCGACCGGGAAGAACTGGTGGCCGACGCTCTGTCCGGTGAGAGCCGCTGGCACTCCACCACCAAGGTGCCGCTGTGCAACGATGCGGGCAACGTGGTGGGCGTAATGGGTATCACCCGCGATATCACCGCCGCCAGGCAGGCGCACGAAGAAGTCGCACAACTCAACCGCGAGCTGGAATCGAGCGTAGCCGAGCGCACCGAGGCCTTGAGCAGGCTGACGGAGGCATTATCTATCGAGCGCAATCTGATGCGCACGCTGGTGGACTCCGTTCCCGACAATATTTTCGCCAAGGATATCAACAGCAAGTTTTTACTGGCCAACGACGCGGTGGCCCGCGGCATGGGAACAACGCGGGAGGAGCTGTTGGGCAAGGACGATTTCGATTTTTTCCCGCGCACCATGGCTCAGAGTTTTTACGACGACGAGCAGCAAATACTGCGCACCGGCGAGCCACTGCTGGACCGCGAGGAGCCCGCTATCGACAAGGAAACGGGACGCGTGCGCTGGCTACTGACCAGCAAAATCCCGGTGCGTGATGAATCCGGAAAGATCACCGGGCTGGTGGGTATCGGCCGCGACATCAGCGACCGCAAGGCCACCGAAGAGCACATGCATTACCTGGCGACCCACGACAACCTCACCCACCTCCCCAACCGCGCCATGTTCAGCGAAATTCTCAACCTGGCCATTGAGTCCGCCAACCGCTATCAGCGCAAATTAGCCGTCTTGTTTATTGATCTGGATCGTTTTAAAAATATCAACGACACACTCGGCCATGAATCGGGCGACGCACTACTGCAGGAAATGTCACAGCGATTTAAAACCTGCCTGCGTTCCTGTGATGTGGTGGCACGCCTGGGGGGTGATGAGTTTGTTGTGCTTGTGCAAGAGGTTAATAACGCCAACCAGGTCGTGAAAGTGGCGCAGAAAATTCTGGCGGCGGCTGTAAAGCCTGTGGAGGTTTTGGGGCAGGAAATCCGCGTGACTGCCAGTGTGGGCATTTGTCTCTATCCGGATGATGGCACCGATGAAAATGCTCTGATGAAAAATGCCGATATCGCCATGTATCGGGCCAAGGATGAAGGAAAAAATACCTACCAGTTCTACTCACCGGATATCAAGGCGCGCTCACTGGAGCGGCTGATACTTGAGAACAATCTGCGCCTGGCACTGGAGCGCAACGAGTTTTTCCTCCACTACCAGGCCAAGCGCGATCTCAAAACCGGTGCCATTGCCGGCGTGGAGGCGCTATTGCGCTGGCAGCACCCGGAACTGGGCCCCATCTCCCCGGCGCAGTTTATTCCTCTCGCAGAGGAGACAGGGCTGATTGTGCTGATAGGCCGCTGGGTACTGAAAACCGCCTGCGCGCAGAATGTGGCCTGGCAACAGCAGGGCCTGCCGCCCTTGTGTATGGCGGTCAATTTATCCGCCCGCCAGTTTTTCGATGAGCATCTGGTGGAAGATGTGGCCGCCGCACTGCAAGCATCGGGCATGCAGCCCGAGTTGCTGGAGATGGAAATTACCGAGGGCATGGTGATGCAGGACGCCGAGCGCGCGGTGAGGATTCTCACCGATATCAAACGCCTGGGCGTACGCCTGGCCATTGACGACTTTGGCGTGGGCTATTCGTCTCTCGCCCAGATCAAAAGGTTTCCCATCGACACACTCAAGGTGGACAGCTCGTTTATTCGCGACATTCCGCAAAATCTGGAGGATCGCGCCATTACCGAAGCGATTATCGCCATGGGCCGCACCCTCAGCCTCACGGTGGTGGCTGAGGGCGTGGAGACACAAGCCCAGGAAACTTTTTTGCGCGATCACGCCTGCGACCAGTCACAGGGCTACTATTTCAGTCGCCCTATTACGCCCGATGAGTTTTTCAAATTAATGCAAAAACAAGGCGAAAACGCGTCGCCCTACTCTTCACAAACGCCCTAAGCCGGCTATCAGTTGAGCCACGCGCCCGAAGGCGCGCGGGATGGCAAGCAGATTAAAATTCAGCGGTGCAGGTTTCTCCTGCCAGAGCTTCGACCAAACCCAACAGGGCCGGCTTGGTGGACAGGTCGGCATTAAACAGCAGCGGCCAGACATCCTCGTAATCGGCGCCGGTGGCGTTGCGGAACTGATTCATCAGCCAGCTCTCATTATCCGCCAGACCCCAGACGGTAATACCGCCGCGCTGTGCCGGGGGCACGGTATCCAGATAGACTTCCGCCACCTGACAGAAGCGCAGTTTTTGCTCACCCGCCAGGGTTTCGTCATAGTCGGGCAGTACCGGCGGCGTACTGGAACCATAGGGGTTGACCACGGGAATATCCAGCTCGGTTATCTTCACCTTGAGGCCCATGTTCACCACCTGCTGGAAGGCGTTTTCAAACTGGCTGAGGCTGGGGTAATCCATATAAATATGCATCTGAAAACCCACGCCATCGATAATGCCCTCGCTGTCGAGCGCTTCGGCAATCTCCAGGGTTTTATTCAGACGCGTGGGGTTGGCGGTATTGTCGTAATCGTTGTAGTAGAGGTCGATCTCGGCGTTGGCGTCGCGAGCCGCCTGGAAAGCCACTTTGATATAGTGGGGAATCTCGCCCTCGGCCGGCGCCGGGAAAGCGTTGTAAAACAGTGACCGACGCCAGCCATTGGCCTGGCCCTGATCCACGGCTTCATTCACCACGTCCCAGCTCACCACGGTATCGTCAAAGTGATTGACAATAGTCTGCACATGCTCGGTGAGCATCGCCTCCCAATCGCCTTCGTAACCATTCATAAAATCCGGCACCTGATAGTCCGGATGCCAGATCAATGCATGGCCATGAATTTTCATGCCATTGCTTTTGGCGAGGTTTACCAGTTGATCGGCATTGTCAAAGGTATAAGAATCTTCTTCGGGGTGCAGATAACTCATTTTCATGATATTGCCCGCGGTCATTTCACTGAAGTGACGGACAATCACATCACGACGTTCACCGCCGTCAGTGTCGTTGAAAATACTGAAAGGCTCATTGGCGGCGGAGACGGCCACACCCACCGGGAAATCCGCCAGGGTGTAGAGCTGGATATCGGTTTCCACGGCAATGGGACCAACGCTGCTGGAACTGCTGCTCACTTCACTGCTGGAGCTGGAGGATTCACTGCTGGATGAACTACTGGAGCTGTTCACTGGCGGCGGTGTGGAGGAAGAAGAACCACCACCGCAGGCGGAAACAATAAGACTACTAAAAACAGCTATGAACCACACTCGCCAGCCAAGGCTGATACGTGTCAAATCAGACATAAAAATTCCCAGTGAGTTGTTATTAAAAGGCACCTCTAAAACCAGGTTATTTTGATCACTGGAGCATTATAGTCATCTCAACCACAAGATTATAATGTACTCATTCCCACGTTTTCACAATCACTGCTTCCAACGGCAAATGTACCCCTCCGCTAAGGTTGAACTTTTGGTAGCGCAAACACGAGGTAGTAATCCGCAGAAGGCGTGCCCATCTTGCCGCCGCCTGCGGCAATGGCCACATACTGTTTGCCATTGACAGCGTAGACACTCGGCGTGGCATAACCGCCGGCGGGCAGTGTGTATTCCCACAACAGTTCGCCCGTATGGCGATCGTAGGCGCGAAATTTGTTATCGCGGGTGGCCGCGATGAAAAGCAGGTCGCCTGCAGTGACCACAGGTCCGCCGTAATTTTCAGCGCCGGTAGGCTCCTCTCCACTCAATGGCGAATCGTTCATGTTGCCCAATGGCACCTGCCACAGATACTCACCCGTATTCAGGTCCAACGCATTCAGCGTACCCCAGGGCGGGGCCACTGCGGGGTTGCCCTGCTCATCCACAAAGCGGTGATAACCATCGAAGCTGTAGGGCACATGACCAGACTCCCCCAGGTGCTCCTTCACCGGCGGCGTTATCTCAACGTAGCCTTCCGGTTTATCCCAGAGATAGGCCAGCAGCGCATCCACAGAGCTCTCCGGCAGATGGGAAAACCCCGGCATAAACCCCTGACCGCGACGCACAATGTCGCGAACGCGGGTTTCACTCAGCCGTGCCTGCAGATCCTGCAGCGGCGGATAGGCGCGGCGCGGCCCACCCAGGCGCTGCTCGCCGTGGCAACTGGCGCAGTGCTGCCGATAGATTTGTTCACCCGTGACAGCATGTTCCGCCTGGCCGAGGGGGTTCATTTTAGCCACCCAGGGCATCTCGTTGCTGTTGATATAGAGTATCCCCTCGGGACTGGCCGCCGCACCACCCCACTCTGCTCCGCCGTCAAAACCGGGGAATAGCACCACGCCCTGGGTATCGAAAGGCACAAAGGCACCCGCCGAGGTCAATGTGGCAAAGCGCTCGGCAAAATCCGGCTCGTCTCGGCGCAGGTTGTCGAGAGTCAACTGCTGGCGCGCAAAGGGCGCGGGTTTAACTGGGAAAGGCTGGGTGGGCCAGGCTTGTTCTCCTGCCAGCGTGGAGGGCGGCACCGGTCGCTCCTCAATGGGAAACAGCGGTTCGCCGGTTTCGCGATCGAACACAAACACAAAGCCCGACTTGGTCACCTGGGCCACGGCATCCACGGTTTTGCCGCCGTGTGTCAGCGTCACCAGGTTCGGTGGTGCCGGCAGGTCGCGATCCCAGATATCGTGATGCACCGTCTGGAAATGCCACCGGCGCTCACCGGTGGCGGCATCCAGAGCGAGCAGGCTGTTGGCAAACAGGTTCTGCCCCACCCGGTCGCCGCCCCAGAAATCGTAGGCGGCCGAACCCGTGGGCACGTAGACAATACCGCGCGCTTCATCCAGGCTCATGCCCGCCCAGTTGTTGGCGCCGCCGATACGCTGCCAGGCATCCGCTGGCCAGGTGTCGTAACCGTATTCACCGGGCTGGGGAATGGTGTGGAAGGTCCACGCCAACTCGCCGGTTTTGACGTTGTAGGCGCGCACATGGCCGGGCGCCGACGCCGGCCCCTCGCCTACGCGCATACCGGTGATCAGTAAATCCCGGTAGATCACCCCGGGGGTGGTAATGGCCACAAACAGGTCAGCGGGCGGGCGGTCCAGTCCCCGGCGCAAATCCACTACCCCGCTGTCGCCGAAACTGCCCACACGTTTTCCTGTATCGGCGTTGATGGCGTGCAGATAAGGACCAACGCCCACAAACAGGCGCCGGTCATCCCCCTCGTGCCAGTAGGCCATACCCCGGCTGACGCCCAGCGACTGCTCCAGCGAACCCTCCGCCGCCACGGTACCGGCGCTGTCCGTGTCAAAGCGCCAAATCTCCTCGCCGGTTTCGGCATCGAGGGCAAACAGGTCCAGCCGCGGCGACAGGCCGTAAAACACCCCATCGATAACCAGCGGGTTGGTCTGTATCTGCGCAAAGCGTTCGTTCCACAGATCACCGGTGCGGTATTGCCAGGCCAGTTGCAGCTGACCGACATTGTCCCGGTTGATCTGCGCGAGAGGTGAATACTGGCTGCTGGCCTTGTCGCCCAGATAGACCGACCAGGCAGTATCCGGCACCGATGACACCGGCGGCTCCGTGCCCTGGCAGGCGGTGAGAACAAGCAGGATGAAAAGAGCGAACAATCGCATGGAAAAACCTTTTGTGTTAACAGGCCATGGAGATTAAGGGCATTGAAGAACAAGGATGGTGGATTATGTATTATTCGTAATGACTCCAGAGCCTGAGAATCTTCACCACACCCTCTTTCTCAAGCACCTGGTAGACCAGACGATGCTGAATATTGATGCGACGTGAATAGGCACCGGCAAGATCACCTATGAGCTTCTCAAAGGGCGGGGGCTTACGGTATGGGTCTTCCGCTATCAGCGCCAATAATTCCCGGGCTTTTGGTTTGAGACCGCTGGAGGCCAGTTTCTTCGCATCCTTCTGGGCTTGTCTGGTGTAAACCAGTCTCCATGTCACCAGTCCAGCTCCTCGTCACATTCTTCCACAGGGGTATCCAGTCCCTCACGGATAGACTCCCGCATACCGGGTACGGAGAGCAAGTACAGCGTTTCCTGAATGGCCGACCAGTCCTCTTCAGACACCAGGACGGCTTTGTTCCGCTTACCCATTATGACAATGGGCTCGTGGGACTCGGCCGTCTGGTCTATCAGTCGATACAGATTACTGCGCGCTTCTGTTGCCGTGATACCGGCCATGATCTACCTCTTGCGTGTTCAGATTTTCATCAATTGTACGCCTTACAGTACGTACGTCAATACGACCGCATTGTGAGTCAGTATTATTTTGCAAAGAAAACTTGTCATCGGCATTTAATTATGACAAGCTCAGTTGTCATTATGACAAAATAACTTGTTATAAATACTGATTTCTCCCTTGCTCACTCCAAGGGGATATACCCCGGCACCCATTGCGACGTGATTGCAACTCGGTCCTGGACACTGAAGTGGATAAGCGTTCTTTCTCACACAAAAGGAGACTCGTATGACAACAATGACACAACTCGGCAAGGCCGGCCGCTGCGCGCTCTGGTTCGCGCCCATCGTTATCGTCCCCACCGCTATTTTTTCTTCACTGCCATGGCTGAAACAACAGCCCGATACGGTCGCCTTGGCTATCGCCGCCGCCGGCTCGATCTTTGTGATGGGCTACAGCGCTTTTCTCGCGGCACGGATGAATCGTCACCTGGATGAAGTGCAGATTGCCGGCCAGCGCTATTCCCACACCAAAGGTATGATGATGGGCTCCTTCGCCGCCGCGCTGGCAATGCTGATTCCACCGCTAATGGACGCGCTGGTGGATTTAGCCAATACCATTGCCGGGGGATCGCCGGACAAAGCGGTCAAAGTGGGCATCACCATCGGCTTTATGCTGGTTGTCGCGCTACAAACGCTGAGTATGGCCGCCGTCGCCATCTGGTGGGGCCGACGTCTCCAGGGGCCGGAATAAGAGATCGATGGGAATAGATATGAAAAATTGCATTCGCGTACTGCGCGCCGAAAAAAACTGGAGCCAGGCCGAACTGGCCGAGCGGGTCAAAGTCTCGCGCAATTCCATCAACGCCATCGAAAACGACCGTTTCGACCCCTCGCTGCCGCTCGCCTTTCGCATAGCCGATGCGTTTGGCCTTAGTGTGGAAGAGGTGTTTGATAAGACGGACACCTGAGCGCACTATCGACATTAGTGTCGAAAGCCGACGGCCTGGTGTTGCCGCGCCCAGGTGGCACCCAAGGGGGCTGCGTTTAGCAACTACTGCGACTTTTTCACCAATACCGATTTCAGCATCATGGCACCCGCACCATCGACTTTGCAGTCGATGTTGTGATCGCCATCCACCAGCCGATTGATCTTGACCTTTGTGCCCACTTTAAGCACCAGGGACGACCCTTTGACCTTGATGTCCTTCGCCATGGTCGCTCGATCCCCCTCCTGCAGGCGGTTACCGTTGGCATCGAACACAGACAACCCCTCATCCGGCCCCGGCAATGGGCTTACCGTATCCCATTCATGGGCACATTCGGGACACACCCAAAAGTGGCCGTCTTCATAGGTGTAACTCGATCCACAGGCAGGACAATCAGGCAGGCTGGTCATTGATCATTTCTCGTAATAAATTTGAGCGTTACGTTGCCAGGAAAGCAACGCGCGTAAAATGCCGGCGCTAGGTCCCATCCACAGGAAACTGTGGCTGATTGGCGTAACTGACGCCGTGTTTTTCCAGGTACTCCCGGATCATCTTGCGTACCACTTGCGAGGGAGTCACATCTTGAGTGGCACACAGGGTTTCAAAGGCCTTTTTCTTGGTGGGATCGATAAGCACGGTTAAACGTGCCGTTTTTTGTTCCATAACCACTAGCCTCTACAGTCTGTTCACTTGCTCAGTCGGCCCGATTACCCAGGGCACGCTGACAGCGTCGGCACCTACCGCTCACCCCGGCAGTCCAGGGTATACCTATCGATACAGGCCGATCAATGAAGTATAACAACATTATAATACTATGTTAATATTAGGGTAAACTTATTACCTGACCGCATGAGGAGGAACCGCCTCGCGTGCCACACAGAGCCCATTTGTTTTCCCTGCGCATCGGCCACGCTCTTCGCGAGAGCTGCCTGAAAACGCCCTCTTCTCGAGAGCATTTCAAAGGGGACCTGCTGGCCGGATTGACGGTGGGCCTGATCGCCATTCCGCTGGCGATGGCGCTGGCACTAGCGAGCGGCGTGGCGCCTCAGCACGGCCTCTACACCGCCGCCATTGCGGGCTTTGTCATCGCCTTGACCGGCGGCTCCCGCTTCAATGTCTCAGGCCCGACAGCCGCTTTCGTCGTAATTCTCTACCCCATTACCCAGCAGTACGGTCTCGGCGGCCTGCTGCTGGCGGGACTGCTCGCCGGCTGCATGCTTATCATCATGGCGCTGTTGCGTCTGGGACGTCTCATTGAATATATCCCCGAACCGGTCACGCTCGGATTTACAGGTGGCATCGCTGTAGTGATCGCCACGCTTCAAATCAAGGATTTGTTGGGGCTACCCCTGGCTGCCATGCCTGAACATTACGTCGATAAAATCCACCTGCTCGCACAGTCGATTCAGCTCATCCACTGGCCCAGTGTGACGGTGGCCATGGTGACGCTGGCAGTGATGCTCCTCTGGCCCCGCCTTAAAACCGCCATTCCCGCTCATTTGCCAGCCGTTGTACTCGGTGCCCTGTTGGCGCTAGCACTCAACCAAACCGGCTTCCCGGTGGACACCATCGACTCGAGATTTAGCTATACCCTCTCTGATGGCCGTACAGGTCAGGGCATTCCGCCCATACTGCCGAGCCTGCAGTGGCCCTGGCATCAACCGGGTGCCGACGGCGCCCCACTAACGCTCAACTGGGATCTACTGAAAGACCTACTACCGGCCGCCTTTGCCATTGCCATGCTCGGCGCCATCGAGTCACTGCTGTGCGCAGTGGTACTGGATGGGATGAGTGGCAAACGCCACAGTGCCAACAGCGAATTGCTGGGCCAGGGTATCGGCAATATTGTGGTTCCATTTTTCGGCGGCATTACCGCCACCGCCGCCATCGCCCGCTCGGCGGCCAACTTCAAGGCGGGCGCCCAGTCGCCGGTGGCAGCGGTGATTCATGCACTGGTAGTGGTGCTGGGACTCGTGGCGCTGGCTCCGCTACTGGGTTACTTGCCCATGGCCGGCATGGCGGCCCTGCTGATAATGGTGGCCTGGAATATGAGTGAGGCACCCAAAAGCCTGCACCTGTTCAAATCCGCCCAGGCCAGTGACCGATGGATATTTCTGTGTTGTTTTGCGCTTACCGTACTTTTCGATATGGTCATTGCCATTACCGCAGGCATTGTGCTGGCCGCCATGCTTTTTATGAAGCAAATGGCGGAGCTGACACGCCTGGTGGAGATAACCGATACCGCTGCAGGCACTGACGGCGAACCAGTCGCCCATGTTCGCGTATTCAAAATTACCGGCCCGCTGTTTTTCGCCGCAGCGGACAAGATTTTCGGAGAGTTGGCGCAATACTGCGAGGAACACAAAACCCTTATTCTGGATATGGAGCAGGTCAGCCTGCTCGATGCAGGGGGCGTCTCCGCGCTGACCAAGCTGATCGCGCATTGTCGGTCGACAGGGACACAACTTCTGTTAATCCAAGTGCAATTCCAACCCTTGAAAACCCTGGTAAGAGCCAGAGTTGAGCCTGTTGAAAACACCTTCCGCATACACCGACATCTCAACGATGCGATTCAAACCCTGAGATCCCCTTACTAACGTGAACAACGCCTATGAAGCTATGCTTAATTAAAGAAAAACTTTCGGCCAATGAGGTTATCACCTTCGATGTCATGCCTAATCCCAGCGACCCCTCGGAATGGATAATCTGGGCTCGCGAACCCTCCGGTGACAGCTATCTTCTGCTGAACAATAACGGCGCCTTTGTGGGCTCAAAAGATGCCAATGACATTTTATCCCTGCTTAAATCACTCGGCGTCAAAAATGTGCATGTTTCCCTCTGAGAATACTATAGTGGGCCGGTGGAGCTAACAGCTCCCCTCTTCGGTATCCTTGGGATAACTCACTGGCAAACTGGACTTGTC
>CBFGUT010000063.1:0-13515 GCA_965652265.1 uncultured Cellvibrionaceae bacterium | reverse complement strand
TATAGGGCACCAGCGTCAGGTGCATCAGCATGGCGTGTTTGGGGCCCAGTTCCACCTTCAGTTGGCGCACGGCCTCCAGGAAGGGTTGAGATTCGATATCCCCCACGGTACCGCCAATTTCCACCAGTGCCACATCCACATCGCGGCCGCCCTCGATAATGCGGCGTTTGATTTCATCGGTGATATGGGGAATCACTTGCACCGTGCCGCCCAGGTAATCCCCACGGCGCTCTTTGCGCAGTACCGTTTCATACACGCGACCGGTGGTAAAGTTGTTGCGGCGCGTCATCTTGGTGCGAATAAAACGCTCGTAGTGGCCCAGGTCCAGGTCGGTCTCGGCACCGTCCTCGGTCACAAACACCTCGCCGTGCTGGAAGGGACTCATGGTGCCCGGATCCACATTGATGTAGGGGTCCAGCTTGAGGATGGTCACACGCAAGCCGCGCGATTCCAGAATGGCGGCCAGGGAGGCAGAGGCAATGCCCTTGCCAAGTGAGGACACAACACCGCCGGTAACGAATATATATCGCGTCATGTAGAGCCTTGTTCAGAAAAAGGGATTAACAGGCTGTTGACGACCGCCGGGGATGGCTTGCCGTCCGCTCTCAAGATGGGGAGTCAGATTAGCAGAAAGGCGCTCCTGCCTCAATCAAAAAAATGGCCCGGCGGCAGACAACGGCGGATTACAGTTGCCATTTGCAGCGATAACCCGGCTCATCCGCCGCCGCTGTAAACCCCTTGCATACCCAGAGGTCAGCCACCGCCACCAGCTGTTCTCCGGCATACAACAGCGGTATCCGCGGTCGCAACCAGGGGGCCACCCGGTATTCCTGCAGCAATTTTTTCAGGCTCTGGCTGTGGCCCCGTCCCGCCGGCTGACAGCGCTCGCCACCGCGCCGCCAGCGCACCTCCAGATTCTCGCACCCGCTTGCCGGCAGCCCCTCCCCCAGCCCAGCCGGTTGCCAGCACAGGCTATCGCCGCCCGGCAAGGCCAAGGCGTGCTGAGGATTCCGCCACGCAATCGCGGGGGTCGAGGCCTGCGGCCGCCAAAATGCCTGCTCCTGCAGCACATAGAATCGGTCGGAAAACACACAGGCCCGACAACCCGGCCAGCTCACCTCACGCCCGTGGCTGTTCGCGGAATCGGTAAAAAACTGCTGCTCGATTTCCAGCAGTTGAGCGCTTCCGGGTAGGGGCAAACCGAATTCACGCAGCCAGTGTCGCAACAGGTTTTGCCGGCGGCGGGAGTGCAATGCCGCCAGCCCAGCCCTGTCCAGGCTGCCTCCCAAGGGTTCGCGGCGCGCGTCGAGACAGGCAAGGTCTTGATCCGCCAGCTCCCCCAGCAGTATTTCACTGTCTCGACACAAGGCGGCGGTAGCGGACAACTGCGATGAGGTGTCGGGCCAGCGCTGCTGCAATACCGGCAGCACTTGGCGGCGCAGGTAGTTGCGGTCAAAACGGGTGTCCCGATTACTCTCATCCTCCACCCAGCTCAGGTGGCAACCTTGAGCATAGGCTTGCAGATCGGTGCGAGGGATTTCCAACAGCGGGCGCAACAGACAACCGCTTCCCAAATCGCGCTCGGGAGCCATGGCACCCAAGCCACGCGGACCACTGCCTCGCAACAGGCGCAACAGCAGAGTTTCCGCCTGATCGTCGAGATGGTGGGCCAGCATCAGCGCATCGCCCTCGTCCAGTAAATGCGCAAATACCTGGTAGCGCGCGCGACGGGCGGCCGCCTCTACCCCCTCTCCGGCCCTCGTCACCGCTACCCGCTCCACCCGCAAGGGCACATCCAGTGATTGACACAACGCCTCACAGTGTTGCTGCCAGGCGTCGGCATGGGGTGAGAGCCCGTGATGCACGTGCACTGCCATCAAGGGAGCGGGGAGTTTCAGGGCAGTCAGCGCGTGCAGCAAAACCACTGAATCCAGGCCACCACTTAGCGCCACCCAGTGGCGCTGGAACGCCGGGCGCTGGCTCAGAAAATGTGCTAACAGTGATGGGTGAAACACGGATACGACCTTGCTGGTAGACAGGTTGCCATCTTCCCCCAGACACTGGCGACCTGCAACATGTAGATGCCTGCAGACACTAACAGGCTGTTGAAAAACCCCTTGCGCACTCAGGCTTACAGGCTGGTCCGTAATCTAGGCGCCGTTTTGAAGGTGTGTGTCCACCCATCGAAAAATGGCAACGACGAGTACGGATCAGCCTGCAAGCCCCGAAGGGCGAGGCCTGAAGCGCACATCTGCTGCGCCTTGCCTCTAGGAAAGGGAACCACCCTGTCCGTCGAGACAAGACACAACATCTGCACGCTTCAGGTCTCGCTGAGCACGCAAAGGGTTTTTCAACAGCCTGCTAATCCTGAGAATTTCCCTCCGTTTTTCTCAGCGCGTAAATTAGCAATTTTCTCTCCAGGCGGGGCATCCACCCACGCGGATGCGCCAGCGACATCCGTGACAGATAGCTTTCGAACTCACGCCCCCTACCGGAAAACAGGGCGCGTATTACTGTCGTTAATTTTCCCCGGCGTGTGACGGTAGCAGCTTGGAGATACTTCAGGGCCGTAGTCAAGACTTTTTCTTCCCCGGTAAAGTCACTGCCAAAGGGGAAGGCCGGAAAGAGTTCACCATAGTCAGTGCCCCGCACAATAGCCTCAACCCGTTCCGGCGTGTTCTGCTGCCAGTCAGTGGGCATCTGAAAATCGGGCGCTACCTTTCCCGCAGCCTTGGCCTGCTCCAGCAGCTGCGGTTGAAAACGTGAATCGGCGATGCGAATCAACTGCCGATACACCTGTTCGTCGTCTTGCCCGCGCAAATCGGCGATTCCGTATTCGGTAATCACAATATCGCGCAAATGCCTGGGGATGGTGCAGTGGCCATAGTTAAACAACAGTGTGGACAGGGTGTTGCCCTGCGACTGCCGAGTGCTGCGTAGAGTGATAATGGAACGTGCGCCCGGCAATTCATGAGCCATGGCCACGAAATTATACTGGCCGCCGACACCACTCACCACGCGACCGTCTTCCAATCCATCGGAAATCGTCTCACCGCTCAATGTCTGCATCATGGCTGAGTTGATAAACCGGCTATGGGCTCGCTGTGAAACTTTAAGACGCTGGTCTCCAAAACGATGATCGTACAAATCATTGATAAAGTTAATGCTGGTCATGCAAATGCGCTGGCGCTGACTATCGGAAAGTTCGCGCAGTTGCTGATAAAACGCATTGGACCCCAGGTAAAATCCACCGTGCATAACGATGCCATTCGCCACTTGCCGGCTCAATACCCCGGCGTTCATCAGGTGGATAAAATCTTCCGTCATCATCTCACTACAGCCATACAGGCCGTGTTCAAACGGAGCGGTTCCACCCCACTCGCGAACCACCGGGAAGCGTTTTTCCACTGACAGCAGCTGGTATAACTGCCGCCAACTTTCATTGTGGCAATGTCGCAGAATGGCGCTGTGGGCTACCGCCGACCCGAGTGAGCCAATACCCAGTTGCAATGTCCCCCCATCGCGCAACAGCGTACTGGCATAAAAACCGATCAAGTGATCCTGCGGGCTGATTTCCATTTGCGGCACGGAAAACAGCGGGTAATCACTCTCAGGGTGGCCCAGCACCACATCAAAGGTCTGGGCCGGCACAACGGCGTCATGACCCAGATAGGGCAAATGTCGGTTGAGTTCCGCCATGCGGGCCACCGGCTCGCCGCGCGCTTGCCGTTCTTCCAGCAAGGGCAGTAAGTCCAGGGTCAAGTCGGGATTACTGCTCAGGCTAAACCCCTGCGATGATTGCTCGGCGTCACTGGCGACCATCTGCGCCAGCACATTGACTCCCCGCGCCATCAAATCGCGCAGCACATGGGTGTAATTGGTACAGATAAAGCGGCGCTGTTGCGATTTACACTGCATCATGGCACCGGCCTGGAAAAAAAATTCAGACACAATCACATTGGCCGGCAAAGTCTCCTTAAGGGCATCGCGAGCGTATTCAAGTTCGGGGATATCAGCGTACAGACGCTGAGTAAAAGGCGTTAGAAAGCGATCTTCCAATGAAGAGGAGCCCTGCGGCACCTGCAGTGAAAGCGCGGTGATAATGTGTAACCGGATGCTGGTATCACCCTGAGCGCGCCGGTACAGAGCATTGACAAAGCGCAGCGGCTTTCCCACTCCCAGCGGCAGGGCCAGTACAATATCCCGTCCCACACGGGCAAGAACGGCATCCACGGCGGCTTCGCTATCAGAGACAACAACTGGGGTTTTGCTCGTCATAATCAGCTCTCGCGGGCTAACAGCCAACAGTATGAGGGCCTGTTAACACCATTTAAACAGCTTCCCATCGCCCTTCACAAGTTTGCGCCACACGCCGGCATTTGACAGAATCCTGCTTCCAGGGTGGATTTATCCGCCCTATAGAGAGCCCCTGTCTTTGCCAACGCCGACAGCATTGAGGTTTTATGCCACAGTCTATTGCCCATGGCCATTGGCCATCGCCCATTACTCCCGAATTGCTGACTCGCGACAGTGTGCGCCTGGCCGAGGTACAACTGGTGGGTGACCGCGTCTACTGGCTGGAGTCGCGCCCCGATGAGGGAGGGCGCAATGTATTGATGCAACAGCAGCTGGGGAAGGAGCCCCGGGAATTGCTGGATGCCAGTATAAGCGTACGCACTCGGGCTCATGAGTATGGCGGCGGCAGTTATCTGGCCACGGAGGAGGCCATTTACGCGGTCTTTGACGATGACCAGCGCCTCTATCACATTCCCCTGCGCAGAGGACACTCACTGACACCCAGGCCACTGACGCCCGAAGGCCCCTATCGCTATGCAGATATGTGTGTGGACAGCGCCCGTGAGCGCATCATCGCCGTGCGCGAGGATCATACACCTCAGGGTGAGCCGGAAAATACGCTGGTGGCTATTGCCACGGGGGAGGCACCCAATGTGGAAGTCCTGGTAAGCGGCGATGACTTCTACAGTAATCCCCGCCTGAGTCCCGACGGGCAACAGTTGGTATGGCTGGCCTGGAACCACCCCCACATGCCCTGGGACGGCACACGCTGCACACTCGGCAACCTTGATCGCGAAGGACAATTGACCGAACACAAAATCATTGCCGGTGGGGAAGCCGAGTCCATCTTCCAACCGCAGTGGCATCCCTCCGGTTCACTCTACTTTGTTAGTGACAAAAACAACTGGTGGAATCTGTACTGCTACAGCGACGGGGAGATAACGCCGGTTATAGAGCGGGAAGCCGAGTTTGCCACGCCCCAGTGGACTTTTGGCATGAGCACCTATGCGCTGCTGGATGAAGATAAAATCGCCTGTACTTACAGCCGCGATGGCCTCTGGCAACTGGCGTTAATAGTGCGCAACAAAACCCGCAAGGGTTACAAGCTTCACGACATTCAGACACCACTGACAGAAATATCATCACTGGTCGGCAACAGTGAGCATCTGGCATTGATCGGTGCCAACCCCGAACGCGCTCCGGCGATCTATCACTTCCTGCCCCAATCACTGGGCCCCAAGGCCTCGCCACCTTTGCAGTTATTGCGCCGCTCACAGCCGGCAGTGGTGGACAGCGTGTGGTTGGCTCGGCCAGAGGCCATATCCTTTACCAGCGACGATGGCGAAACCGCCCACGCATTTTACTATCCGCCCACCAACCCTGAAATCAGAAAGTCCCCCAGCGAGCCTCCGCCGCTGCTGGTGATGGGACACGGCGGCCCCACCGGCGCCACCAACAGTGCCCTCAACCTCAAAATCCAGTTCTGGACCAGCCGCGGCTTTGCCGTGCTGGATGTCAATTACCGGGGCAGCACCGGTTATGGTCGCCGGTATCGCGAGCGCTTGAAAAACCAGTGGGGAATCGTTGATGTTATGGACCTGGCCAGTGGCGCTCAAGCCATGGTAGAGAGAGGCCTGGCCCATGCAGACAAATTGTTGATTCGCGGCTCCAGCGCCGGTGGCTATACGGTACTGGCGGCGCTGACATTTACCCATGTGTTTGCCGGCGGCGCCAGTCTCTATGGCATTGGCGATCTTGCCGCCCTGGCGGCCGACACGCACAAATTCGAATCGCGCTATCTGGACTCCCTGGTCGGCCCCTGGCCCGAAGCCGAAGATGTTTATCGGGCCCGCTCACCCATCCACCATATCGATCAGCTTAACTGCCCGGTCATCTTCCTGCAGGGGCTCAAAGACAAAATCGTGCCTCCCGCCCAGGCCGAAAGCATGGTGTCGGCCCTGCGCCAAAAGGGCTTTGCCACCGACTATGTGAGTTTCGCCGGGGAGGGGCATGGTTTTCGCAGTGCCGAGGCCATTCAGGAGGCGATAGGACGCGAACTGGATTTCTATCTCAACCGCGTTTTGACGATATAATAACGCTTTTTACCGAGGACTAATCCATGGGTCGCTGGCGCCCTCCCCGCCCCAAAGGTTCCACCTATATCACCGCCGCTGGCGCGCGCAAACTGCAGGAGGAGCTGCGCCACCTGTGGAAAGTGGAACGCCCACAAGTCACCCAGACCGTACACGAGGCCGCCAAGAATGGCGATCGCTCGGAAAACGGCGATTATATTTACGGCAAGAAGCGACTGCGGGAAATTGATTCGCGCGTGCGCTTTCTCAACAAGCGCCTGGAATCACTCACCGTCGTCGATCGCCTACCGGAAGACCGCAGCCGGGTTTTCTTCGGCGCCTGGGTGACCCTGGAAGATGAAAACGGCAAGGAGCAATGTTATCAAATTGTCGGCCCCGACGAGTTCGATATCAGTGCCGGCAAGCTGAGTATGGATTCACCCCTGGCCCGCGCTATGCTGAAAAAAACCATTGACGATGAGGTAATAGTAGCGCGCGATGGCGATGAGGAAGTCTTTTATATTACCCGGATTGAGTATCGGCAATATGAGTAAAGCGTCTGATGTCTGAGGCTAGAATATGCCTGTCTGCTGGTAGTCGCGTAAATAAATACCATGAGCGCCGTCCTTCAACACCCGGCGAATAAGGAAATCTTTGGTCAAGCGTCCCTCTTCGATTTGCGCGAGATCAATCAGTTGCTTCTGCGCTAGTGGCTGGTCGCCGCGGTTGAGCATTATCACAATAGGCAAGTGGCGGTATCGCTGGTTTGTCTCCAGCACCAACCCCACCAGACCATTGGCCAATTCCACCAAACTGCCGGGCGGATAGAGGCCGACACTTTTGATAAAACTGAGCGCCAGTTTTTCGTCAAAATGTGTGCCGCGATCCTTATAGATAATTTTTAATGCCTGGGTACAGGGAATAGCGGGTGCATAACAGCGATCGGCCGTCATGGCATCGTAGGCATCGACAATGGCAACTATCCGGGAGAATAACGAGATTCCCGAGCCGGGTAGTTTGCGCGGATAACCCTTGCCGTCAATGCGCTCGTGATGGCTATAGGCCACATCCACAGCCGAGTGCAGAATTCCCGGTGTGGCAAGCAGTAAATTGCGCCCATGCACCACATGAGCCCGCATCTGGTTCCACTCCTTGGAGGTCAACTCGCCCGGCTTGTTCAGTACCTCCGGGGGAATACGCATCTTACCCACATCGTGCAGCAAGCCGCACATACCCAGCTTTTCCAGGTCAGGCTCACTCATTCCCAGATGACGACCAAAGGCAATGGCGAGAATACAGACATTCAGACAGTGCTCCGCCGTGTAGTGATCCTGATCGCGGATTTTACTCATCCACAGCAAAGCGTCGGCGTTACTGAGTATGCTGTCGACACAGGCGCGCACGGTTTTCCGGGCCTCCTGGGTATCGATCACCCCACCCAGACGAAGATCCTGCACCAGGGTACGGGTCAACCGGCGCGCATCACGATAGACGCCCTGGGCGCGGGCATGCTCTTCACTGGCAGGGATTTTATTAATATAGGTGGTTTTGCGTTTGACGGGCGCATCCAGGGTGCCACGCTCTTCCGGAGGCACCCAACTGGGCTCTACGGCATCCACCCACACAAAGTTGGCGTATTGGGCGACCGTCTCTATGTCCTCGTCGGTCTCCACCACAAAGCCCTGCAACAGGAAAGGTGTCTCCAACCAGTCGCGGTCCAGTTTGGAGACAAACATACCCCGCTGCAGCTCGGCCACGGGGATTTTGATACTGCGCTTGGACTTATCGTAAAAGCCCGGCCGGACGATCTCGCTGCCCACCTCTGCCTCCGTCAGTTATGTGATCTGTGGCACATAATTAATCTTAATCCAAATTGGCCTGACCGATCATATTATTACGCTATAGCGGTACGGGAGCTTGGAGCGATTGGTTATGAGAGGGGTATACCTCTGACGTCTGAGGTCTGAGGTCTGACGCGTCCGACATCAGACCTCAGACATCCGACCCCTGGCGTTCTATGTCCTTAGCCTCCTGCCACAACCGCTCCAGCGCCTGCATATCCAACCCTTCCACAGAACCTCCAGCGGCCTGTTCCATATGGCGGAAGCGGCGTTCGAACTTGGCGTTGGCGCGGCGCAGGCTGCCCTCGGCATCCTGCTTGAGATAGCGGCTGATATTGACCACGGCGAATAATAAATCGCCCAGTTCCTCGTCCACGGCCTGGGAATCGCCGGCGGCCAGAGCTTCTTCCACCTCGGCCAGTTCCTCTCGCACCTTGTCTATGGGCCCACCCACATCGCTCCAGTCAAAACCCTGGCGGGCGGCGCGTTTTTGCAGCTTGGTGGCACGCGTCAGCGCGGGCAAATTAAGGGGAATATCGTCCAACGCCCCGGCAACGCCCTTCTGTTCTCGCTCGGCCTGCTTGATATCTTCCCAGCGCTGTTTGATGGCCACCGTTTCGGCGGGCTGTTCGCCAAAACGCGCGCGCAATTCGCCCTCGGGAAACACGTGCGGGTGTCGTCGCACCAGCTTGGCCACCAGGGAATGAACAATGCCGTTAAAATCAAAGCGGTTTTCCTCGGCCCCCAATTGGCTATAGAAAATGACCTGGAACAACAGATCTCCCAACTCTTCCCGCAGGTGGTCGTAATCCCCACGCTCGATGGTGTCTGCCACTTCGTAGGCCTCTTCCAGGGTGGAGGGCACGATAGTGGCGTAACTCTGCTTGATATCCCAGGGACAGCCATCCATCGGATCGCGCAGGCGTTGCATAAGGTAGAGCAAATCTTCGAGGGTGTAAGCTTGAGGCGGCATGATAAAGCTGTCCTGATTTTGAAAAAGTCGGATGTCTGACGTCTGACGTCTGAAGCAAAAGCAAAAAATAAGTTTTCAGCAGCCTCAATAACGCGTCAGACGTCTGACCTCAAACATCCGACGCTCCCTAAAGCTTACGCCTTGCCGAAGCGACATTGGGCAACTGGTTGAGGCGCGAAAGCACCCGGCTGAGTTCATCGAAGCCGCGAATTTCCACGGTGATCTGCATATCCACGGTGTTTTTGCGTTTGTCCGACAGTGTCTGCATAGCACTGATATTGATTCGCTCGTTGTCCAGTAAGCGGGTAATATCCAGCAGCAGACCGTGGCGGTCATAGGCCTCGATAATAATATCCACCGAGTAGCTGCTCTGCGGGGTTTCTCCCCAATCCACCTTGATAATGCGCTCGGGCTCATCGGATTGCAGCTGCAAAATATTGCTGCAATCGGAGCGATGGATAGACACGCCCCGACCGAGGGTAATGTAGCCGGTAATGGCATCGCCAGGTACCGGGTTGCAGCAGTTGGCGATCTGCGTCAGCAGATTGCCCACCCCTTCAATATAAACATCCGAATCCTTCTTGCGGCGCAAGGACTTGGCGCGAAAGGGAATCACCGGTTGCTCGGGATGGCGGGCCTTGAGCATACGCTGGGCGGCACTGATCACCTGCCCCACGCCAATATCGCTGGCACCTACGGCGGCGTAGAGATCGTCCAAACTGTGCATATTGAGTTTGCGGGCAAGAGCATCAAAGTCCAGGTCCAACAGCGCCAGCCGCTTGAATTCCCGGTCCAGCAGCGCCTGACCCTCGGCGATATTGTCGTCGCGCGCCTGCACCTTGAACCAGTGCTGCACCTTGGCGCGGGCGCGGGCGGTATTAATATAACCTAGCGCCGGCGACAGCCAGTCGCGGCTGGGAGCCTCGCGCTTGCCAGTGAGGATTTCCACCTGATCAGCGGTGTTCAAATGGTAATTCAGCGGCACAATCCGACCGTTGACCTTGGCGCCGCGACAACGGTGGCCCACATCGGTGTGAATACGGTAGGCAAAATCCAGCGGCGTGGCGGTCTTGGGCAGGTCAACCACATGCCCCTCGGGTGTGAACACATAAATCCGGTCCTGATCGAAAGCCTTGAGATCGTCCTTGATCTGTTCGCTGTCGCCCCCCAACTCGTCGTGCCATTCGAGCACCTGTCGCAGCCAGGATATCTTCTGTTCGTAGCCATCCTGCACGGCGTCGGTATCCGTACCCTTGTAGCGCCAGTGGGCACAGACCCCCAGCTCCGCCTCATCGTGCATGAGATAGGTACGAATCTGAATTTCCAGGACCTTGTTTTCGGGGCCGATAACGGCCGTGTGCAAGGAGCGATAGCCATTTTCTTTGGGTGAGGCAATATAGTCGTCGAACTCGTTGGGGACATTGCGCCACAAACTGTGCACGATACCCAGCACCGTGTAGCAGTCGCGCACCGTGGGCACCAGGATACGCACGGCGCGAATATCGTAAACCTGGGAGAAACCAATGCCCTTGCGCCGCATTTTACGCCAGATACTGTAGATATGCTTGGCGCGACCGGTCAGTTCACCGTCGATACCGGCACTGTTCAACTCCTCGCGCAGTAATTCCAGCACCTGGTCGATATAGGCCTGGCGGGCAATGCGTCGTTCATCCAGCAATGAAGCGATACGCTTGTAGTCGGTGGGCTCCAGGTAGCGGAAGGACAGATCTTCCAGTTCCCACTTGATATGACCAATCCCCAGCCGATGGGCCAGTGGGGCATAGACATCTGCCACCTCGCGCGCCACCTGCCGGCGGCGGGTGGGCGACGAGGTTTTGACGGCGCGGATGGCGCAGGTGCGCTCTGCCAGCTTGATCAGCGCCACGCGTACGTCGTCCACCATGGCCACCAGCATTTTGCGGATATTGTCCGCCTGCTCGTCCGATTGCTTGCCAAACACACGCTCGTCGCCCTCGCCGCGCTGGTAGCTGATGGCAGCCATGCGCAGCACACCGCTGATCAGCTTGGCCACGGTATCGCCAAACTGCGTTTCCACCTCACTCAGGGCCAGTTTCTCCTCGCGTACGGCGCGGTAGAGCACGGCGGCCACCAGGGTATCCTGGTCCAATTGCAGGTCGGCGAGAATTTCGGCCATTTCCAGGCCCATGCGAAAACAGCTGGTGCCCTCCCCCCAGCTGTGAGGCGCGAGGGCCGGGCTCGTGGTCAAATCCACCTGCTGGCACAACTCACAGGCGCGCTTGATCTCCTTGAGAGTGGCGGGAGGCTGCTGGTCGATACCGGTCAGACGCTCCAGCCAGGCATCGATATCCACACGGCCATCGGCGGTAACAGGGTGATCTTGACGGACTTTAACCATAGCGCTTCCGTAACGACTTGCCTTGCCGGACTCTGCCAGCTTGTTGTTATACAGCGGAGTAGACCGCCGCCGGGGCAGATAGGTTCAAAGGGCGCTAATGGTAGCCGAAAACCACTGCCGGATAAACTGCCAGAAACCCGCCAGCGCTATCATCTCTCGCCCTCCCCAAGCGCCCTCCACGCCCCCTGGACGGTAAAAAGTGCAAAAATAACCCCCTCACCATCTTGATTTGGCAGAGACAGCTCGCTATCTTGCCCTCGGCTGCCATAGCGGCCGATATTGCCGGAAAATGCGCAACATCATGCCGATATACAGCGATTCATTGAACGCCAACAACAAGCGCTAGCCTGTTATCGATAACACCTGATACTAATATGCGCCCCAAAAAATCAATACCGTAATACCCCAGGCAGGGGAGCTATTTGTCCACGATTCTTAACGAGGAAGCCGCAACATGAAATTTGGTCACTTCGATGACAAGGCCCGCGAATACGTCATCACCAACCCACAAACCCCCTGGCCCTGGATCAACTACCTGGGCAACCAGGATTTCTTCAGCCTGGTATCCAACACCGCCGGTGGCTATACCTTTTACAAGGACGCCAAGTTCCGCCGCCTGACCCGCTACCGCTACAACAATGTCCCCATCGATAACGGCGGCAAGTACTTCTATATCAACGATGGTGGCGATGTCTGGTCCCCGGGCTGGAAGCCGGTCAAAGCCGAGTTGGACGATTACTGCTGCCGTCACGGTCTGAGCTATACCAAAATCAAGGGCGCACGCGGTGGACTGGAAGCCGAGGTGCTGTTCTTTATACCGCTGGACACCTGGGCGGAAGTGCAAAAGGTAACTCTGCGCAACACCACCGATCAGGTGAAAAAATTCAAGCTGTTCTCCTTTGTGGAATGGTGCCTGTGGAACGCGGAAGACGATATGACCAACTTCCAGCGCAACTTTTCCACCGGCGAAGTGGAAATCAAGGATTCAGTGATTTATCACAAAACCGAATTCAAGGAGCGTCGCAACCACTACGCGTTTTATTCAGTGAATGCGCCCATTCAGGGTTTTGATACTGACCGCGAATCCTTTGTCGGCCTCTACAACAGTTTTGACCGCCCCAATGCGGTGTTCGAAGGCAAGCCGCGCAATTCCGAAGCGCACGGCTGGTCACCTATCGGCTCCCACTATCTGGAAGTGGAATTGCAACCGGGCGAAACTCGCGAGCTGGTCTTTGTGCTCGGCTATATCGAGGTGGATAAAAATAACAAATGGGAAAGCAAGGGCGTTATCAACAAGGCGCCCGCACAAGCGGTCATTGACCGTTTCGACACCGTGGAAAAAGTGGATGCCGAACTGGAGAAGTTGACCCGCTACTGGGAAAACCTGTTGTCCACTTACCAGGTGAACAGCGGTGACGAACGCCTGGATCGCATGGTGAATATCTGGAACCAATACCAGTGCATGGTCACCTTTAACATGAGCCGCTCGGCCTCTTTCTTCGAGTCCGGCATTGGCCGCGGCATGGGTTTCCGCGACTCCAACCAGGACCTCATCGGTTTTGTGCATCAGGTGCCCGAGCGCGCCAAGGAGCGCATTCTGGACATCGCCGCTACCCAGTTTGAAGACGGCTCGGCCTATCACCAGTACCAGCCGCTAACCAAGCGCGGCAACAATGCCATCGGTGGCAACTTTAACGACGATCCATTGTGGCTGATTCTCTCCACCACCGACTACATCAAGGAAACTGGCGACTTCTCTATTCTGGATGTCAGCGTTCCCTACGACAACGATGCCAGCAAGGCCACCAGCCATTTCGAGCATTTGAAGCGCTCTTTCTATCACACGGTGAACAATCTCGGCCCCCACGGTCTGCCGTTGATCGGCCGCGCCGACTGGAACGACTGTCTGAACCTTAACTGTTTCAGTGAAGATCCCAACGAGTCATTCCAAACCAC
>CBFGUT010000062.1:0-13554 GCA_965652265.1 uncultured Cellvibrionaceae bacterium | reverse complement strand
GCGCGTTGTACGTGCCAGGCAACCGGTTCACGCTCGTGCAACAAATAGGTTTTGTCCTTGAAAAATTTATTTTTAAAGTAATCCGGGTATTTCTGATAGGGTGTGACGCAAGAGGCGACCACGGCGCCAAGTTCAGCTCGATATTCCGCCGACTGGTTCATCCAGCTCATATAGCCGGGGGTAAAATAAGGGTAGAAGCTCAGCCGGCGATCGCGACCAGAGGTATTGCGGATGGTTACTTCCCACAGTTCCACCACGTCATCGACGGGTAAACTCAGCGTCATTTCCAGGCGAATGCCCAGCGCCGAAATCTGCCAGCCAATACTGTCTTTGCCGGGGGAGAAAGTATAAGTGTCCAGCGCTGCACGCACGGGCTCGTAGGGAGCGGAGAAAATCTCACCGGTGTCCTCGTCCTTGTGATATAAAAAGCGGCCGGGGTGATGGGCGTAGTAGGGCTGCTCCGGCTGCATGAATGTTTTTGCCTCCAGGTTGGGGGCGTAGGCATACTTGGCTGGCTCCGGTTGCATAAACTGGGCGACGGCGAAGCCGCGACAGTTCATCTGGATCATCATTTTGCGATTCCACAGAAATCCGGCGGCCCGCGGCATCAAGGTGGGGCTTTCAAGATGGTAGTAGCGGCCATCTGCAGAGGGGTACAACATCAATCTCTCCTGTAAAAAAGGGCGCCGAAGCGCCCAGCCAAGATGCAAAGCGAGGTCAATGCGAAGGGTCGCCTTTGCGCTCTGCGAGCTCTTTTTGAATGGTCAGCAATTTGTCGGTGGTCAGGTCGTAAAACATCAGGGCGACAATGGCGATAAAGGCGAACACGCCGGGCGCCACCGTTTGCATATAGACAATGCCATCCAGTGAAGCGTCAGATTGTGCAGTATTCGCCTCGTAGCCGAGCATCGCCAATACCGACAGCATCAATGCCGAGCCGGCGGCGCTGCCGAGTTTTTGCGAGAAAGTGGTGGCGGAGAAGGTCATACCCGTGGCGCGTCTGCCGGTTTTCCACTCGTTGTAGTCGGCCACGTCGGCATACATGGCCCAGGTGATGGGGGCCTTGGGTCCCAGCGCCAGACTGATCAGGGTGCTCAAGACGAACATGAGGATAATTTCCCAGGGCAGCTGGGCACTGTCGACTACACTGCCATCATCGCGCGTGCGAATCACACTGATGGTCTGGTTTTCCAGATTGTCCAGGTTGAGCTCGGGGCCGGTGGTGTTAAGTTCCACACGGTTTTTAATAATCCAGAAAACTTTCTCGTAGCGCGTCCAGGTATAGGTATCGCCTTCCCGATGTGTCTCTCCCAGTAAATCCTCGGCCACCAGGGTGGTTCGTTCCGCATCATTGACGTCCACCACGCCCAGCGCGTGAGGCTTGGGGACAAAGGCAAAGGCCATACACAGCACGCCGACGATACCCATAAGAATCATCAACAGTTTTACCTTGTCGATATACTTGGTCATGGTAGAGGCGGACATGGCGCCGATCATCAACCCCAGGATCTGCAGCCCCACGAAAGAACCCAGCAGGTCCGGCCGCTCGACAAAGTATTTGAAATAATAGGTGGCGGAGCTGCCGCGCAGGGTAAAGGTGGTCATAATGACCATGGCCAACACAAAGATGACCAACCACGGCTTACAGGTCACCAGTGTCTTGAGGTCGCGCAATGGTTCGGATTTTTGCTCCGGCGGGGGGGAAATGCGCTCGCGGGTGGTGGCAAAGGTAATCACGAACAGAATCGAGGCAATCACCGCATAGATACTCATGGTGATCTGCCAGCCCACGGGGCTGTAGCGGTCGCCGCCGCCGAAATACTCCGCCAGGTCGGGGGTGGCGGCACCGACAATAATGCCGGTGAAGTAGGCGAAGAAAAAGCGTGTGCTATTGAGGGTGTTGCGCTCCTGCGGGTCAGCCGTGAGTACGCCCGAGAGAGAATTATAGGGCATGTTGAGCACGGTGTAGGTCATCATCAGGATCATATAGGTGGCGTAAGCCCAGATCAGCTTGCCGCCCTCGCCCAGATCCGGCGTCATCATGGTCAGCAGGCCGGCGCCCATCATCGGCAGTGTGCCGAACAGCAAATACGGGCGGAATTTACCCCAGCGGGTGTTGGTTTGGTCGGCAATGGCGCCCATGGCCGGGTCGGTGAAAGCATCAAAGACTCTCACGACGAGAACCATGGTGGCCGCCGCGGCAGCGGTAATGCCGAACACATCGGTATAAAAGAAGATCAGATAGGAGCCGATAATGGCCCAGTAAAAATTAAAACCGGCATCGCCCAGTCCGTAGCCGATACGTTCCCGCCAGCTCAGTTTGGCCAGGCGCTCATTGGATAAAGTTTGCGACACAGTCACCCCCGTGATTGTTATGGCTTTCGGGTACCGATAACGGCTGTTGCGGGTATGGAGCCCGCGCGGGCTCGCGATGGGTTCAACAGGTTATGATAGCGCTATCATAACCTGTTCTCCCCGCTATATCCACCCCGATAATACCCTTGCTGAGGGCTGGAGGGAATGCCTGCCTGGCCTGCTGGACAGCCATCGTCATGGATCTCGCCCGGGCCTGGTACCGGCGAGGAGTAGAGGCGCGGCGATGATAGCGCCTGATGTGTCAGGCGCTTTTGCGCAAGGAGGCGGTGGTATTGACCAGCGACTGGAACTTGAGCCAGGCCAGCTCCACCGGGGTGGTGGGTGCACATTCCTGACCCAGCACCTTAACCAGGTGCATGTCTTCCAGGCTGGGGTTGAGGACTTCATCGCCGAGCAGGGCGCTAATCAGGGCACCGTGTTTTTTCACCAGCCGCAGCTGCGGGGGCGTCAGGGTGTGATTGGCGGGCAGTTGTGCCAGGCCGGTAAAGGGCTGTTTCAGGTAATGCTCGCGCGGTAGCATGGGTATCCTCCTCGGATTATCGGACCTTCCGCAGAGGTTATACGCGCGAACTGTGAAAAAGATATGTCAGCCGGGCACAAAAAAACCGGCCAGGGCCGGTTTTTGTCGCTCGGTCTGTACAGGGATCAGGCAGCCAGTGCCTGGATGCGACTGTTCAGACGGCTCTTGTGACGCGCGGCCTTGTTTTTGTGAATAATGCCTTTGTCGGCCATACGATCAATCACCGGCACAGCGGCGGCGTAGGCGGTTTTGGCGTCTTCAACGTTACCTGCTTCAATGGCGGCCACCACTTTTTTCAAGTAGGTACGCACCATGGAGCGCAGGCTAGCGTTGTGCTTGCGCGCTTTTTCATTCTGGCGTGCACGTTTCTTTGCTTGGGGTGAGTTTGCCACCGATTTGCTCCTGTTGAATATCTAAACGGGTTGCTGGTCAATAAAAGACGCGACATTATGCCCATTTGGCGGCCTATGTCAACAGTCGCCGCACAAATCACCGCCGGGAGGCGAAGACAGCGGGAGGCGGGAGTGGAAGCCGGATCTCGATAATGACTCCACTGTCGTCCTCGCGGTTGCGGGCCGAGGCAGCACCGCCGTGGTATTGGGCGATCAGTTTGACGATAAACAGGCCCAGTCCCATATGAATCCGACTGTCTCCATTGTCGCGCTGACTGGTGAGAGAGTCGAAAATCTGCCCCTCGCGGCCGGGGGGCAGCAGGGGCCCGGCATTGCTCACCTGCAGACGGCACTCGGGTATATCGGGGTGGGGCAGGTAGGTAAGTACCAACTCGATGGCAGTGTCCGGTGTGGCGAAGTC
This sequence comes from uncultured Cellvibrionaceae bacterium, assembly GCA_965652265.1. Lineage (GTDB taxonomy): Bacteria > Pseudomonadota > Gammaproteobacteria > Pseudomonadales > Cellvibrionaceae > Gilvimarinus. The sequence goes on along the minus strand of CBFGUT010000062.1, from coordinate 9,845 downwards.
ATGGGCATTGTCCACCAGCTTGTCCAGCATTTGCACAATCAGCTCCGGTGCCACCCGAGTGTGCCAGTGAGGGCCCTCGGGGTCGTCGGTAATCAGGCGCACGGGGCGGGCGTAGGTCTCGCTGTAGGCGGTGGCGATATCGTTCAGCAGAGAGGCTAGATGGATATTCTCCTTCTCGGCCTGCTGAATACTGGCTTCCACCCGACTGGCTTCGGTCATGGCGCTGAGGATATCGCTCAGGCGCTCGGCGCCATCGCGGTCGCGTCGGGTGTAGGTGTCCGCCTCCTCATCGAGTGTGCAGTTGGCCAGATTGTCCAGCGAGCTGCGCACCACCGCCAGGGGCGTACGCAGTTCGTGGGAGAGCTTGCCGGAGAGGGACTTGAGGTAGTCAGTGTAGCCGCGCAGCTGCTGTAATAGCTCGCGATAACTGGTGGACAGTTCGCTCAGCTCATCGCCGATGCGGCTCTTGGGCCAGTGGGCCAACAGGGCCTCGGGCTTGGGGTCAAGGCGAGCGTGTCGGGCGGCGCGGCTGAGTCGGCCGATACGCCAGGAGAGCCAGGAGGCGTAGCCAATCAGGACCAGTAGCAGGAGCAGCGCCGCCAGCACTGTCACCAGTATTAATTTTGTCAGCGGACGGCTGTGCCATTGGCGCCAGGGTGTTATTAACTGCTCTGCCACCAGAGCGCCGGCCAGGCGGTCTTCCACCGCGCTGGAACCCGGGCGATACACTGGCACGGTCACCGTGGCCAGCGGTCCGCGGGGATGGCTAAACCACTGTCGGTGGGTTTGACCGGCGAGCGCGGCGCTGACGCCGGTACTCCGGTACTGCCCGTCCGCGGGTGGCTCAAAGGGGGGCAGTGGCGGTTGGCCGAGGTTGGCAAGCCAGCGATCCAGCGGCTCGTGAAGAGGGGGCAGCGAGTGGCGGGTGCGGGCCAGCTGCCACTGATGAGGGTCCACCAGGGTGAAAGTGAGCCCCGGTTGGGCAAAGGTTTCCAGGATGGCCTGGAGCTGGAGGTCGGTCGTGACCAGACCGGCATCGGGGGGAGGCAGTACGCCGGGATCGTCGCCGCCGGCGAGCAGTGCCAGAGCGTCCAGGGTGCCCAACTGGCGCGACTTGTCAGGCTGTTGGTCCACGGCGGCAAGGGCAAAGTGGTCGCGGGCGAGTGCCGCGGGCAGCTGGAATTCCAGTCGATAACCGCTGGCATGATGTTGTACCGCCGCCTGCAGACGGTAGTCGTGGTAGATCTCGCCGGTGAGGCTGCGGTACAGCGCCAGGGTTGGCCCCGGCGTGCCGGTGCGGAGTATGAAGTAGCGATGGCCGGCGGCCACCACCGCGTGATCCCCGGTGGCCAGGGCGGTCCCCCCGGGATAGTGGGCCTGGAGCTGGGTGTCCGTCACCTCCATCAGCACCGACAAGCTGTCTTCATAGAGGCCGACCCAGAGGGTCAGCGCGAAGTCGCCACCGCTGTCGAATTGCCTGGGCGTCAGTCCGAAACCGCGCCAGTCGTCCGCATAGCCGTCAATCACCGGCGCTCCCGCCAGCCGGTGGGCGTAGAGACTGTCGAGGCCGTGAGCGCCTTGCAGTGATGGGCTGGTCTCGCTGCCGAGCCGCGAAGCCACGGCACTGGCAGTGGTTTGCAGCGACCGTATCTGGCCTTCCTGCAGCAGGCTGTTAAAGACTTTGAGGTATTCCAGCAGCACCCAGGGCAGGATCAGCGTCACCAGGCTGACCGTTGCCAGTTGCCAGCGCAGCTTCACGCTTGATCCAGCCAGCGATAGCCCATGCCATAGGCCGTCTGGATGCGATCAAAGTGCGCGTCTATGGCGTTGAATTTGCGCCGGATACGCTTGATGTGGGAGGTGATGGTGTTGTCATCGAGCACCACATTGGCGGCATCCATTAATTGTTGGCGGTTTTTGACATGGCCCGGATGACGCGCCAGTGCGTGCAGTATCCAGAACTCGGTGACGGTGAGGTCCACGGGCTGCCGCAGCCAGTGGGCGCTCATGCGCGAGAGATTGATCGTCAGGGGACCGCGCTCCAGGATGTCCTCCACCCGGGCCGGTTGACGCAGTGCATCCACGCGGCGAAACAGGGCATTGATGCGCGCCAGCATATGGGCCTGGCCAATATCCTTGGTTAAATAATCATCGGCGCCCAGCCGCAAGCCCGAAATCACATCAAATTCATCGTCCCGCGCGGTGAGGAAGACGATGGGTAGTTCCGGAGAGCGGCTGCGCAATTCGCGACACAACTCAAAGCCCCCTTCCACATCGTCGCCCAGGCCGACATCGATAATCGCCAGGTCGGGCAGGGTCGTGGCAAAGGCCGCCAGGGCGCTGGGGCGGTCCAGATAGTGGCTGACCCGGTAGCCGAGCTTTTGCAGGGCGTCGCGATAGTTATCGGCGATGGCCTGTTCGTCTTCGACAATGGCAATTTTGCGGGCCATAGGTTTCCGGGGTGAGTGGCTGGCATGGTTCAGGCTCGATGGTAGCCTAAACCGTCCGGCCTGACAAAGTCGGCGCGAGAGGATATGCTTTTATCCTCAACACAGGGGGCTCTCGTGCAGAAAAATAAAATGACATTATGGGAAAAGTTCAGGTCGCGTTGGGTACTGATGCTGTTCGGACTGCCCTTTGCAGGTGTGGGTGTGGGAATGCTGCTGTTTATGGTGGTGCCCACGGTACAGGAAGCCAGGCAGATGCAGCACTGGCATGAGGGGCAGGCAGAGCTGACCCGTGCCGGGGTTGAGGTTAATCGCGGCGACGATTCAACTACCTATCGGGCCTACGCCAGTTATCGTTATCACTATCAGGGTAAAAGTTATGTCGGTTCCCGCGTGGCCATTAATGGCAATGCAGATAATGTGGGGGATTTTCAGCAGAGTTTGGGCCGACGGCTCGAGCGCGCCTTTCAAAACAGCCGACCGGTGACGGTTTACATCAATCCCGACAATCCGGCGCAGGCGGTACTCAATCGCGTATTGCGCTGGGGGCTGTTGGGCTTCTCAATGATCTTTGTGCTGGTGTTTGGAGCAGTGGGGGTGGGCATACTGATCTATGCGCTTATGGCTCCGCTGGAAAAACTGGACAGTGACGAGGGTGACCCCAAACCCTGGCTGACCCGCCGTGAGTGGGCGAGCGCCGAGATCAAATGTAACGGCAAGGCGCTGCTCTGGGCCTCCTGGGGTTTTGCCATTTTCTGGAACCTGATTGCCGTCCCCACTGGCATACAGTCAGTGCTGGAATTCGTCAATAAAGACAATACCCTGGCATTGGTGGGTCTCTTGTTTCCTCTGGTGGGCATGGGGTTACTGGCATGGGCAGTCAAGGAGCTGCGCGCTTACCAGCGCTTTGGTCCGGCGCCCTTGCGCATGGATCCCTATCCCGGTGGTATTGGTGGTCAGGTAGGGGGAGTGATTGAAGTCAATCTGCCCTATGATCGGGGGGTGGGCTTCAGTGTCTCCCTGGCCTGTCTGGAAATTTATTACTCCGGGTCGGGGAAAAACCGCAAGCGGCGGGAGCGACCGGTGTGGCAGAGCGAGGGCTATGCCGCCACCAGGCCCACCGGCATCAGCGGCAACAAAACCCGGCTGGAAATTCTTTTCGATGTGCCCGAGAACCTGCCGCCGTCGGAGGCGCCCTCTAACCGTTATTATCAGTGGCGACTGAACGTCAGCGCCGAGATGCCCGGCGCCGATTTCAATCGCCGCTACGAGCTGCCGGTGTTTGCCACTGGAGGCCGTGCCCAGTACCTGCAACAGACCAGTGATGACAGCCCGATACAGCGGGAGGCGAGTGAGGCGGCTATCGAAGAGGTGCTCGATATTCGCCAGATTGCCGGCGGCGTGGAACTTGATAACCCTCCCTGGCGCCGTCCCGGTGGCAAAATAACGGGCGTGTTGGTAGGGGCAGTTTTTACCGGCGTGGGTGTCATTATGTTCCATCAGCAGGCGCCGATATTTTTTTCCCTGCTGGCGTTGTTAATCGGTTTGGCCGCGCTGGTGGGCAGCCTCTACAGCTTGATGCTGAGGATAGAGGCGAGGCTGGACGCTGCTGGTTTGCAGGTGCGCAAAAGCCTGTTGGGGCTTGCTATTGGTGGCCGCAAGGTGGATCGTGCGGATATTGCGGCGCTGACGTTGAAAAAAAGCTATTCCAGCTCCACGGGTGATCGCCACACGGAATTTTTCCTGCTGCAAGTCAAGGCACGGGACGAGACGGAAATTACTATTGCTCGCAATCTGGCGGGTCGCGGTACGGCCCAGCAGGCGCTGGAGTCCATTAGTGTGTTAACAGGAATCCCCCATCAATGAAGTACGCCTATTCTCCTCTGATACCTTTGATACTCTTGCTGGCGCTATTGGTGGCGTGTAGTAGTGGCACAGGCACGCTGCGCTTGCCGGATGGTGCCCAATACCACGGCCAACTCCGCAATGGACTATTGCATGATCAGGGTGAAATTATCTGGCCCAACGGCGATCGCTACCGAGGGGAGTTTGCAGAGGGACGAATTCAGGGGAAAGGAGAGTTTATCTTTGCCAATGGAGACCGTCTGAGTGGTCATTTTATCAATGGTGTATTGCAGGGTTCGGGTGAATACCGGGGATTTGATGGCAGCAGCTATCGGGGTGAATTTAAAGACGGTGAGTTCCACGGCCTCGGGGAAGAGACGCTTGCCAGCGGTGAGCGCAGGCAGGGGCTGTTTGTCGAGGGTTTGCTGACGGGCATGGGGGTTTATGAGGGCGAGGGTGAAGAGGCCTATGTGGGCGAATTTGCGGAGGGTCAGTTTCACGGCTTTGGGCACTACAGCAGCGAAGAGGGCCGATATACCGGTGAGTTCTCCTATGGCTACTTTCATGGGGAGGGTACTTATCTTTATACCGATGGCCGCGAGGAAACGGGTCGCTGGCAGTGGGGGGAATTTACCGGCAGCGAAGCCGATCGGCGTCAGCGGTTGCACACCGCCATGGAAACCGAGCGCGCATTCCAGCGGCAGACAGTGCAACTGGACCGCCAGGCGCGGTCATTAGCGGCAGGTGATCCTGACAAGGTGGAAATCTATCTACTTAGCGTTGCGCTGGACGGGGAGCAAAAAGTATTCGCGCGCGAAATTGCCACTGTCAACTCGGTGATGGATCAACGGTTCACCACGGCGCCGCGCACCCTGTCGCTCAGCAATCACCCAGAAACCTATGCCGACTTGCCAATGGCCAGCCTCACCGCAGTGGAAAAAGCGCTAGGCATCCTGGCTGAAAAAATGAATCCGCAGCAGGATATACTGTTTGTCTATTTGACGACTCATGGCTCGGAAGATCATCAACTCAGCCTGCAGGCCCCGGGTATGGATTTACACGACTTGCCCGCCTCCTATTTGGGGGAGCTGATACAAGCCATGCCGGTGAAGTGGAAAGTAATTGTGGTCTCCAGCTGCTACTCTGGTGGATTCATCCCCCATCTGGAAGCCCCCGAGCACCTGGTGATTACCGCCGCGCGCCATGATCGCACCTCTTTTGGCTGCTCAGATGATGCCGAGATGACCTATTTTGGACGCGCGTTATTCAGCGAAGCAATGCCCAACGCCGAAAGCTTTGAGGCAGCTTTCGAACAAGCCAGAAAGCTGGTGAGTAAGTGGGAAGAAGAGGATGATTATACTCATTCCGAGCCGCAGATGCGCATGGGGCAAGCAATAGAGGACTACTTGCGGGATTGGTTTGCCAGAGGTGAAAAAATAACAGCAGACGGTAATGGTTAATAGAAACAATGAATGACTGAAAAAAGCGCGGAGCGAAAAATAATAATTGTTAAAGGGTGATGCCGTACATTTAATTTCCCCGTTCCCCGTTCCCCGTTCCCCGTTCCCCGTTTATTCGTCTTTTGTCCAGGGCGTATTCCGTGTGCGCTTTTCCACCGGCAGTTGAATGTGCAGGGCCGCTTTGCCTACGATATGCGCGCTGACCGGGGCTGTGATAAACAGGAACAGGGTAATTAACAATTCGTGCAGGCTGAGCTTGTCGGTGGCACTAAAGAAAATAATGGAGCCGATAATCATGCCGCCCACACCCAGTGTAGTGGCCTTGGTGGGGCCATGGAGGCGCATAAAAAAGTCCTGTAGACGCGCCAGCCCAATGGAGCCAATCAGCGCAAAGCCGGCACCGATCAGAATAAAGACCGCGATTACCAATTCCAGCAGAAAAGACATAGTGTCACCTATTCAATAATATCGCCGCGCAGCAGGTATTTGGACAGGGCGACGGTACCCACAAAGCCCATGACGGCGATGAGTAGTGCCCCTTCAAAATAGAGCGTACTGCGTTCGTAAATGCCAAACAGGATCAGCAGTGCAATCGCATTAATATACATGGTGTCCAGCGCCAGGATGCGATCCGGTAACGAGGGACCTTTGCACAGGCGATAGAGGTTGAGCACCAGCGCCACTGCCACCATAAACATCGCCAATGGAATTACGGTGTCGAGCATTCGAAGATCTCCTTTAACGGCGCCTCATAGCGCGCTTTCATCTGCGCGATGGCGGCCTCGGGGTCGCCAACATTGAGTCCGTGGACCACCAGATAGCCCGCCTCCATCTGCAGGTCCACCGAGACGGTGCCGGGCGTCAGCGAAATGGTGTTGGCAAAAATGGTAATGGTGAAATCTTCCTTGAGATCCAGGGGCACGCGCATAAACGCCGGTTGCAGTTTACGAGGTGGCCCCAAAATCAACACCGCAATTTCAATATTGGCGACAATGATGTCAACCATCACCCGCAACAGGTATTTTACCGCCAGTAGCGGCCTGTGCAGGGACGTACTCTGTGGCCAGAAAGATTGCGTAAAATAGGGGATCAACCAACCGGTAACGGCGCCCAGGAGGATATTGCCAGCGCTGAAGCTGTTGGCCATCAGCAACCAGGTCAGCAGCATAAACAGGCTGAGCAGCGGGTGGGGGAACAGTTTGCGGGCGGTTCTAGTCATGCGCAACTCCCTCAACGGCCCGGTGGGAGAGCACCGCTGTGGTATAGCGGTTGGCGTCCAGCACCTGGGCGGCCATGGACTGGGTATAGCGGGTTACCGGGTTGCCCAATACGCTGAGCCACAAGCTGCTGCTCAGCAACAGTATCATAGCCAGCAGAGCACCTTTGTCGGCCTTTGACGACTTGGCGATGCGTTTTTCAGTGCGCCAGAAAAAGGTACTGCCGGTGCGACTCATGGCGGTGATGACCACGAAGCTGCCGGCCAGCAGGGTGACCCAAAGCCAAAAGGTGTAGGGGTCGCCCACCGGGGAGGCCAGCAGCATCACCTTGCCCACAAAACCTGATAGTGGCGGCATACCGGCAATGCTGGCGGCGCCAAAAAAGAAGATCAGACTCAGGAGCGTGGCCTGGGGCAGTTTGGGTCCGGTGATAATACGCTCGCCGGCATTGCCGCGTTGGCGCATGATAATGTCCGCCAGTAAAAACAACCCGCCGGTCACCCAGGTGGAGTGCAAGAGGTAGTAAGCGGTGGCACTCAGAGCGGCCTGGTTGTGCAGTGCTACCCCCGCCAGCAAGGTGCCCACCGAGACAATCACCAGGTAGGCGATTTGCAGTCTTAAATCGCGCGCCGCCAAAGTACCAATGGCCCCCAGGGCGAGTGTCATCAGTGCCAGTGGCCACAGCCAGGGCTCGGCAAAGCGGGCCAGGTCTCCCGCTCCTTCACCAAACACCAGATAGAAAACGCGGATAATGGCGTAGACGCCGATCTTGGTCATAATGGCGAACAGCGCTGCCACTGGCGCCGCCGCCGAGGCATAGGCGCGTGGCAGCCAGAGATAGAGGGGCACCATGGCCGCCTTGAGACCAAAAACCACCAGCAGTAATCCCGCCGCGGCCTTGATCAAGGGCAACTGCTCGGGCGTGGCCGCCGCCACCTTGACGGCCATGTCGGCCATGTTCAGGGTGCCGGTCTGGCTGTAGAGCAGCGCGGCGGCAATCAGGAACAGGCTGGAGCCGATGAGGTTGAGCACCACGTAGTGCAGGCCGGCCTTGATGCGAGCGGCACCGCCGCCGTGAATCAGCAACGCATAAGAGGCAATCAGGAGTACTTCAAAAAACACAAACAGGTTGAAGAGGTCACCCGTGAGAAAGGCGCCATTGACGCCCATCAACAGAAAGTGCACCAGGCTGTGCATACTGTCGCCCGGCGTATCATTGCCGCGTGCGGCATAGATCAACGCAAACAGCGCCAACACACTGGTGGCGATCAGCATCAGGGCACTGAGCTGGTCCAGCACCAATACAATGCCAAAGGGCGGCACCCAGTTACCCAGGGCATAGACGGTAATGGTGCCGCTGGCGGCGCTGTGTACCAGGCTCAGGGCAACCAGAGTTTGCAGGCCGATGCTGATCAGGCTGATGCCGCGCCGCAGGTTCTGACTGTAGCGGGTCACCAATAGCAACAATACCCCGGTCAGCAGCGGCAGCAGGATGGGCAGGCTTATTAAATGGCTCACGCGTTGACATCCTCCACACTGATGCGGCCATCCACATGATCATTACCCAACTCGGCGCGGGCGCGCAGTGCTAACACCAGCACAAAGGCGGTCATGGCAAAGCTGATCACAATGGCCGTCAACACCAGCGCCTGAGGTAGCGGGTCGGCGTAGGCCTCGCCGACACCGACAATTGTGCTGGCTCCGGGGTTGAGCCGGCCCGAGAAAAAAATGAACAGATTGACGGCGTAGGTAAGCAGCGTCAGTCCGACAATCACCGGAAAGGTACGCGAACGCAACAACAGATAGACACCGCAACTGGTGAGGACACCGATAATCAGGGCAACCAGAATTTCCATCAAACATCTCCTCTGGTGTAGCTTTGGCTGGTGGGTGGACGCGGTGAATGACTGGTCTGAGCGAGTTTACCCAGTTGTGCCAGTATCAGCATGGTGGCGCCTACTACAGTGACATAGACGCCCACATCGAAAGCCATGGCCGACGCCAAGTGGATATGCCCTAAAATTGGCAAATGCAGATAGCCGTGGGTTGAGGTGAGGAAGGGGTAGCCCGCCACCCAACTACCAATGCCCGTGAGTGTGGCGATAAAGACACCACTGACGGCCACATGGCGATAGTTCCAGCGCAGGCGCTGTTGCATCCAGGCAGTGCCCGAAGCCACGTATTGCAGAATCAGCGCTACACTGGTGACCAGCCCGGCGATAAAGCCCCCACCCGGCATATTGTGCCCGCGCAGAAAAATAAAGACCGATACCATCAACGCCAGCGGTAACAGCACACGGGCCATCACCGAGAGAATGGGCGGGTGGGGTTGCAAATCCCAGCAGCGCCCTTCGCCATCGGCATGGGGCAGGGGTAAATGTAATCCCTGCAACAGGGTGTAAATACCGGCGGCGGCAATGGCCAGAACAGTAATTTCACCGAGGGTGTCAAAACCGCGGAAGTCCACCAAAATGACATTGACCACATTGGTACCACCGCCGCCGGGAACGCTGTGTTCCAGATAGTAATCCGAGAGGCTTTCAAAGGGGTGGGTGAGCATCGCCAGGGTGAGCAGGGTCATGCCCACGCCTGCCGCTGTGGCCAACACCAGGTCGCGGGAAACCCGTTTGCCGCCAGATTCATTGGGTGTATTTTGCGGCAGGAAGTAGAGTGCCAGCATCAACAATACAATAGTAACCACCTCCACCGAAATCTGAGTGAGCGCCAGATCCGGGGCGGAATAGCGCACAAAAATCAGTGAGACCACCAGCCCCGCGACACTTAGCAGCAACAGGGCGGCAAAGCGATTGTGGTGCAACAACACCGTGCCCAGGGCCCCCACCATCAGGATCAAGCCCATGACCAAGCTTACGGGT
>CBFGUT010000061.1:0-13781 GCA_965652265.1 uncultured Cellvibrionaceae bacterium | reverse complement strand
AATAATTAGGCTGGCACCTCTCTTGGGTTAAAGCAAAAAAATCCTTTATAAACAGCATCTTAGATAAAGTATAAAACAGCTGACTGGCGCTGGGGAACTTGTCTCCTCCCTTGGGACAGACTGGGGACAAAAACGCGGGTTATACAAGGCTAGGAGAAAACCAAAGTTATCCCCAATTTCGTCCTCAGCTTATTGCACACCGATTTCACAGATTTATCCTATTCGCTGTCTGTTTTTTAGCCTGAATTTCAATAAAAACAATGCTTTATGGGATAAACCTGTGAACAATTGTGGATAATTCTCCTAAATAAAGGTGGTAAAAGGCTTTCGGCCTGTGAATAACTTTTTCCACCGTGTGGGGATAAGGTCAACGAATCGAGCACAGCGAGCTGTTACAGTTTGCTTGCTCCGCTACGGCGACTTCAGGTTTATCTGGCGATAAAGGGTCGGCAAGGGAAACAAGCCGGCCCAACCAGTGACCAAGCTGCAGGTCATCGACAGCTCCAAAAGCTTTGACCCGCAGGTAGCCCTGCCGATCAATCAACAATAACGAGGGGGTTCCCTGCAGGGCATAACGCTTCATCGTTACCGGGATGCCACCATCGCTCGCGGGGGCATCTACCGCCACGGGAAAAGTAATGCGATATTCCTGCAAAAACGCTTTCAGTGCCTTGTCATTCATCACCGGGTGATGTTCAAACACACTGTGCAGTCCCAGCACGGAAACCTCGTCGGGCGAGAAGTATTCCCGCACTTTCTTTGCCTGGGGCAGGCTGTGGCTGACACAGCCCGGGCAGAGCATTTGGAAGACATAGATCAGTACTACCTTTCCCCGCTGGTGAATCAGAGTCGGTGCAGTGTCACTGTTAAACCAGCTGCTGATAACCAGCTCGGGTGCAATCGTCGGGGGCAGTTCCGGCATTGGCATTTCTCCTGTTGTGGAAGCTTCTCACCGGCGGGCACCGGTGAGAGCGTGTCATTGGTTGATTGTTCCAGGCAGTGCGAGACCCCCGGCGGTATCAAAGACATTCACCACACACAGCAGCGGAGCGTGAACACTCTGGTTGACTCGCAAGCCCGCGGTCACCGCATCGAAACTGACATTGTGCAGATTCACCGTGCGGTCGAATGCCACTTTAATATCCAGACTTTCCCGGTCGAATACCGGTTGCCAGGCGGGGCTGTCGATCAGAATAGGCAGCCCTGGCCAGGTATTGGGCAAGGGCGGGTTTTCGCCCTCGGGGATATCCACCACACTCAAACCACCGTCGGGACAGTCCGCATGGGGCGCCAGAACCACCCAATGGCTGTGCCAGTCATCGCCGTCATTTGCCGGGTCGCCATCGCGGTTTTCATCGTAGAGGGGGGTGTCGTCAAAATCGGGGTGGGCGGTTACCGCCAGGGCGAGGATGCCGGATTCGGCGGCAAAGCCCACGGTTTCCGGCCCCAGGCTGGTGGGCCAGACGTAGGAATTGACATTGCTGCCCGCGAGTGACCCGGTGGCCGATGGGCGCAACTCTCCGGCGTGGCCTGCCACAGCCATATGAAAATGGGCAATATTGCCCTCGGTGGTGATATGCGCGTGAACAATATCGAATGTCGGTTTGATGTTGTCATCCTTTTCGGCCCGAATTCCGCCCTCGTGATTTTGATGGGCGGCCACGGGGAGGCTGGCGAGCAGGATGCTCAATAGAAAGTTGTTATAGCGCATGGGATATCTCCTGTTGTTGAATGCATGTGCTTGCTTTTATGTATCGACTCAACACTAAATAAATATTTACATTGCAGCTCTGAGTTGTCAACAATGTTTTTACTCGATACTATTTGCTGATGACTGTCGAAACCCTTGAACATGTACTGGAGCGGCTATCGGGCCTGCTCCGGGGAGATTTGCGCAGCCTGCTGGCGGAACAGGGGCTGCAGCCTGTGCAACTGGAAGCCCTGGCCTATCTGGCCAGGGCCAATCGCTATTCCGATACCCCCAAGGCGGTCACCGAATATTTGGGCCAGACTAAAGGCACGGTCTCGCAAACCCTCAAGGTGTTGGAAAATCGTGGGCTGCTGATTAAAAATCCTGATATTGAAGACCGCCGCGTGACACACCTGGCAGTAAGCCCAGCGGGTCACGATTTGCTCGCAAAAGCCCGACCCGCACCTCTGTTGCGCGCCGCCACGCAAACGATGTCTCCCAAGGCCGTGGATGACTTGCAACACCGACTGGTAGAGTTATTGAGTGGCATGCAGGCAGCCAACGGTTTTCGGCGTTTTGGCCAGTGTGCTGGTTGTCGATACAATCAACCCGCTGAGTCTGGCGATTTTTGGTGTGGCCTCACCCAAGAACCCTTGTCGCACGAGGACGTCAAACTGATCTGTCGGGAGTTTGAAGCCGCATGAATTTGCCCTGGTCGTCCCTTCAGGACTTAGTGGGACCACTGGCTTTGGAGACTGTGAAGGCTGTTGCCGGCGGCGATATCAATCGCAGCTTTGTCGTCAGTGGCGAGAAGGACACGTATTTTGTCAAATGGAACCGCCAAGCAGCACTCCTGGACGCGGAAGTCTACAATCTCAACCACTTGTCGGCGGGGCCGATTCGAACGCCAGGGGTAATTTACAGCGGTTCACTGCAGGGTTGGGGAGTGCTGGTGCTCGAGTACCTGGATCTTCATCCGGCCGGAGACGAAGCAGCCCTGGGATCGCAATTGGCGGGTTTACACCGCAAGACCGGTACGCACTACGGTCTGGATCGGGATAATTTTATCGGTGCCACCACACAGATTAACCATCCACATGATAACTGGTCGAGTTTTTGGTGGCATCGCCGGCTGCAACCGCAGTTGCACTGGGTCGCCGAACACGGTTTCAGTTGTAATATGCGTGAACTACAAATCGCCGTGGCTGATCTGTTGAGCAATCACCAACCCCAGGCTTCGCTGTTGCATGGCGATCTCTGGGGCGGCAACAAAGCCTATCTCCACGATGGCACCCCTGTGCTCTTTGACCCCGCCTGTTATTACGGGGACCGCGAGACAGACATCGCCTTTACCCACCTGTTCGGTGGTTTTGGCGACACCTTCTATCAAAGCTATCAGCAGGCCTGGCCACTGCCCGAGGGAGCGGATCACCGTCAGGGGGTGTACAATCTCTATCACCTGCTTAACCACCTCAACCTGTTTGGCGCCGGTTATTTGTCCGCCTGCCGGCGTCAGGTTGACGCTTTACTGGCTGGGCCCTAGTACCTGATCCATACCCAATGGTGGTTTCTAAGTTATTGATTTTAAAGCAGTGTCATATTGGTGTCAGATGTGTGACAGGCGCCTGTCGTTCATTTTGGAGTAGATTTGCATCACAGTGATTACACCACGGGAGAGCTTATGTTGGTACGCACATTGAGATTACAGCGGGGCTGGTCGCAGGACCAATTGGCCGAGTTATCGGGCCTGAGTATCCGCACTATTCAGCGTATCGAACGCGGAAAACCGGCAGGACTGGAAACCCAGAAAGCGCTCGCGGCGGTGTTTGAAATTCCACTCACTGAATTGACTGAGGCAAGATCCATGAACACAGCCACCGATAAAGCGGATACCACCGAAGAGCAGCAGGCGCTGGAATATGTTCGCGACCTGAAAAGCTTCTACACCAATCTGGCCACCTATACCGTGGTTATTCCCTTTTTGTTTGTCATCAATCATATGACTTCTCCCGGTTACTACTGGGCGATTTGGCCGGCACTGGGTTGGGGGTTGGGGTTGGCAATACAGGGTATTACCACCTTTGAAATTTTCGATCTTCTGGGTTCTAACTGGGAGAAAAAGCAACTGGAAAAGCGTCTGGGTAAAAAGCTTTAGTCGCTAGTTACTAAGCCGGGTCACTCCGGCTTTTTACATGCAGGCTTTTTGATTTTTTATCGGTAGTCTTAATACTATTTTCGCTGAACGCTGAACGCCCTTTATTTACCGATACAAAACGACGAAAAAATTCTGCCCAGTAAATCATCTGACGTGAACTCGCCGGTAATTTCCGACAGGGATTGTTGCGCCTGGCGCAGGTCTTCGGCCAGCAGTTCACCGGCAGCGTGATGGTGTAATTGAGTCTGTCCGGTTTGAATAAATTCCTGTGCTTTTAACAGAGCGTCGATATGCCGTTGCCGCGCGGTAAAGGTACCCTCGAGCGTACTCTGATAGCCCATACAGTCTTTTAAATGCTGTTTAAGACTCTCCAGACCTGCGCCGGTTTTAGCGCTGATAGCAAGGCTGTTTGCGGGCAGTTTGGCAATGTCTATCAAATCGGTTTTATTGTAAACCACACTGACTTTACTGCTGGCTTTAAGTTTGGCGGTAAATTCCGGCCAGACATTTTCCGGCTGCCATTCAGGGTGGTTTACGGCCTCTTTGGCATCGATTAGCAGCAGTATGCGATCGGCACGGTTTATCTCCTGCCAGGCGCGTTCGATACCGATTTTTTCCACCTGGTCGCTGGCTTCGCGCAGACCGGCGGTGTCGATAATATGCAGGGGCATGCCGTCCAGGTGTATATGCTCTCTCAGTACATCGCGGGTGGTACCGGCAATGTCGGTGACTATGGCGCTGTCTTTTTCCACCAGGATGTTGAGCAGACTGGATTTGCCGGCGTTGGGTTTGCCGACAATGACCACGCTCATGCCATCGCGGACCAGTTGGCCCTGGCGGGCTTTGTGGATGAGTTGTGCCAGATCGACGGCAATCTGTTCCAGGTCACTTGCCACTTTGCCGTCGGCGAGAAAGTCGATTTCCTCCTCGGGAAAGTCGATAGCGGCCTCAACATAGATACGCAATTGAATCAGCGCTTCCACCAGATCCTGAACTTGCTGGGAAAAATGCCCCTGCAGTGAGTTGAGGGCATTGCGTGCGGCCTGTTCCGAGCTGGCTTCAATCAGGTCGGCAATGGCTTCCGCCTGGGCCAGATCGAGTTTGTCATTGAGAAAAGCGCGCTCGGAAAACTCGCCCGGCCGCGCTTGCCGCGCGCCGGCCCGTTTGACGGCATCCAGCAACAGCCCCATCACTACCGGACCACCGTGACCCTGCAGCTCCAGCACATCTTCACCAGTAAACGAATGCGGCCCCGGAAAAAACAGGGCAATACCGCGATCCAGCTCTTCGCCGCTCTCATTGTAAAACGGCAGGTATTGCGCCAGTCGCGGTGCGGGCAGACGGCCCAACAGCGTCTCGGCCACCTTGGCCGCTCCCGGGCCCGATACTCGCACAATGGCTACGCCACCGCGCCCGGGGGCGGTGGCAATGGCAGCAATGGTATCGAGTGTAATCAGGCTCACGTTAAAAGCCTCAGGATTTTTTGCCCTCGGCTTTTTCTATTTGTCGGGTGACAAACAACTGTTGCAGGAAGGACAGTGTATTGTTGGTTACCCAGTAGAGCACCAGACCGGCCGGGAACCATAAGAACATAATGGTAAATACCACCGGCATAAACTGCATAATGCGCGCCTGCATAGGGTCGGGCGGCGTGGGGCTGAGGCGCATGGTGAGCCACATGGTAAAACCCATCAGTAGCGGCAGAATATAAAGTGGATCCTTGGTGGACAGATCGGGAATCCACAGGAAGGGGGTATGGCGAAGCTCCACAGACTCCATTAGTACCCAGTAGAGCGCCAGAAAGACCGGCATCTGGATCAACATGGGCAGACAGCCGCCCAGGGGATTGACCTTCTCGTCGCGGTAGAGCTTCATAGTCTCCTGCGACATTTTCTGCCGGTCGTCGCCGTATCGCTCCTTGAGATTCTGCATTTTAGGCGCAAGTTTGCGCATTTTCGCCATAGATCGGTAACTGGAGGCGCTCAGCTTGTAAAAAATTGCTTTAATTATAATTGTCAAAGCAATAATTGATAGTCCCCAGTTTCCAATCAGGCTGTACAGATACTTGAGTACACCAAACAGGGGCATGGCCAGCCACCACAACCAGCCGTAGTCCACGGTCAGATCCAGGTGTGGAGCAATTTCCTTGAGCGCTTCGGTGTTTTTGGGGCCGGCGTAGAAGAGAGCGCTGATGCTACCGGTAGCGCCGGGGGCCACTTCCACTCGCGGCGAGACAAAGGTAAAACGATAGAGATCGCCACTGAGCTGTTCCAGAGTAAATTTATTTACGGTTTCGCTGTTGGGCACCCAGGCACTGATAAAGTAATGCTGCACCATGGACACCCAGCCGCCCTGGATTTCGGTTTCAAAGCGGTTATCGGAGATATCATCGAAACTGAATTTGCGGTAGCGATCCTCCTGGGTGGTGAGCGCCGGACCCACAAAAGGCTTCATACCGATGGCGCCGCTGGAGACGTCGGGTTCGAAATCGTCGCGTTTGATTTGCCCGTAGAGGTTGGCGCGCCAGGGTTGGTCGCTCTGGTTGTCGATCAGGTAGTCAACACCAACACGGTACTTGCCGCGATGGAAGGTGAAACGCTTGGTAATTATGGCGCCCGAAGCTTGGGTGTGAGTGAGATCCACCTGCAAACTGTCTTGCCCCTCTTGCAGCCGATAGTCACGGGATTCACTGGCGAACAGAGGACGGCCTCCGGTTTTTTGGCTATCGGTACCGTTGGGACCCACCAGTCCACTCTGCGCGGTATAGACTCTGCCCTGGGTATTATCCATTAGTACAAAGGGATCGTCCGGAGTGTCGATCTCGCGGTAGTGGCGGGGGAGGGCTACCCGCACAATATCACCACCGCGGGGGTCGATGACCACGTCCAGAGTATCGGTGCTGATATGAATAGGTTCAGTGCCGGGCTGAAGATTTTCTGGCGAGTCGCCGGTGTCAGCGTCGGCGGGCGCCTCAGTGGGAGCGGAGGGAATATCGCTTGCAGAAGCTGCCTCTGCGCCGGTATTTGACGGCTGTTGGGTTGTGCTCTGGGTGACCGGAGGCTGATAATTTTCCTGGAACTCGCCGTAGCGAATCACCAGCATAAAAATAACGGCCGCCATGGCCGCGAGTAACAGGTTCTTTTGCCAGTCCATCTTATTGATTGCCATGATTAGTGGTTGAGTGTGGGTGTTTGCATTCGGGTACCGGATCCAGCCCCCCGGGATGCCAGGGGTGGCATTTTAAAAGGCGCCGCAGGGTTAGATAACCCCCTTTTACCAACCCATGGGTTCCGATAGCCTCTTCGGCGTAGTGGGAACAGGTGGGATAAAAGCGGCACTGGTTGCCAATCCACGGGCTGAGCAGATAGCGATACAGGTGTATACATTTAATGGCTAGCCAGCTCATGCCGGGGTACTCTCAGGATTGCTTTGGTCGCGTTTGCGAATAATGCGCTGCCACTGGTGTTCCAGCTGCAGCAGCAGTTGCCGGTTGTCCAGGGTATCCAGGCCGCCGCGAGCCAGTACAATAACATCTAAACCCGCCAATTGTTGCTGTCGGTGACGAAAACTTTCCCGGATCAGGCGCTTCACCCGATTGCGGCCCACCGCCTGGCGAATATGCTTTTTGGCAATGACCAGGCCCAGTCTGGCGACAGGCAGGTCATTTGGGCGTGAGAGTATTAATAGTTGTTGGTGGGAGGCTCGGAAGGGAGCATCCTGGAACACCGCCTGAAATTGTGCGGGCGTCAGTAATCGCTGTTGTCGGGTAAATGTGTAGGCAGACACTGGACCACCCTGGCGCTGGTTGTGAATTCGGTGAGTGGCGCCCATAGAAAAGGCACCTCGGTAAACGCTGCCACTCTCCGAGGGTTCACAGCGTTTACCGAGATGCCTTTCTATTGGGGTCTGCTTGATGTCTCTGGGCTAACCAGATCACAGGCCCCGAGCACGTCCGCGCTGGGCGTTAGACGCTCAGTTGCTTGCGGCCTTTGGCGCGGCGACGGGCCAGAACGGCACGGCCATTCTTGGTAGCCATACGGGCGCGAAAGCCGTGAGCACGGGCACGCTTCAAAACGCTGGGCTGGAATGTTCTTTTCATGGGAAAACCTGCTGAATATGCAACCAATACTATCGCACGGGGTGCGAAAAGAGGGCGGATTTTACAGACAAGCTACCCACAAAGCAACGATTGGCGGTGAAAAAGGCCTCGATACTGGCGTATTTTTGTAAAGTGTTAATAGTGCAGAGAATATAAGCAGTTTACACACTTTTTGTGCACAGCCTTATCCACAGATTGGCTGTAACTTATCGACAGGTATAGCGCATTAAGCCTCGTGTCAAGCGCTTATTTTTTATGGATAAATCTTTGAAAATAAAAAATATTTAGAGACTGGATCCCACTTTTTTGCCTCTGGGGTGTGGATAACTTGGCACGTTGGGAGTAGACTAGCAGCCTCGATTTTCAAAGCATAACAACGATCTCAGGGGGCTTGGGTTTTGCCACAGTCGGTGTGGAATTTTTGCATTTCCAGCTTGCAGGAAGAGCTGCCACAACAGCAGTTTAATACCTGGATAAGACCCTTGAAGCTGGACGAGGCCTGCGCGGATGAACTGCGCCTGCTGGCGCCCAATCGCTTTGTGTGTGATTGGGTGTGCCAGAAATTCCTGGATCGCATTACCGAGTTGGCGCATAGCTACCAGCCCAACCCTTCCCTAAACATTATCGTGGATGTAGGTGCGGCGCCCGCGTCCCGGTCTACGGTTGACTCACGAGTGATCGAAAGTCGCGACAACAGTCAGGCACCTTCCTCTAGCACCCCGGACGATACCGCGCCCGCCCCTGTTATCAATGGCAGTGCAAACAACGGTGTCGCGGTAGAGGGCAGCCTAAAACATCGCAACAACCTCAATCGCGGGTTTACCTTTTCCAGTTTTGTGGAAGGTAAATCCAACCAATTGGGTCTGGCGGCTGCTCGTCAGGTAGCGGACAACCCCGGTGGAACTTATAATCCGCTGTTTATCTATGGCGGTGTGGGTCTGGGTAAAACCCACTTGATGCACGCCGTGGGTAATGCGCTGGTGGAAAAAAATCCCAATGCCAAGGTTATTTACCTGCACTCCGAGCGCTTCGTGGCGGATATGGTGAAAGCCTTGCAGTTGGGTGCTATCAATGACTTCAAGCGCTATTACCGTTCGGTGGACGCGCTGTTGATTGACGACATCCAGTTTTTTGCCGGCAAGGAGCGCTCCCAGGAGGAGTTTTTTCACACCTTTAATGCCTTGTTAGAAGGTGGCCAACAGATTATTCTCACCTGTGATCGCTATCCCAAGGAAATTAATGGCCTGGAGGAACGCCTGAAGTCCCGCTTTGGTTGGGGGCTGACGGTGGCAGTGGAGCCGCCGGAGCTGGAAATGCGGGTGGCCATCTTGATGAAAAAAGCGTCTCAGGTATCGGTGGATTTACCCCACGATGCCGCCTTTTTTATTGCCCAGAAGATCCGCTCCAACGTTCGAGAGCTAGAGGGCGCGCTAAAAAGAGTGATAGCGAGTGCTCACTTCACTGGCAGGGCCATCGACGTGGAGCTGGTACGCGAAGCGCTGAAGGATCTGTTGGCTCTGCAGGATAAGCAGGTGAGTGTTGCCAATATTCAGAAGGTAGTGGGCGAGTACTACAAGATCAAGATGAATGACATGCTGTCCAAGCGGCGTTCCCGTTCAGTGGCGCGGCCCAGGCAGGTGGCTATGGCCCTGGCCAAGGAGTTGACCAACCACAGTTTGCCCGAAATTGGCGAGGCTTTCGGCGGGCGCGATCACACCACCGTGTTACACGCCTGTCGCAAGATCAAGGAACTGGAACAGGAAGATGCCGATATTCGCGAGGACCTGAAGAACCTGCTGCGATCATTGACCAGCTGATTCCAGTAACGGAAAAGACTATTGGACCCCTACAAAGAGACCGATTCATGAAATTTGCCGTTTCCCGCGAGGTATTACTGAAACCCCTGCAACTGGTCGCTGGTGTGGTAGAGCGCCGCCAGACGCTGCCGGTATTGTCCAATGTGTTATTGGTGCTGGATGGCAATCGGCTGTCGGTCACCGGTACCGACCTGGAAGTGGAAATTGTGGGACGGGTCAGCCTGGAAGATCCCGGAGTGGCCGGGGAAATTACCGTACCGGCGCGCAAGTTTTTGGATATCTGTCGCTCCCTGCCCGAGGGCTCGCTGATAGAGCTGACCGAAGATGATCAGAGGTTGATCGTCAAGAGTGGCCGCAGCCGTTTTACCCTGTCCACCTTGTCGGCCTCGGATTTTCCCAATGTGGAGGATGGGCCGGGTGACGTGCAGTTTTCCTGCCCCCAAAGTGAAATCAAGCACTTGCTGGACAGTACCGCTTTTGCCATGGCGCAGCAGGACGTTCGCTATTACCTCAACGGTATGCTCTGGGAGCTGCGCCAGAATCAACTTCGGGTGGTGGCTACTGATGGTCACCGCATGGCCATGTGCACCCGCCCCATGGGTATCAATGCTGCAGAGGTGGTTCAGGCTATTTTGCCGCGCAAAGGGGTAGTGGAGTTGTCCAGATTATTGGACGATGCCGACTCTCCGGTGGATGTTTTGCTCAGTGCCAATCATATCCGGGTGAACACAGAGGCCTATACATTTACTTCCAAACTGGTGGACGGTAAATTTCCAGACTATGAGCGCGTGCTTCCCCGCGGGGGCAACAAAGTGGTTTACGGCGATCGCAACCAACTCAAGCAGGCCTTTTCCCGCACCTCTATTCTCTCCAATGAGAAATACCGCGGTGTCAGATTAATGCTCTCCAACAACCTGCTGACGTTGGTGGCCAACAACCCCGAGCAGGAAGAGGCGGAAGAGCAGGTGACGGTGGATTACACGGGCGATCCACTGGAAGTGGGCTTTAATGTCAGTTACCTGATGGATGTCGCGAATGTCATCCATACGGATAGCATCAAGATTACCCTTTCGGATGCCAACAGTAGCGCGCTTCTTGAAGCCGCCGCCGACAGTGAAGCTGATGCTCTCTATGTGGTTATGCCCATGCGCCTCTAATCGGGGCGCCAGCGACTGTCTCAATGTCTGTTAGCCGCCTGCTGGTCAGGGATCTACGCAATCTGCGCTCGGTAGAAATTTACCCCGCCAGTGCGGTCAATCTTATCTACGGAGAGAATGGATCGGGTAAAACCTCCCTGTTGGAGGCCATTCATCTCCTCTCCCTGGGCCGCTCCTTTCGCAGCCATAAAATCAAAAGCCTTATTAACGAAGCCCAGCAGTCGCTAACCGTCTTCGCCCGGGTTCAAGCCCACGGCACAGATATTCCCATCGGCATCCAGCGACAGCGCAATGGTCTGGTGCAGTTTAAAGTAGCCGGCAAACCTCTTCACAGTGTCGCCGAGTTGGTGGCTTATTTACCCCTGCAGGTGATTGACGCCGAAGCTTTTTCGCTTCTCGGGGGTGGTCCCTCGGTTCGGCGCCAGTTTCTGGATTGGCTGGTGTTTCACGTGGAACCAGGTTTTTATCCCGCCTGGCGCAATGCTCAACGCTGCTTAAAACACCGGAATACCTTGCTCCGCCGTGGTAGAATAACCCCCGCGGAAATCGCTCCCTGGGATCAGGAGCTGGTTCATGCCACGGATATTATTCAGCGACTGCGAAAGCGGTGTTTCGACGTTTTTGTTCAGGAGTTTGACAAGCTGATAGACCAGTTTGTGGTGGTTGATGGCCTAAGTGTGAAATTGTTTCGGGGCTGGGATAAATCTCAGGATTATGCCGCCTTACTCAAAGATGGCTTTGAGCGGGATTTACAATCTGGGTATACCCACGCCAGTGTCAACCGTGCGGACATTCGAATTCGCATTAATGGGACTAATGCCGCCGAAGTCTTGTCCAGGGGCCAACAAAAACTACTGGTCTGTGCCCTGAAGATTGCCCAGGGAGTGGTATTTGAAAAGTTGACCCAGCGGAAGTGTGTGTATCTGGTGGATGATTTGCCTGCCGAGCTCGATGGCAGTCACCGCGCCCTGCTGGTAGCTTGGTTGGAGCGATTACAGACGCAGGTGTTTATCACCGGCGTCGAACGCGAAACCTTGCTGGAACCCTGGTGCGAGAAACCGGGAGAGAACCTGAAGGTGTTTCACGTGAAACACGGACAGATTACGCAAGATAATAGAGATAGTGTGCCGGAAACCTTGCCGGTGAGACCGACGGAGTAAACCCCCATGTCTGATGACGACAAGCCAAACTACGATTCCTCCAGCATCAAAGTGCTAAAAGGTCTGGATGCTGTGCGCAAGCGCCCGGGTATGTATATTGGCGATACCGACGACGGCACCGGCCTGCACCATATGGTGTTTGAAGTGGTGGACAATTCCATCGATGAGTCCCTGGCAGGATATTGCAGTGAAATCAAGGTGATAATTCACCCCGACGAGTCTGTCAGTGTCACCGACAACGGGCGTGGCATTCCCACGGAGATGCACGAAGAGGGCGTCTCCGCCGCGGAGGTGATCATGACCGTGCTCCACGCCGGGGGCAAGTTCGACGACAATACCTATAAGGTCTCTGGCGGGCTACACGGAGTGGGGGTTTCGGTGGTCAATGCCCTATCGGAAGAATTGAAATTGACGGTTCGCCGCGGTGGCAAGGTTCACGAGCAGGTGTACCGCCATGGCGTACCCCAAGCGCCCCTGGCGGTTGTCGGTGAAACCAGCTCTACAGGTACGGAGATCCATTTCAAGCCCTCCGCAGAAACCTTTACCAACATTGAATTCCACTACGATATTCTGGCCAAGCGCCTGCGCGAACTGTCCTTTCTCAATTCCGGCGTGCGCATCGTGCTGAAGGATGAGCGCACCGCCAAGGAAGAGGTCTACCAGTATGAAGGCGGCTTGCGGGCCTTTGTTGAACATCTCAATGTTAATAAAACGCCGATCAATCAGGTGGTTCACTTTAACGCCATGCGTGAAGATGGTATTGCCGTGGAAGTGGCCCTGCAGTGGAACGACTCTTTCCAGGAAAATCTTTACTGCTATACCAATAATATTCCCCAGCGCGATGGGGGTACGCACTTGGCAGGGTTTCGCGCCGCTCTGACACGGAGTCTCAACAGCTATATCGAGAACGAAGGCCTGGCCCAGAAGGCCAAGGTCAACACCACCGGTGACGATGCCCGGGAAGGGCTGACGGCGATCATTTCCGTAAAGGTACCCGACCCCAAGTTTTCCTCGCAGACCAAGGACAAGCTGGTGTCTTCGGAGGTGAAGACAGCGGTGGAACAGGAGATGGGTCAGCATTTCAGTGACTTCCTGCTGGAGCGGCCGCAGGAGGCCAAGGCCATTGTCGGTAAGATGATCGATGCCGCCCGCGCCCGCGAGGCCGCCCGCAAGGCCCGCGAAATGACACGTCGCAAGGGCGCACTGGATATCGCCGGCCTACCCGGCAAACTGGCTGACTGTCAGGAAAAGGATCCCGCCCTGTCGGAACTCTACCTGGTGGAGGGTGATTCCGCCGGCGGCTCTGCCAAGCAGGGCCGGGCGCGTAAGACCCAGGCGATTCTGCCCCTCAAGGGTAAGATTCTGAATGTGGAAAAAGCGCGCTTTGACAAAATGTTATCCTCCGCGGAAGTCGGGACGCTGATCACCGCCCTGGGCTGTGGTATTGGCAAGAGTGAATTCGACCCGGAAAAGCTGCGCTATCACCGCATTATTATTATGACGGACGCCGATGTGGATGGCTCACATATTCGTACCTTGCTGTTGACCTTCTTTTTCCGGCAAATGCGTGAGCTGATCGAACGTGGTCATGTGTATATTGCCCAGCCGCCGCTGTACAAAATTGCCAAGGGCAAGCAGGAGCAATACCTCAAGGATGAAGCGGCGCGCACGGCCTTTCTGACTCAGGCCGCACTGGAAGAGGC
>CBFGUT010000060.1:0-13784 GCA_965652265.1 uncultured Cellvibrionaceae bacterium | reverse complement strand
GTGGAAGCCGGGGAACCGGCGAATACGGCTATCATCCAGCGCTTCGGCGAGCTGGTGGAGGGAGTGGTTATCTATACCCGCGCCTTGAATGAGCGCGGCAGCTCCCCCCGGATATTCTGCACCTCCGGGGAGCAAGCCGTTCATCTCAACGAATTGGTGTCGCTGGTGCGCGAACAGGCCCGCCAACAAAGGGCCGAGGGCACCGAACCCGTGGTGAGACTGCTATTGCAGGGACTGGCCCGTCGTCACCCCTGCCCCCGGGAAGCGCCAGAGACCTTGCGGGGTGCCCAATAACCCCCTATTCCACTATAATCCCCCGCACTGATACAGAGGGGGATGTAATGAATTCACTGGACTATCTGTTTGAGAACAACACCCGCTGGGCCGAGGACATTAAAAAGGAAGACCCGGAGTTTTTTAACAAGCTGGCCCAGCAGCAAACACCGGAATTTCTGTGGATAGGCTGCGCCGACAGCCGTGTCCCGGCTAACGAAATCGTCGGCCTCCTGCCAGGCGAGTTGTTCGTCCACCGCAATGTTGCCAACCTGGTTATTCAGACCGATCTCAACTGCCTGTCGGTCATGCAGTTTGCCGTGGAGTACCTCAAGGTCAAACATATTATTGTCACCGGCCACTACGGCTGCGGTGGCGTCAAAGCGGCTATGGAAAACAAACAGTTGGGCATGCTGGACTACTGGGTGCGCAATATCCGCGACGTCTATTACAACAACCAGGATTTGATGGACGCTATCGACGACGACACCGAGCGTCTCAACCGCCTGTGTGAACTCAATGTGCAACAGCAGGTCGCCAATGTCGCCCATACCAATATTGTGCAAAATGCCTGGAAGCGTGGCCAACCGCTGACAATTCACGGCTGGATTTACGCCATTGGCGACGGCATTATTCACAAGCTTACCACCCCCATCAAAGGCATTGACCAAGTGGAAGAACGCTACCGTATGACTTGACACCGCCCGGCAGTCAACGCAGAGTAACAGGCGGCAGGATGCCGCCATTATTTGAATCACAAGGAGGACACCGTGACCCATCCCCAACAGTTACTGCACCACACTTTCAAACTGGAACGCTTCCGCCCCGGCCAGCAGGCGGTAATCGACTCCCTGCTGCAGGGCCAGTCGGCACTGGCCATCTTCCCCACCGGCGGCGGCAAAAGCCTGTGCTATCAGCTGCCAGCCCTGCTATTGGACGGATTGACGCTGGTGGTTTCCCCGCTGATCGCGCTGATGAAGGATCAGGTGGATCAACTGGGGCGACTGGGGATTGGTGCCGCCCGGCTCGATTCCAGTATCAGCGCCGACGAGGCGGCCGCTATTTACCGCGCGTTGGACGACGGCAGTCTGAAACTGCTGTATGTCGCCCCCGAGCGACTCGCCAATGAACGCTTTCAACAGCGTCTGGCCCAACTCAATATCAGCCTGCTGGCAGTAGACGAAGCGCACTGCGTGTCCGAATGGGGGCACAATTTCCGGCCCGACTACCTGAAGCTCGCACAGCTGACACAAAAGCTGCGTATCCCCCGGGTGCTGGCCCTTACCGCCACCGCCACACCCCAGGTGGCGGCGCAAATTTGCGAGAGCTTCGCCATTGACCCATCCCGCCATGTGCAAACGGGTTTCTACCGCGCTAACCTCGCCATCCACGTTACGCCCGTTGCCGCCGACAAACGCGCCGCCCTGCTGGTCGAACGTCTGCGCCAACAGCCCGGCGAGGCCGCCATTGTCTATGTCACCCTGCAGAAAACCGCCGAGCAGATTGCCCACTACCTGAAGCGTGCCGGTATAGAAGCGGCCGCCTATCACGCCGGGCTGGACAGCGATACCCGCCACCGTATTCAGGAGCAGTTTATGCACGGCGAAACACCCGTGGTGGTGGCCACCATCGCCTTTGGCATGGGCATCGACAAGGCGAACATTCGCGCCGTGTATCACTACAACCTGCCCAAGTCGCTGGAAAATTATATGCAGGAGATTGGCCGCGCCGGGCGCGATGGTTTGCCTTCGCATTGCGAATTACTCGCCTGCAAGGACGACTTGACCGTACTGGAAAACTTTACTTACGGCGACACTCCCGACCCGGAGGCGCTACACGACTGTATACACTGGCTGTTGCAACAGGGCGAGCAATTTGATCTTTCGGTGTATGAACTGTCGCAGCAATTTGATATGCGCCCACTGGTGCTCGGTACCCTGCTCACTTATCTGGAACTGGATAACTTGTTGCAGGCCACCGCGCCCTTTTACACGGATTATAAAATCGCCTTTGTGCAGGAAAAGGAACAGGTTATCAATCAGTTCGATCCAGCGCGAGCCGAGTTTTTGCGTAAGTTGCTGGCTACTGGCAAGTCCGGTCGTACCTGGCTCACCCTTAAACCCGAGGAGGCCGCCACCGAACTGGGCGAGGACAAAAGCCGCATTATCAAAGCGCTCAACTACCTGGAACAACAAGGCTGTATTCGTCTGCAGGTGGCGGGTGTACGTCAGGGTTACAAACGCTTGCAAACACCGTCGGATATGGAGGCACTGATGGCGCGTATGCAGGGCTTTTTCCGTGAGCGAGAAACGCGGGATATTCAGCGCCTGGAAACCATTTGCAACTGGGCGGAAAGCCGCCGCTGCCTGCAACAGGCATTGGTGGCCTATTTTGGTGAAACCCTGGAACAGCCCTGTGGCCAGTGCAGCCACTGCCGGGGTGCTGACCATACACTACCGCCACGCCAAAACCCCGCTGTTGATGAAAACACCGTACGCGAGATCGGCATGGAGTTAAAAAATGAATTAAGCAGTGCCCGACAATTGGCACGCTTCCTCTGCGGGATCAGCAGCCCACGTCTAAGCCGAGCTCGACTGACCCGTCACTCAGCCTTTGGCATGCAGGTTGAAACACCTTTTGCTCAAGTGCTGGCGCTGTGTGAACGTTTGGGTCTGGTGTTTGATGTCTGATGTCTGATGTCTGATGTCTGATGTCTGATGTCTGATGTCTGATGTCTGATGATCAGTATGAGGGCTATGCTAAGATAGTGCCCTATTCCACGCGGAATCGGAGATTCCAATGGCCAGGCTCTTTGAAGAAATCGACAACCAGGATACGCCGCTGGGCGAACTTTCGCTGCGCCGGCGTGTGATTCCCGCCCTGGGTGAAGAGTCCCTCTATGAGGTCAAGCTGGGTGAAGAGTTTCTGATGTCCAGCTTGTTTGTGGCCGCCGAGGAAGCCCTGGCGCACCTTGGCCTGGCCGCCACCCGCGGCGAATCCCTGGATGTGGTGGTGGGCGGTCTGGGGCTCGGCCACACCGCCGCGGCGGCTTTGCATGATGATCGCATTAAGTCTTTGCTGGTGGTGGAATTTTTACCCGCCGTAATCGGCTGGCACCGGGAAGAAAAGGTGCCCCTTGGCTCAACACTCAATGCCGACCCCCGCTACCAACCCGTGCAGGGGAGCTTTTTTGATCTAGCCCTCACCGGCTTCGACCCCGCCGACCCAAAGCGCCGTTTTGACGCTATACTGCTGGATATCGACCATTCACCCAGCGAGTATCTGCACGCGGACAACGCCGGTTTCTACACGCCGGACAAGCTTCGCCAAATGGCGGGCCTGCTAACACCGGCGGGCATTTTTGCCATGTGGAGTCAGGGCTTTCCGGATGCGGATTTTACCCACTTGCTGAGCAGTGTTTTCAGCCGGGTAGACACCCAACAGGTGAACTTCCACAACCCCTTTCGCCAGCGCGAGGAGACCAACACCGTCTATATCGCGCACCGATAACCACAGAGGTCAACCATGGATACAGGCGACAAACATCTGAAAATCGCCCTGCTGATCGACTGCGATAACGTCAGCCACAATGCCGTGGAGGGCGTACTCAATGAATTGGCCAAATATGGCACCGTGAACGTGCGCCACGCCCACGGCGACTGGAAAAGCCCGTCCTTGTCGGGCTGGGTGGAGCGCCTGCACCCCAACGCTATTCGCCCTGTGCAACAATTTGCCTATACCAAGGGCAAGAACGCCACCGATTCCGCCATGATCATCGACGCCATGGATCTGTTGTACAGTGGCCATATCAACGCCTTCGCCCTAATGACCAGCGATAGCGACTTCACGCCGCTGGTGCTGCGCATTCTGGAAAGCGGCATGCCGGTGTTTGGCTTCGGCGAACGCAAGACGCCTCAGCCGTTTGTGGACGCCTGCTCACCGTTTATCTATACAGAGAATCTGGTGGAAGAAGACGAGCCCGACGATGCGCCTGACAAGCCCAAACCACAGCTCAACAAGAAAAATCGCAAAGAATTACGTGGCGATGCTTTTCTGGTAAAGCTTTTGCGCACGGCCGTGGAGCAGACCTCCGAGGACGAGGGCTGGGCCAATCTGGGACACGTGGGCCAGTACATTTCCAACAACAGCTCTTTCTCGCCCATCAATTACGGTTACAAGAAACTCTCAGATTTGATCAAAGCCACGGACTTATTCCAGATGGACAAACGGGAAAAGAGTATTGTGATTCGGGATAATCGCGTGAACGCTGAACGGTGATTAAAAGTCGGACGTCTGAGGTCTGATGTCGGACGCAGTGCTAGCCGTTAACCTCTGAGCGTTAAAGAATAACTCCCTCCCCCGCTTGCGGGGGCAGGGCTGGGGTGGGGGTATTTGACGTTGGCACGAAGGTTAATGTCGGACGGAAAACGCTGAACGCTGAACGCTGAACGCTGAACGCTGAACGCTGAACGCTGAACGCTGACAATTATGGAAATTTACTTTTCCCTGTCAAGCGATCAACACCCTGTTACTCACTTTCTTCTGTAAATACGTCTTCAATACTCGTACCAAACACCCGCGCGATTTTAAAGGCGAGGGGGAGTGATGGGTCGTACTTACCTTTTTCAATGGCGATAATGGTCTGGCGGGACACGTCGAGCATGTCCGCCAGATCACTTTGCGACCAGCCTGCTGCCTTGCGCCTGTCCTTGATGGTATTGTTCATGAATAGCGCCTTTTTACCACATAGCACAGGGCGAGGCCGTAAACGCCCAGGAGTGCCGGGAACACCCAAATCAGGCCAATGCGCGGAAAGCCCGGTTCTCCCTCCATCATGCCGTAGGTGGCGCAGCCCAACCCCACCACCAGGAAACTGATCATCAATGCCTCGGACACCTTGCGCCACTCCAGTTCGTCAAAGGTCCGGGAAAAAATCAACACCTCCCGCACCCCCCAGAAAATGGGCAGCATGGGTGCCACCGCCACCAGCACGCGCAGCCAGTGGGGCTCGGTAATATGTCCGTAGCTCAAAAGCCAGCGCGATAGAAACAGTATGCCCACATAGGCCACCATAACCAGACTAAAATTCAGGGTGTAACGCTTGAGCGCCTGCTTTTTGGTTGTCGGTCCCGCCATGGTTCAATCCTCCAGAAAGTCTGCCAGCGCTTCACCAAAGGCCTGCGGCTGGTCTTGCATAATAAAATGATAGCTGTCTTCTACTGTCAGCAGTGACAGTGACTCCACGCCTGTATATTGTTCACGGTAAAGTGCCTCCAGCGCCTCCCGATCCAGAGGCATGGAACCATCCCAGGCCAACATGACCGTAACGGGTGCCTCAATCGCCTTCAGGCCGGCTCGGTAATCGGTGGACAAGAGCGCTTCCATGGTATTGATCACCACCGCTTTGTCGGAAGCATCGGCCCAGGCCGTGAGTGTGGGTAAAAATGCTGGATTTTTACTTAACCTCCCCAGGCTGGCCCGCTGTTGCTGGCGAAAAGGGGCTTCATCCTGCTGGCGCATAAACTGCCCCAACTGCTCTGCCCTCAAACTGGCATCGGTAGAGCTCACCTGAGGCCAGTATACCGCCGCCAAAAAAGGTAGCGAATCCACCACCAACACACTGTCCACCTGCTCGGGCAGGCGTTTGGCCACTTGTAGAGCCAGTTGGCCTCCCAGGCTGTGACCCACTACTATGACCGGGGCACCGTCTTGACGTAAGCGCTCGCTTAGCTCTTCGGCCGCCTGCCCTATCGGGTCGGTTACACTTTGCTCGGGCGGTGCCACCCCGGCAAAGCCCGCCAGTTGTATGGTCAACACACGATAATCCGTTTGATATTGCTCCCGCCAGGGCGTCCAGACATCGTGCGAGGACGCCAGGCCGGCGATAAACACCAATCGTGTTTCTCCCTGACCGCTCTCGCGAATATCCAGCACCTCCCCTTTGGCCGAGGCTATCAGGGTCAACATTATGATCATTACCAACAAAAACCTGGGCATGTGGGCCTCCTTTATGCATTAAGCGATATGTAAAGTACGTTTTACATTTTTAGAATAGCGGAAGCTCGCCAGGATGTAAAGGGTATTTTACATTGGGTGACTTATCGAATCACTAATCATCGAATCGGGGACAGGGGTAGAAAAGGGACGATACGCAGGGCGTTACGCGGCTGATATCTGATGTCTGATATTAAGAAGCCTGAGCCATCGACGATTCGATGACTCGTTGATCACTGATCGTCCGCACTGACGCCCAAGCGCTCAAGAACTTCCCGCCCCGGGAACCCATCGGCGATCATATTCTGGGACGCCTGGTATTGGCTTAGGGCGCGACGAGTGGCGGGGCCCAATATGCCGTCGGCTTTACCCGCCTCAAAACCCTTTTCATTGAGTTTAGACTGCAGGCTGATAACCTGGTCGCGGTGCAGGCGGGGCGCGTCCTCCGGAGGCGGCTGGTAGAGGCCGCCGGCGCCATTGATTCGGTCCGCGAGACGCCCCACCGCCAGGGCATAGAATTCAGAGCGGTTCCAGCGCATGATGACATTGAAGTTGTGATAAACCAGAAATGCGGGGCCGCGGTGACCGGCGGGCACCAGCACGGCGGCCTCCATGCCCTCAACCACCGGCAGGGGGGAACCATCGGCGCGGCGCACACCCAATTCCGCCCACTCCGCCAGTGTCCGACGCGACTCCAGACCCGCCTGCACATAGGGAAACCCCTCGGGCAGGCGCACTTCCCGCCCCCAGCGAGTGCCCGTCTCCCACCCCAGTTGCTGGAGGAAGTGACTGGCGGAGGCCATGGCGTCGGGCAGACTGCCCCAGAGATCGCGCCGACCGTCACCATCGTAATCCACGGCGTACTGCAGGAAAGCCGAGGGCATAAACTGCACATGTCCCATGGCACCGGCCCAGGAACCCTCCATTCGCTCGGCGGTAATGGAGCCTTCATCAATAATGCGCAGCGCCGAGATCAATTCCCCGGTAAAGTACTCGCTGCGGCGGGTATCACAAGCCAAAGTCGCCAACGAATCGAGTACGGCCATACGGCCGAAATAACTGCCGAAATTGGTCTCCAAGCCCCAGAAGGCCACCAGGTACTGGGGTGGTACGCCATATTGGTGAGCCAGCCGGTCCAGCAGTTCGCGGTGTTCGGCCAGCAGTCGACGACCCTGCTCGATGCGCTGGGCATTGACCCGGGTATTAAAGTACTGGGCGAAGCTGGTGGTGAATTCCGGTTGCCGGCGATCCAGCTCCAGCACCCGCGGGCTTAGCTTCGCCAGCACCAGACTGTCCTCAATCACCGAGGGAGAAATACCCTCCGCCTGAGCGCGCTCACCCAGCACAGCGATACAGCGATCAAACTCCGCAGACGTCAATGCCTGGGCACTGTGGGCACCCATAAGTAATAAGGCCAAACCAATTAGCAGGTGTCTCCCTGGGATCATACAAACTCCGATAAGGGTGGTAGCTCTATTTCGACAGCAGCATATCCAGTTAAGGTCCCAAAGGGAATTCCCAGATCGCGAATAATGGGCTGCAGTGTGATACCTGCCCATTTCTCGCTATTGATCGGTGCTCGATTATAGCTGGTCAGTCTTCGCCGCCATAATAAAGTCGTTAGTGTGCAGACCCTTGATTTTATGCGTCCACCACTTCACCGTCACCTTGCCATACTCGGTCAGAATCGCAGGGTGGTGCTGCTCTTCCTCGGCTAAATCGCCCACTTTATTGGTGAAAGCCAATGCCGCGGCAAAATCCTTGAAACTGTATTGTCGCGTCAAAATGGGCACGCCATCACTGTATTCCACCGCCCACTCGGGCAGGTCTTTCAACAGACCTTCGATTTCACTTTCGCCCAGACGCGGAGAGTCGGCACGACAGGCTTCGCACTTTTGCTGATATAAATCACTCATAATGACCTCCTGAGTTGATGGAACTACTGGTCAGGGTAACAGCCTGAGCGACAAAGCAAAACCGTTTGCACGCATAGCAGGCAAAGGGCAATTTCACTACCTCGCCCTAAGGCGGGACTACCGTACAGTCAAAACAAATAAATTTCCCCGGAAACGTCTGAGTTTGTGGTGTCTGGACCGTACACAAAATCGTCTTCTACCTCCCGCACACCGTTACCGAGACTCACGCCTACGGCCAGTGTTTTGGCATCGAGGGATAAACCCACCGGTAAAAATTCATAAACCTGCCATTCATTGGCGTAAGGCATTGACAGGTAGGCCTCCTCCTGCCATTCACCGTCCTGTTTAGACAGTACTATCAGGGTACCTTTACCCTCTGCAACCCAATCGTGCCGGTCATCACCCACTCCCTCATAAAATAAACCGGTTTTATGGTAGGTTAGCACCAGATAATCACCATTCGCAGACACACCTTCAGGCTTATACGCGCCAAATCCTAGCTCGCTAAAGCCCAGAGGATCAATAATATTCATTAATTCCCAACCCTCATCACTCATGAGGTATTCATATATAACTTCACCATCGTAATCCGTGCCCCCACCAATGGCGAAAAGCGTTTTGCCATTGGCCGACAGGGTCGTACGCCCAAAAAATTGATAAGCCCTATCACTCGGGCTGGCTGTTTGCCAGCGCTCTTGCCAGGCACCTTCATGATATTGATAAGTATAGAATTTGCCTGTATTGCCGGAATACCCCTGGGCACCCAAGGTCAGCCAGTTTCCATCGGCAGACATTGACAGGGAAGTGCCAAAATAATCGCTGTAGTGCGAGTCATCATCCGTAATAATTTGTGCTAACTCCCACTGATCCCCATCCCTTTCATAATAAAAAGCACGATTGGTTGAAGCACTGTTAAATGCGGGAGAGCAACCGCCACAGTAAACAACCCTTCCACCCACGACTAATCGCGAACCATCACCGGAGATAGCCATGGATGCCCCGAAGTACTCGCTCTCTACCGGTGTCTCCGGCTGCAAGGTATCCACCAGAGTCCACTCGGCGCCGCCTTTGACAAAGATTGAAACGGATCCAGCAGCAGATTCACCACCGCCACCTTCCATTAATGCATCACTAACAGCAATAACACTACCATCGTGAGACAGCGCAATTTTTGAGTAATAATCTCCGTAAAAACCCGTTGGTCGATCAAGGCATTGCTGTTGGGGATTTTGGAGCAAGTCTCCCGAGAGGATCAATAACCCACAACTCTCGCCATGTAAAGTCGCTGCCAACACTTTACCATCACCGGAAAGCGCAATTTTAAGACCAAGGTTAGAAACCTCCTGGTCTGTATATTTCTCAGGTACCAACAGGCCAATCGCCTCTTCCAGATTGGAAATGGCGACAGCTTCTGAATACTCACATATTTGCAGGTTACAAGCTTCCAGACGATAGACGTTATCCGATACCAAATGCACAGGGATGGCCACCTCATGGCGGGTGACATCATTATCTACCCGACCGATTAACTCGAAATCCACACCGTTTTGGGACTCGTATAGCCGGTATTCAAGGGCCCATTGCTGTGGCTGCCATTCAAATACCAATGTCTTAATGGCTTGCCCTTGCGCACGCAATTGAATATCACCCTGAACCGCAGGACGTGGCTCAAAACTGACTAATAGATCACAATCACTTTCCACGGGATCCAGCGTATAGATCCTATCTTGCAGTTGCCCTTGGCATCCCTGAACACTGGCTACGCGATAATCGCTTTCGGGATGAAATTCAATTTCCGGCGTATCCCCATGGAGTACCTGCAGGCTACTGTGGTCCACCGAACCGCCTGCTGTAGTGGTGACATTGATCGAGTATTCATAGCGCTCAAACTGGGCGGTGAGTGTGCATCTGCTGGTTATCGACGAGGCGGTGAAAGTCAAGCCTTCCAGCGTTCCAGGACAGCCCGTGACCTCACTAAGGTAAAAACCCGCGTTGGGAGTAAACTGCACAGTAAAAGTACCGCCAGTATTCACTGACACTCCACTGGAGCTGGCACTGCCCCCTGCCGATGTATTGACACTCACACGCAGCTCATTCGCCGCGCTTGGCTCAGGTCGCGATGATCCGCCACAAGCGGATAACAGCACCACTATACTGATCACTATGCCAATACGAACTCCCAGATACCTTTTCATCCTCACCACTCCTAGCGTTTTTAATACAACGGCAGTATAGAAGCGGCCCTCCGGGGAATCACTATCGGGTACACTTATTAACAATCGCTCTGACGCTCATCCAACTTACTGCCATTGGGCAGCTTCTTCCCCACCGGCTGCCAGTCTCGCCAGCGGACAGATGTCACACTTTCCCATCAAAAAGATTAATGCACTTGCATTCTATGCAAATGAGAATTATTATCATTACATGAATTGGTGTCAGAGAGAAGGTTATGGATTTTTTGTGCCCCTACCACCGTCGGCAGTTAGGAAAACTGCCGGCAGCCAAGCAACAAGAGCTGTGGCTACTGTGGATGCAAGATGCCCTGCACCACTACCAACGACGGGAGCCTCAGGATGCGATACTGCTCAGCGGATGCGCGTTTGAGCTGGCTGGTGCCAGTGAGAATCTGGATCAGGGCAGCGGCTTGCATGTGGAGCTGACGCTGTCTGCCATTTTTACCCACCAGCTACTGCATCGTCTGGGCAATGTGGGGCACGCCGAGCAATTGCTAAAACGGGCAGGAGAGATATTGCATGCCGCGGAGGCTTCAGCGCTCGTCCCCCTGTCCCGGAGGGGCTCTGTGACACAGTGTCGGCAAGTGCTGATGGATAGCCAGCTACAGTGCGACTTCTTTTTGGGCTATCTCAACTGGTCGACCTTTTGGGAAGAAC
This sequence comes from uncultured Cellvibrionaceae bacterium, assembly GCA_965652265.1. Lineage (GTDB taxonomy): Bacteria > Pseudomonadota > Gammaproteobacteria > Pseudomonadales > Cellvibrionaceae > Gilvimarinus. The sequence continues at coordinate 2,710 of CBFGUT010000060.1, read as the reverse complement.
CTCCCACCGTCAGTCAACCGGCCTGGGCCTACCATTAGACGAGGGTGATTATGGGTATTTCATTATCGCTACCCCCACGCGTCCCCCATCCATTGGGGCATATGTTTGCGGCCCGGTCCCGACAGCAAAAAACACCAACTCCCGAGCGGATCACCATTCAATTGTCGAGCCGACGTCTGGGCCAATTGCTCAGGACCCATCAATTGCAGGTCGAGGACTTTTCCTGTGCCGATGACACTTCCAAGGAGTGTGTGCGGCAACTGCTGTTACAGTCTCTGCAGGCGGGGGATAATCAGCCGTGAGGAGGGGGAGATTGAAAGCAATTTAGCGGTGGCAACGCCACCGCTGAGAAGTCTGCAGCCAATCAGCGGACGGCCACTACGCCTTCCTCAATTCTGGCTTTCCAGATCGCGGGGCCCGTCTGATGGACAGATTCCCCCTGGCTGTCCACGGCCACGGTAACGGGCATGTCTTTGACCTCAAACTCGTAGATGGCCTCCATACCCAGCTCCGGGAAACCCAGCACCCTGGCTGACTTAATGGCCTGGGCCACCAGGTAAGCGGCACCCCCCACGGCCATCAGGTAAACCGACTCATTGTCGCGAATGGCCTCAATAGCCGCGGGACCGCGTTCGGCCTTGCCGATCATCCCCAGCAGGCCCGTCTGTTCCAGCATGGTACGCGTGAACTTGTCCATGCGGGTGGCGGTGGTGGGGCCCGCTGGGCCCACCACTTCATCGCGCACCGGATCCACCGGCCCCACGTAATAGATAAAACGTCCGGTCAGATCCACGGGCAGGCTTTCACCTCGAGCCAGCATATCAGTCATTTTCTTGTGGGCGGCATCGCGCCCGGTGAGCATCTTGCCCGACAGCAACAGGGTATCACCCGGCTGCCAGGACTTGACCTCATCCCGGGTAACCGTGTCCAGGTTCACCCGGCGCACACTGTCCCCCATTTCCCAGGTCACTTCCGGCCAATCTTCCAAATTCGGCGGCGTCTGCAGTGCCGGCCCCTCTCCGGTGAGAGTAAAGTGCGCGTGGCGGGTGGCAGCGCAGTTGGGAATAATGGCCACCGCCTTATTGGCGGCGTGGGTGGGATAATCCTTCACCTTCACATCCAGCACCGTGGTCAAACCACCCAGCCCTTGGGCGCCAATGCCTAAACGGTTAACCTTCTCATAGAGTTCCAGACGCAATTCCTCGGCCCGATTGCCAGCACCCCGCGCCTGCAGGTCCTGAATATCCACCGGATCCAGCAGCGCCTCCTTGGCGAGCAGCATAGCCTTTTCCGCCGTGCCGCCGATGCCGATGCCGAGCATGCCCGGCGGACACCAGCCGGCACCCATTTTGGGCACCATGTCCAACACCCAGTCCACCACTGAATCGGAGGGATTGAGCATGGCAAATTTGGTTTTGGCCTCGCTGCCGCCCCCCTTGGCCGCCACATGCACATCCACGCTATCGCCGGGCACGATGGTGTAGTGAATCACCGCCGGGGTGTTATCACCGGTATTACTGCGCTTGCCGTCCGGATCCGCCAGGATAGAGGCCCGCAGCACATTGTCCGGATGATTGTAGGCGCGCCGCACGCCCTCGTTGATCATATCCTCCAGGCTCAGCTCGGCATCCCACTGGACGTTCATGCCCACGCTGACAAACACCGTGACAATGCCCGTGTCCTGGCAAATAGGACGATGGCCCATGGCACACATACGCGAATTGATCAGAATTTGCGCCATGGCATCTTTGGCCGCCGGGTTGGCCTCGCGCTCATAGGCGCGGTGTACCGCCTGGATAAAGTCCACGGGGTGATAGTAGGAAATAAACTGCAGCGCGTCGGCGACGCTGTCGATGAGGTCGTTCTGGCGAATCACGGTGGTCATGGGGTTCTCGCTTGGCTTTTAATCACGGCAAGCGGTATTTTACACAACCAGCGGCGAGAATGCCCGGCGGAAGACCACCGCCGGGCGACAGAGTCAAGGCGTGGTAGCGGTCGCTCCACTACTCAGCTGTTCCCGAAGCTGCAGGATATCGCGGTTGATATTGCGGCGGTAGGAATCGATGGCGGCGATGGCCTCTTCGTTGGTTTTCACGCGGGTAGCCAGATCGCGCAGGCCCGGCATCTGCTGGGCTACCCGGTCAATACTCTCGCGCAGGGCCGAGAGGTCACCGGCGGTGGTCTCCAGAGTCGCCAGCGCCTCGCGCGCTTTGGACAAATCGCCTTTCAGCGCATCGATGCTGGCCTGCAACTCGCGGCGCATACTGGTGGCCGCCGCCCGGGCGCTGGCTGCATCTTTTTCCACCTGCCCCAGCTTGCGGGTCAGGTTGTTGATACTGTCCTCGTTGGCGGTGATTTTTTTGCGGTTGGTGTCGTGCGACACCCCCCAGAGCTTGCGGATTTCCGAGTCGGCCCACTTGAGTTTGTCCTGAATCTGATCCAGAGTCTGGCTGGCTTCGTCCGAGTCAATATTCAGGCGGGTCTCCAGGCCGGCAATGCGCTGGCGCGCCTCAGCCAGGTCCTCTTGCGCGTTAACCAGCTCCCAGGCGAGATAACCACTACCACCAATACCGGCAAGGGCCAACAGCAGGGCAAAGACAGCCACAAAACCGGGGCCTGACTTTTCCGGGGGAGGGATATAGGGTGGCGGACGATTGCCGCCGCCGCGCGCCGGGCGCGGTTCGTGGTCGTCTTTTTCCGGCACAATACC